>JAKSBZ010000075.1 GCA_022360875.1 Cytophagales bacterium | reverse complement strand
TATTGTCATCCGAATCACGAACCTGGTATTCGTAATATACTCCGCCGCGCAAAGTTACCACGATCGTCCCGTCCTCCTTGCCCGCGCAGCTGGCCGCATTTGTCGATACAACAGCCCGCATTTTATCGCAGTCAAAATTATTGCAGTCGTCTGCCGGGTTTACTTTCACGGTTTCCTCCTCCTCGCAAGTTCCCTTGTCAATTACAGTCACTTTGTAATCTCCCGGCGTTAAATTCAGGAAAGCGTGGGATTTATTGTTCTTTTCTTCCGACTGAATGACTTTGCCGTTTTTATCTGTCAGCTTATAAACATAAGGCGCCTTCCCGCCATCAACGGCGACAGTAATTTTCCCGTTGTTCTTTCCGCAATTCTTTTCCGCTTCAGGAGTCACGGACTTGATTTTCACGCCGTCGGCCGCAGAAACAGTCACCGTTTTTGTAGCCTCGCAGCCGCTTGCGGTATTCTTTACAGTTACCGAATAAGATTTTGTCGCCAAATTATCTTCTGTAGCAGAAGAAACAATCTCCTTTTCGTTTCCTCCGTCAATGCTGTAAACATATCTGTTGGCAGCGTCGTAATTCGTAATTTTGATCTCAATTATTCCATTGGCGTCTCCACATGAAGTCAAAGGATCCGCACTCAACGAAAACTCAACACCATCAGGGCCGCCAAGCGTTTCCGCCTTGCTTGCCTCGCAACCGTCCGGATATTTCACCTTTATCTGATATTCTCCGGACTGAAGGTTATTAAACAAAGGATTACCGGTTTGATTAAGCTGTTTCGATGAAGCGGCGTGCTCCAGAACATACTGGAACTGAGCCGGATCCCTGTCGCCCGCTTCAACTTCAATGTTCATCGTTCCGTTCGGCGCCGTGCAAGATGAAGAGGCTTTTTTGGTCACTTTAAGAATTTTTATTTCTTTTCTGACCGTTGCCTCAAACGGCTTAACCACAGAACAAACGCCCGCATTCCGCTTTACATAGTAGGTTCCCGACTCGCTGACATTTGCCGGATCAGGAACCGAAACGGTGGCTCCAGCATCTTTCCAGAAAGAATCTTTTTCAGTAAAACCGCCGTCTATTGCCTTTTTCAAGTCCAGGTTTTCTCCGCAAACCGCCGAAGAAATATCATGCACGCTGAGTTCGGGCATAGCATTCACTGTTACCGTAACCGGCTTAACCGTCTCGCCGCAGGCTGCTTCAGGAGTGCGCTTCAGCTTCACATAAAAAGTTTGCGCGCCCGGGACAGTCACCGCCTCAGGATTAGCCAACGGTTTGGTTGCCTCAGCGTCGGTGTAAAATGTTATTGTTCCCTTGTCAGTCTTTTCCCGGTCAATCACCGAATTCAAATCGAACGGCGCACAGCCGCTCAGCACCGGCAGAAACTCCAGCACCGGCTTAGCGGTAAGCTTCACAGTATGTTCAGCCTGAGCTTTTTTATCAGTATAGCAGGTTTCTTTGCCGCCAAGATCAAGAGTGGCTACCACTTTCACTTTGTCGCCGTCCGACAAACTGGCCGAGCTGAATGCCGCGCCGGTTTGTCCGGTCTGCTCAGCCCCGTTCACCCACCATTTATAGGTTGCCGGATATCCTCCTGCGCCCTTCAATACAGCGGTGAAAGTGGCGTTGTCGCCGGCGCAAATATTCTCAGGAGCTACCGACAAGCTTACCTCAAAATTCAAAGCGGCATTTTTTGTCACAGTTAGCGTCTTTTCAATCATCTTCGATTCATCCGAAACACAAGCATCTGAAGAGCTAACCACAACTTTTATCTCGTACTCATTTCCTCCGGCTGTTGTCGGCACAGTCAAATCCGACTCTTTAATAGACAAAGTCTTTGTTGTATAAATGCCGCCCCCATTGTTGACAGTCCACTTGTATGTCAGCGAATTCTCATCCGCGTTTTTTACGCCGACTGTGTATTCCAGCGCCACATCGCTTCCCTGACAGATGCTCTGCGGACCCTCAAGCGCAAGAAGCTCCATCGTCTTTTGTGCAACCTTCAAACTCAAAACATTGGACGGCACGCCTTCTTCCGGTTCGTCCGAGCATTTCTGTTTTGTCTTCAAACGCACTCTTACCTGATAGCTCTCTCCTGCAACAGCCTGCAAATCGTAGGTATTCGAAGCTCCCTCCTGTTTTTTCTCAAAACTTGCTCCCGCATCTTTCGAAACCTCCCAAAAGTACTCCGGGTTCTGGTCTGCATTTTCCCCTTTTGCCGTAAACGTAACCGTTTCATTCGGACAAACCTCCGTCTGCTCCGCACTGATTACCACTTTCGGAGAAACGCTGCCGACCGTTATGCGCTTGGATTTATTCGGATCAGACTCTTCGTCCACTATGCAGGCTTCGGTTGGAGTCACCTCCACCCGCACGACCGAAGCTTTGGTAATATTTGGCAATGTAAACTTGTCCGTACTGTTGTTCTGAAGATTCTCTTGACCTGCAGAAGCCACATACCACTTGTAAACCGGGTTCGCTCCCGTATTTTCGGCTTTTAGCGTAAAATCCACCGATTCGCCGGAACATACCTGCTCTGCACTTGCCAATAGCTCGTATTTCAATTCCTTGGTCAAGCTTACCGATCCGTTCTTTTTGGTGAAAGAATTCGACTGGCAAGCCTCTCCGTATTCCAGCTGGCTTGCCAGCACTTGCTCATCGAATGCCACCTCTGTTTTTCCGCACAGCAAAGGCTGCAAAGCAAATTTTAAGCTCAGCAAGTTCACATTAGATGATAAGCTTGATCCCGTTGCTTCCGCGCTTGCATATTTTACATGAATCTTCCCTGCCTCAACAACTTTTGCCGTCAATCCGGGCACCTCCGTTTCAATGTCTTCCGCTTTCAGTTTCAGCAGGGCGGGGTCATAAGAAATGCCAAACTGCAGCTCGCGAATATTGTCGAATCCATCCACAATCACCACTGGAAGCGTCACAAGCTCTGTTTTCATTTTTTTCAACGACACTTCAGAGATGCTCAAGCTCAAACGGTTTTCATATACTACCGCTTTTACCTTTTTACGCTCCGTGGCACTGCCGCATCCTTCGTTCTTAACCGACACAAAATAGCTGGCGCCGTTTTCCAGCGACGCAGTTGCTGCCAGCGGACTGTCTGAAGTTGCATTTGCATACCAAAGCGCCTTCTCATAGCTTTCCAAAGGTCTGGACGGCGTATAAACAAGATCGGATATGTGCTTGGAACCGCAGAAACTTTGCTCTGCATCCACGGCAACCGCAGGAAGCCCTTTGTTGAAACTTATCGTCAAAGGATCCGAAGCCATTTCGTTGCCGCAGAAACCGGATGCCTTGGCGGTCAATGACGCGGAAGCGTATTCCTGAGCGGCAATCGCTTCCCAGTTCCAACTTATTTTTACCGCATCCCCCGTTGCTTCCAGTGTTCCCAGGTTGGCTGGCGCCAAAACAAACTTAATGCTCGATTCTTCATGCCCTTTAAAAGCAGCTTTGAAGGATGAAGATGCAACCGGCTGGCAAGCTGTCGAGGCGTTTACCTCAAAAACGGGTTTCTGAATTGTCTTCTGAACCAATTCCACTTCCACGCTCAAGCGGTCGCTCTCAAAGCCGGAAAGCTCCTGCGAAACCTCATAAGTCCCCGATTCCAATGCTGTTCCGTCAGTGACCTTGGCAGCCGACAAGTAGACGTGCAAAACCGCTCCGGTCTTGTAATGCGTCCCTTCGATAAATTCTTTTCTCAGGTCAGCCGCGGTTTTTCCTTCCGCTTCGCAATACCTGAAAGCCGCCGCAGGATTCAGCGGATGCGTCGGCACCGGCGGCTTTTCTCCAACTAAAACCTCCACGCTTGCCGCTTCGCTTTCGCAGCCTTCGCTGCTTCGGTGCACAAGGGTATAAGTTTCTGTTCCCTTGGCGTGAAGGCTGGCTTCCGGCGCCAGCACTTTGCCATCTTTGTCGCGCCAAACCGCTTCTCCCTTCAAGCCGTCGCCGATATCAAGACCGCTGACTTTCGGCAAAACACCGGCAACCGAAGCCATTTTCTGCGGCGTCGGCGGATTAAGCTTAGGCAGCACAGGATTAACTGTTATCGAAAGCGCTTCTTCGCTCACTTCGCTCTCCTGACAGCCACCCTCATTCGATTTTGCCCAAACCACATATTTCTTAACCGCCTGTTCAGTAATACCGTATTTCGGCAAATTAAAACTATACGGCAGATCTTTTTCTTCCGTTGTTCCTTCGGGAAGCCGGAAGTACTCCGAAACCGGCTTGCCGCTTCCTTTATCAATCACCCGGTATTCATGGTCCTTGGAAGCCTTCTTCACTACGAAGCCAAACTGAGAACCGTCGCAAACCGGCGTTTTGCTATACTCAATTTCTTTTTTCGAATCGCTGAAAGGAACTCTCAGAACAATCTTTTTTCTATCCCCCTGTGCGTCCAGCAAATAGCTAAGACAGCCGTATTTGGTTCCTCTAAGGTAATATGTATGGACCCCGGAAGCTGTCGCCTCCATTCGATTAGACACTAACATATTAGTATATTTTGCCCAAGAGTCTGCCACCACTTTGCCGTCTTTATCAACAGCTTGGTACTGTACTCCATCCTCTGGTTTAAAAACTTGAATAACATATTCATCCTCCAAACACAATGTGATGTCCGTTCCTTGATTTCCTGGAGCATAAAATTTAAAACTTGCCTCGGTTAAAAGCCCTGCTTTAAAAAAAGTAATGTTAACCGCAGCCCTTTCGCTTATGCAACTGTTTGCCGGATCAGTATACTGCAAATAATACGTTTTCTCCTGCATCGGAACGTCACCGCCCAACGCCGTTCCACCAGTATTTGCCTCGTACAGCGCATAGGCTTTTCCCGGCAAATAACTGCTCACATTAGCCCCGGCACACACCTTCTGGTCTCCGATAAGATCATTCCATCCGTCAGGCAGAGCTGCCTGATTAACCGTAACGGTTATGCTGTTTGAAGGATTGTAGCATCCGCCGGCGTCGGCAATTTCCGCGTTGTACTGGCCGGACTCAGAAACCGTATAAACAGCCGAAGTGTTTTCTGCCAGCAACTCAGTCCCTCTATACCATTTAAAAGACGCGCCTCGGTCCATCTGCAGCTGAATGCTTCCTCCCCTGCAAAAAGTGGTTGAAGCATTGTCTTTAACGCTCAGCACCGGAGTTATCCGTTCCTTTTCAACCGCTTCCGTTTCCTTGGAAACCGACTCGCAGCCGTCGGGATTCGTATACACCAGATGGTATTTGCCTGCGGCACTCACCGCCAGAACCGCCTCTGTACCCACCACTGTCACTTTCGTTCCCTCGACTTTTTCCCAGCGGAAAGAATCTCCGGCAACCGACGGATCTATACCGGAATTCAGCTCCGTGCTCTCACCCTGACAGAACTCCACGCGTTCAGGAAGCGTTACATTCGTAGAAGCCTTCAGCTGAACCGTCATGTCTTCTCCCATAACCTCCTCGCAAGTCCCGTTGTCAGCAACAACTCTGAATTTCGATACTGCAGTAATCTCCGGCGATTCGAAAACCAGCTGCACCTCACCGGAGGCCGTCTTCGAACTCAAGTCTTTTGCTGTTCCGTCTTCTGCGATTTGCTTCAAAATATATTTCATCCCGTTTTCGGGATTGCTAAGGCTCACCTGAACCGTACCGTTCATACACACTGACTTGGGCGCCAGCACCGGCGTTCGAGTCTGAGGTCTGGCGACTGCTTCTGCTTGCGCTAGCTGATTCATCAGTTTCGAATCGCCGCAGCCCTTGTTTTTTACAAAAACGGGTATCCGATTGACCCCTAAGAATTTCAGACTTCCTTTCCTCAAGCTCAGCACCGCTCCGTTCCCTGGCACGGACGTATTCCATCCATCAATGCTGTACTGGGTGTCGTTTTCGCTGCCGTCAACGAGCACATCCACGCCTTCGCCCAGGCAAACTTTCTCAGCGCCGGCACTTATTTTAAGATCCAAACGGGGTTTTGCATACACCGTTACAACAGGTTCCGTTACCAGATTATTCGAACAAAGAACCGCTCCCGTTTTCGAGTGCTTTCTTCGGGCATTTATATAAAATGTATTCTTTTGCAGCGAAAGATCCGCAGCCGCTACGGTGAACTCATGATCAGCAGCCGTTTTTGAAGTCTTGACCGCCAAAGGCTGCGTCGTGCTGCCTCCTCTCTTAAAAAGCGCGTATTCGATATTCGCTTCGCCATTCTTTAGCGTAAGCTTCACTCCCTCTCCCTCACAGAGATGCTCATCTCCAGCTGTGAATGCAAGATTCAAATCCGGATCATTGTACACCGCAACATTCACCTGCTTTCTCACGCTAGCGCAGGCTCCGCGCCCGGGTTTGTTCGCCTCTTCCAGATAAAGCCCTTTTATTCCCGGGCCAATAGCTCCTGTGAGTGCTGTGCCGCCAGAAGGAGTCGAATACCATCTGTAAACAGAATTTTCGTTCGGAGAAGTTTCTGTAGTCAGACTTTCGTAGCTCGGCGCATCGGAAAGGCAAAATTCCTGGTCGGCGTTTACGCCTTCCAAAACCGGGCGGCTGAACACCTGAACAACTACGGCATCGGACAAAGCACTTTCGCATCGGGTAGCCGGATTTTTTTGCCTTACATAGTATTCGTACCGGGCATCAAGCGACTCGGGCTTCGGCGGAGTAAACTCGGCGCCTGTATAAAACGGCTCCGCCCCATCTTCGGCGCTTTTATACCAAAGCACTTCATTGCCCGTCGCTACTCCCTGGGGAATAATCGGCTGTATCACATCACCCTCGCAGTATACAATCGGGTTCACCGGCACGGTGAGCTTAGGAGGAATAACTTTTTCAGCTGCAATCGTAACGGATGTTGATTTCGAGCAACCGTAGGCGTCGGTCACCAAAAAACTATACTGCCCTTCTTTTGCCTTTTGCAAATCTTCCTCATCAGACACCTTCGCTCCGGAAGCATCCATCCAGGAATATGCTAAAGCAGCCAAGCCTCCCTGAACCGTCACATTGGCCGATCCGTTGTAAGGCGCTTGGCAGTTTTTGTTAGATTCTAAAACAACCTCATCCGAAATACGCAGTGCTTTATCTGGGTTGATTGAGTAGCCCAGCATGCCGCCGATTGGCGGACAAGGTGTTTCACCTTCATTTTCAGGCGGTTTAAAGAAAACATATCTCGATTTTTTCCCATTTTTAAACGCATATCTGGGAACTTTCTCAAATCTGTAAATGTTAGATCCCGGTTCGTGGACGTTTTTAACAATCTTCACCAATCCCCCGTCTACTCTGGCATCACCATTTTTAATGTCATACATGCCATAGCCGTCATACACCTCTCCGGCTAGCCCCTTCACAAAATAAAGAGTTACCGTAGCGGTAGTATCTCCGTCTTTATAGCAAATCGAAACGCCGTTTTTCCCTTTTGAAAGATCGACTTCCGCACACTTCTGCGCCCATGCTCTTTGTGCAAAAACAAAAAAGAAAACATGGCTTAAAAAAATACTTAATCTAAAAAAATTACGCATCGCGACCACTATTTAGTTTTCCTAATTAACACGCCTTCAAGCCCGCCAAGCGCGCTTACAAAATCCCCGGCTCTTATCAATACCTCATAGTATTTTCCGATATCCAGCTTCGAAAAAACCAATTGCTCTTCCCCTTTTTTGCAAAAAATCGCGATACGACGCACTTTCTCGTCCTTTTTTTTACTGACTTTACGCATCATAAACGTTACCATCCTGTCCGAATCACCCAGCCAGATAAAATACAATTTACCTTTCTTTTTGCTGATCCGTTCAGTTCTGTATTTATAGGACTTTGCAGATTGCGCCGCAGCCGGCAATGCAAACAGCAATGCCGCTGTCAGTGACAGGAGTAAAAATTTTGATTTCATAGGATTAGGCTGTTGAACGCAGAAAAAATCTTCTTTCCAGTAAAAATTACAGACTCAAAAAATGACCGATTATAAAAATTTCGGCTTTCAAATTATTAAAAATATAAAATAAAAAAAGCTGTACTCAGGCAAAAGATACAGCTTTGAGGGACAAATATCAAAAAAAACAAGCAAAAAGCCGGATATCGATATTTCAAATTCAAATATTGAAAATCCAGTGTTCACTTTGAGAGACTCCGTGCTGAAAAGCAAAACCGGACTTGAAATGCATCAGCTCGTCATACAAGCTTTGCGTCTCCGGCATATCCAGGTAATCAGACAGTTCAGTTTCGGATTCCACCTGCGCACCCTCCAGGTTGAGATGCTGGTTCACGAAAATAAACTCCAGCTCCGGATACACTTCTTTCATTGTATCCACCACGTCCAAGATGGAAAGATTCCTGCCGACCACGTTGTAAGTACCAGAAGGAACGTCGGCAAAAACGATATCCCGCAACACGCTCGAAATGTGCTGCAAAGACACAAAAGCGCGCATTTGCTTCCCGCTCCCGTCTATGGATATGCGGCCGTTGAACTGAGCCTCAAACATAAAGCGGTTAATTACCGCATCGAAACGCATGCTTTTATTGTAGCCGTAGATATTCCCTGACCGCAGGATGTAGGTTTTCATTTTTTTCCCCAGCCTTGCCACATGCTCTTCGCCGCGCAGCTTCGAAATTCCGTAAGGACTCCTGGGATTTGTCGCCGAGTGTTCGTTCACCGGCTCGGACGTGCGTCCGTAAACCGAAACGCTGCTCACGTACACAAACTGCTTTACATCTGATCCTTCCACGGCCTCCACCAAATCAGCCGTTCCCCAATGGTTCACTTGCTCAAAACCGTGAGGATCTTCGTACGAATAAGGCGTTGACACCTGCGCCGCCAAATGGTAAACCACATCCACTCCCTTGAGCGCCTTGGCCAGTTTGCGCCTGTCAAGGATGTCTCCCTGCACAAAGCGCACTTTCTCGCCGTTGGGCAGCGGAGCGCCCAGAAACAAATTAAAATTGTTCCGGAAAAAATTATCGTATACTATTACTTCCTGCACCTCCTCTTTAGCCAGGATGTCTTTTACCAATTGAGTTCCCAGATAACCTGCGCCCCCAGTTATTAATATCTTCATCTGCTTCTAATAGCTTTTCAATGGTCAGATGAAATAACCTTAACAATCATTTCCCTCAATTATGCTAAGGCCAATTACCACGGATATTTCATCTGTTTAATATGTTTTTCACTAGCCAAATGCCGATCTGTCTGTGCAAATTGCACCCCTCAAAAGAGTTTCGATGGAAAAAACATCGATGCGCTGCAAAAAGGCATCTCGTAAACCGGACATTCGGCTCTTACCGCTCCGCGGAAAAATTACTTGCTTGCCAAATCGGTATGCAATCCGCATTCGGTTTTTTTCATGCCGTACCAGCGAGCTTCGCGCTCCTGCATTTCCGGATCGTATTTGCGCGTGCACGGAGCACATCCAATGCTGAAATACCCTTTTTCCTCCAGCGGATGAGCCGGCAGATCAAATTCCTTCCGGTATCTGTAAATCTTTCGGTTGTCCCAGTCGAGCATCGGATGAAAACGAAGCGTCCCGAAAGGCGCCGGCTGCTCTTCCTTCATAGCCTTGCGCACCGCGCTCTGGTCGCCCCGAACCCCGTTTATCCACACATCATGCTGTCGCATCACCTGCTCCATAGGCTGGGTTTTGTTCAGAAAACAACAGTAATCCGGATCGCTGGTATACAAAAAACGCCCACGCTCGTTGAGCTGCATAATCTTTGACACCGGCGTCTTCAGATCCACTAGGTTCAAGCCGAAGCGCTCGGTTATCTCGTCCCTGAACCGAATGGTTTCCGGGAAATGAAAACCGGTGTTAATGAAGTACACTGGAATCGAATCGTCTATTCTGCTCAGAATATGCAGCAACACAATGCTGTGCGACTGAAAAGACGAAGTCGTAAAAAGCGACTTGCCTTCCCTTTTATAGCTCTCAATTTTATTTTTTATTAATTCAACCTCCACAGTTTATTTTTTTTCAATCCCTCATGTTTAAAAAAATCCGAAAAAAGCTGCCGAAAATATCCAACAGGCTCTGTTCATAATATTTGCCCCATCAAATAAAGTAAGATGTTCCAATGATGCAATTTTCACACAAAAATAATGAATAAAGGCACTTCCGGAAACTAAAACAGAAGAACCGTTGCCTCTTTTTTGTGAATCTGTCTTTTCCTCCTTCTTTCTCCAACATTAACACGATCTTTTTCAGTTTTTATTTTAAAAAACACAGCTCGAGATGCTGTTTAACAAAATTTCTCACATGCAGTTTATGATGTAACGCAGATATGTGAATATGAAATTCTAACGGCATGAAAAAAATCATTTGGTTCGGCCCGCTCCTTTTTTTCTCGCTCTGGATGCTTTTCAGTCAGGAACTGATGGCCCAGAACGTGAGTTTTACCATATCTGACACCACACACGTCTACGACGGTTCGGCCACCGCCCCGATTATTTCAGTCTCAAACCCCAATGCCAATTATACAATCACCTACAACGGAAGCTCCACTGTACCAGTAAATGCGGGCGTTTACGCCATTTATATAGAAGCACTTCCGCCCTATCTGGGAACGCTAACCTCCACGCTGACGATTCTGAAAGCCCAGGCCGAAATCAATTTCGCGGATACCATTCAAATGTTCGACGGGCAGTCCAAATCGATTACCATCAACACCACGCCGCCGAACCTCAGCGTGGGAATCACTTACGACGGCGCCAGCACTGCTCCGGTGAACATCGGCAGCTACAAGGCCATCGCAACCATTGTAGACACCAACTATGAAGGAATCGACTCGGTTGTGTTCCAGATTGTGCAGGCAAGCTCCCGCATTATCGTCAACGATTCCATCCAAACTTACGACGGCTCGCCCAAACGTCTCAGCGTAACCACCGACCCGCCCGGGCTGACACTGAGCATTCTGTACGAAGGCATGCATGAGGCTCCGACAGACGCGGGCGTCTACAGCGTGGAAATCAGCATCAACTCCAATGGTTTTAACGGAGAGCGCAGCTCCAGCCTGACCATCGAAAAAGCACCGGCGACCATCCAGCTGACCGACACAGTTTTCTCATTCGACGGAAACGGCATTCCGGCCCTGAGCACCACCAATCCGCCCAATCTGCGGGTTGACTATCTGTACAACAACTCTTCCGCCGTACCAGCCATACCGGGAGTTTACACTCTTACAGCGACTATCAACGAAACCAATTACCAGGGACAAGCCACAGGAACGCACGAAATCACAAAAGCACAGGCGCAGATTATGGTCACTGACACGCTGACGGAATACAACGGACTGAGGCAGGGCGTCGGGGTCCAAACGGTCCCTCCCAACCTGAATTACCGAACCCGATACGAAGAACAAACCAACGCTCCGATAATTGTCGGGCAATACCAGGCCATCACTGAAATCATTGATGAAAACTATTTCGGACACGACACCAGCGCATTCGAAATTGTCAAAGCTCAGGCGCAAATTCAGATTTCGGACACAATCACTGTATACAACGGTCAACGACAGGGAATATCATTGGAGACTGTACCTCCCAACCTTAGCGCTGAAATCCGCTACGAAGAAGAAACCGAACAGCCCTCCAATGCCGACTCTATGCTCGTTTCCATCAATATCCAGGACCACAATTACAAAGGAACCGACACGGTGATGTTTGTCATTCTGCGCGCGCCTCAGCAGATTCAGTTCGATTCCGTTCAAGACGTGCCCAGCAACCATCCGCCGTTCCGGCTGACCGGCTCCTCCAGCTCCGGACTCCCGCTCAGCTATTTCGTAGCCGAAGGAAACCAGGCTCAGGTTACTGAAGACACTATTACCGTTACCGGCCGCGGTCCCGTTACGGTTTATGCGCATCAGCCGGGGAGCACCAACTATTTGCCTTCCGACACACTGTCACAGGTTTTTCTCGTTACGGCACCCTACCAAACCATACGCGGGCAGGTTATCGACCTGGACGGAACGATTATCCAAACGGGCACAGTAACAGTATTCCTGGACACGCTGAGGCGATTTACCCCAACGGCCCACGGAGAATTAAACAGAGAAGGCTTCGAAGTCATTGCTCCGGAAGGACGCTATATTCTGCGATACAATGCGCCGCGCACCAGCCGCTATCTAAACACCTATTTCGGCAATACGCCGATATGGCAGAACGCCGCATCCATTACGCTGGGAGACTCCACCAACGATGTGGGCAATTTCACCGTCGAGTACTCACCCGAGCTGCTCACCGGCTTGGTAAACATCAGAGGAAACCTGAAAGATCTGAGAATGTCAAGCGAAGGCACGCCTCTGCCCGATATGCCTATATATCTCGTCTACCCGGAAGACATGCGGATTTACGCTGTCACGCATACGGATGAAAACGGCAGCTTTGAATTCGAAAACATACGCCGGAATAATTACATCCTCCAAGTCGACAAACCCGGACTTTCAAACCAGCGGGTTTTCCCTTACCTGGATCTTGACAACTCAATGAACAACCTGTCGGTTTCGGTCGAAGAACACACCAGCGGTTTTTCCGTCCGTATAGACTCGGCCAACTCCGTACTGGGACTTCCTGACGCCATAGTCTCTGTTTTCCCTAACCCGGCCAGCGACTTTCTGAACATAGAAACAGAAGGACCGCAAATTGACGCTTACAGTCTGTATACTACAGACGGCAAATTGCTTTTAAAGGAAAAAATGGAAAAAAATAATAAAAGAATAAATTTGAAAAGCTTCCCAGGCCAATCACTTATTCTAATTCTGGAGAGAGGAAAAGAAAGAAGAAAATTTAGAATATTGCATAAAAAATAAAATATTAAACTTTAATTTTATTTTCAGCCAAGTCAACAACAAAACAATCTCTTCGGCAGAAAACTGCAAACGCAAACCAAGGCAACCTGCATCCTTTTTCATGTTTATCAAGCAGTTACAAATAAATAACATGCGTAATTTTTTTCCAGTGCATATAAGCTTTCACAAAATAATCAGTATATTGAAATTGTTTTCTTTATAAAATCATGATACTTTTTGAAAGCCCCAGACTACTGATCCGAAGACTAAGAGCTGATGACCTGTTGGCCTTTCATCGAATGCAGGCCAATGCCAATGTTATGAAATTTACATTGGGCAGCCCCCAGCCGTTCGAAAGAAACCTGAAGGAACTCGAAAACCATATTAAAAGTTACCGAGAAAAGATGCCCGCGGAAAAAGTGTGGGCTATTGAGAAAAAAAGCGACTCGCAGTTTATCGGCACCTGCCGTTTGGTCCGCAACGAAGAAGAAGAAAATGAGATCGCCTATTGCTTTGACGAAGTATACTGGGGCCATGGCTACGGCAGCGAACTGGCCCATCGTCTCATCGAATACTGCCTGGACGAACTGCAGCTCGACGATATTGTCGCGTACGTAACCAGCGAAAACATCGCTTCGATACGCATTATGGAAAAAAGCGTCATGCAGTTCGAAAAAAGAATCACCAGTGAAATTTTCGATTCTGTGGAACTGAAATACTCTGCCTCTCTGCACGAACAAAAAATAAATGAAATTCCTTCCTATTGTTCGAAATAAATTTCGTTCTTGCGTCTCGCTGGTCCATTTTTTTAAAAAATTTATGAAATACTTTTTTGCATTGCTGCTATGCCTGCCTGCAAGCATTATTCTCGGGCAAACCACAGAAACTTCCGACACCGTCCGCCTGCTTTTCATCGGCGATGTCATGGGCCACGACAGCCAAATTGCCGCCGCTTACGACTCCTCAGCCAAACGATACAACTTTGACCCGGTTTTCGAACCTGTAGCTCCGCTTATTCAGTCGTACGACTGGGCGATTGCCAATTTGGAAGTAACCCTGGCCGGAAAACCCTACAAGGGATATCCGCAGTTTTCTTCGCCTGACGCCCTGGCCAAAAGCCTCAAAAAAGCGGGCATCGACGTATTGGCAACGGCAAACAACCATTCATGCGACCGAGGAAAACGCGGCGTGCAGCGAACAATCCGCCAGCTGGATTCACTGCAGCTGCTGCACACGGGCACCTTCCTCAATCAGGCGCACCGCGATACAACCAACCTCGTGCTGCTTGACCGCAACAGCATCCGGCTGGGAATGCTCAACTACACATACGGCACCAACGGCATACGCCTGTCCAAGCCCGCGATTGTCAACCTGATGGATACCAGCCAAATGGCTCAGGACATATTACACGCCCGGAAACAGACGCTCGACAAGCTCATCGTATTCATACACTGGGGCAAAGAATATCAGCAGATTCCGAACAAGCGCCAAAAACAAATGGCCCGCTTCCTGTTCAAAAAAGGCGTGGACATCATCATAGGCTCGCATCCGCATGTGTTGCAGCCGATGGAATACCATCCTGCGAAAGACGGACAATCAGAACGGTTTGTAGCTTATTCGCTGGGAAATTTTGTGTCGAATCAGCGGACGCAGCCGCGCGAAGGAGGAGCAATGGTTGCGCTGGAACTTACCAAACAGAACGGAAAAACCCGCATCAGCGATAAAGGCTACCATTTCTCATGGGTGCACAAACCCAATCCGACAACCTTCAGAATACTTCCAGCCTCGCTCTACGAACAGGACACTATAACGCTGGAGCCTTTTTCCCGAAAAAAAATGAGCAACTTTCTGAAAACTCAGCGGAAGCTGTTAAAAAACGAAAACAAGCAAGTAGACGAACTGAGACTCAACAAAAATCTCTGATTCTGCTCATGACCTAAAATCAGAGATTAGCGTCAGCAGTAAATAATCTCTGCCTCGCAGAATTTATTTCTTATTACCAATACAGCGGATCATCGTAGTCCAACTCATCCTCATGTCTTCTATCTGCAAAGTTGTAAGTGTTTCCGGTTATCCCTCTGCCGTTTACCGGCGAAAACCGCTGAGGCGGTTTTTCCAGCTCATACCTGGCATAGTCATCCTCCATTCCAACTTCCTGCACTCCTCCCAGCTCATTTTGGTAGGGTTCGAAAGCCAAATGATAATAAGGTGACCGTTTTATGCCTTTATACTGCTTTCTGTTTTTCCAATTCGTTTTTAAGCGGGAGAAAAAGCCGGACGAACCGCTTCTCTGTATCAGTTCCTGCTGTTTTCGCTGCACCAATGTTTCTTTTCGGAAATCTTTTATCTGAACTTCCTGTCCATTACCCTGAACAACTGATTGGCTTGGCTTATTGCATCTATTCCTATAGACAAACATGAGTCTTTATTTCAAGGTCTTTTGTTTTTCAAAAACCAAAAAACACACATGGTGTTCAGTAAGCCCGCTTCCGCAGCCTACAGCGCACAACCCCAATACGGGCGCATTTACTTTCTCAACTTTGCCTCATCCGCTCCCGGAAGGCGGAAACGCGGAATGAACCGGTCCCAGCCCGTGAGGGTCAGTAACAGAATAGAAAAAACAGCAATGAATGCCATATAGTTGTTGGAAATCAAATCCAGAACGCCCACTTTATGCAGCGGATAAACCGCCGTCGCAATACCCAAATAAAAGCCTATATACACATGCCATGGAATCAACTGGGATCCAAACACCCCAAGGGCATCGTTAAAGGTTGCATTCCTCAGGCGCAGTTTGTATTTGGCTTCTTCGCTGCCTTCCACTTCCCGGTCCACGGTATCTTTCAAAATCGGCCCAACGGTAACAATCTGAGCCATTTCGTCAGCCAATGCCGCGTTGCCGAATATTGCTAATAAACCATTGCAAAACATCAGCTGCCGCACGTTCTTCGACACGCGTACTATTCCCAAAGCTATCGGCTCGAAAGCCTTCATGCGCTTCATTATTCCGCCGAAAGCGCCTATCCACATCATCATTACAATCACCCAAGAACCCGCACTTGAAAAGCCCGAATAAACCAGCTGCAAAAAGGAACTGACAGATTCGACTGTTCCCTCGTACAAACCGAACAGCATGGAACTCACAATTCCGATGAACAAACAGGCAAGAGTCGGCATGCCCCGGAAAGCACAAACCAAAACCAAAACCAGAGGGATTATCATATACGGATCCATGCCTGTTTTCACTTGTTCGAGAAGCGTCACGGCAGAAGCTCTTTTTTCAGCCAGACTCGTCCAGGCTTCCTGAGGTATCTCCAAAATTGCCTGACCGGCATCAGCCGTAGAAGTCGGAAGCTCCATCGCAAGGCCCGCACCGTAAAAAGCAATCATTCCCAGCACAAGCACCAAACCTGACCAATAACCCTGATGCCTTATCCTGTCTACCACGTCTACCTGCTGAATACCGGAGCTCACCACTGTCGTGTCAGAAATCAAACCGATATTATCTCCGAAGCAAGAACCGCCAGCAATTGCGCCCAGTGTCAGACCTATGTCGCCGCCCAGGATGTGCGTCAGCCACAGAAAAACCGGAGCGCAGGCGGCAAAAGTCCCCCAGCTGGTTCCCGTCGCGATCGACAACACCGAAGTCACCAGCAAGCTCACCACGGCAACCGACTGCCCCGTAATGCCCAGCTTCAGCGCCAAATTGATTATAGACGCGCCAACGCCAGTAGCCATAAACGCTTCAGCCATTGCATAAGCCGCCATCAAAATAAAAAACACCAGCTGCATCTCTTTGACGTTTTCGACGGCGGCATCCATAATCTTTCCGTACCCCAGTCGGTCGGTCAAGGCGGCCACCAAAGCGGCGTATATTGTTGCCACAGGTCCGGCAAGCAAAATATCCATTCCGCTAATCATAAGACCGGCCAGCAGGAATACCGGGGAAATCTTCCACAATGCTTTCACGTAAGTTCCTTTCAGGTTTTAATTTTTCAATGGCAGCAAATGTAGGAATGTGAAAAATGAACGCGCAAAAAGAGGAATTGTATTTTTTAAAATAATTAGATTGAGTTAAAAAAATATTAAAAACTCACTATTACAACTTCAGACAGAACACAAAGCAGTCCCCAGTGTCGAAATTTTATTTTATTAAATAAGAATTTACAAAATTTTATGTTTTGAAATTTAATTTTGAAAAATTTTATTCCACAGAACAAGTATTGGTTTTCGGCAATAAGTTATTAACCCAGCAGAGAAAGACCTACAAAATATTATTTCACAAAAACACTGAAGGCCTATGAAAATTTGGCTCGGAATTCTTTGCTTTAACGTTAATCTTCACCCAAACATTCATCCCGCATCGCATTCTTCCCGAAAACAAGAAGAAAGGCAAGCCAAATAAACAGCGCCAGAATTCCGGCGTACAAAAAAGAATCCTTGCCCTGTTCGCCGAAAACGCCTGCGACAGGATAGGCAAACGCCCACCAAAGATGTGACCAAGCGAAATGCGCTCCGTAAACTTTCCCCTGGTCGTCATGCGCCACTTTCCGGGCAATCAGGCTCTGCATGGGAATGTTGATAAAACTCTCGCTTGCTCCTACTATAAGCCACAAAAACAAAATCATTTCGAAGTCTGCAAAAGGAACGGGAAAAAGCGCCAAGGAAATAAGCAGCCCGCCGACAACGCTTGCCATAAGCAGCTGGCGGTTTTTCTTCAGAGCTCCGCTAACAAAAGCGGCAATGGTCGCTCCTGCACCGAATGCAGTCATCGCCCAGCCATATTCCATATCGCCAAGCCCGAACTCTCCCCGGATCATCCCTACCGTATTCACCAGCACTTGAGCGCCAATCACCGAAGCCACCAGCTGCATCAGCAAATTCAGCCGCAGCGATTTGTTCTGAAACAAAGGCTTGGAGCCGGCGATTACCTGCTCCCGGAAAGAAACCTTAGTCGGCTTGGCTTCCTGCTTGCCGTCAGGCTCCAGCAGAGCGCCGGGAATGAACAAGAGTATTATTCCGGCCGTCAGGAAAGTCATAACATCCATGAAGAAAACCTCGCGAAGCCCGAACCAAGCGACCAAGGCGCCGGCCGCTCCTGGCCCCAGAATGCCCAGCAGCTGATACACTGTTGACGAAAGCCCGATAGCCTTCGGATATTCTTCCTTGTCCTTAATAATAACCGGAATGCAGGATTTGTAAGTGGGCGTAAAAATGGAATTGAAAACATTCAGGCCAAAAACCAGCAGATAAATCTGCCACTCGGCAGCAACAAAAGGCATCAGCCCGATAAGCACCATGCGGGCAAAATGCGCCGTAACCAAAATGCCTTTGCGGCTCACACGGTCGGCCACCACACCGCCTATCGATGAGAGCAGCACAAAAACCGCAACACGTATCGTCAGGGCGGTGGAAAGCACCGTTCCGGAATCCTCGCCGCTGATCTTGAAAGCCAGCAGTGCCAAAGCCACCCAGCTTAGCGAGTCGCCGAAAAGGTTAATAGCCTGCGCCGCAAAAAAACGCAGAAAAAGTCTGTTCTTTAAACTTTCAAACGGAGCAAAAAATCGATTCATCTCTTCTTCCTAATAGTGGGGCTGCAAAGGTAGAAAAGATTGCAGGCTTATCATATCAAATCAACGGGCAGAGTACTATTTGGAAATTACATAATGAGACGAAAAAGAAAAGACAGATAAACCAAAGACAAGCCTCCTGCATCAATCCAAGACGAATTTAAGCCCCAGCGCAACACTAAACGCCCTGAACTCTGTATCCCTCTGGTAATTCAGAAACTTCAAATCCAGACTTTTCAAACCGAATTTCCATATACGGAGTCTTGTAAAAATGTCTTTGTAAGTAACGCCGAATCCATACTGGCCGGCATTGTAGGCTGACAGGTCGGAGTCGGAAGTGTAAAACTCGCTGGCAGATTGCAGCTCATCATAAGGAGCATAGTAATCCGCCTCCGTTTGGCTGTAAAAGCGAAACGACGGGTAAACCGTCCAGGCGTCGGCAATCTTAATCGGAACCTCCAAGCTCGCCGTATGGGAAGAAATGCCCCAGTCATCAGAGTAATATCGATAGAAGGTTCTAAACACAAAATATTCGTTAACAAACCAGTTCCAGCGTCCGCCCAAAGCGATTTTTGTTCGCGTATCGGGCAGTCTTTCCACCGCATCCGCCAAGTGGAATCCATTCAGATAACTGTTGGCTACATCCCGGAAATACACCCTTTGGTAAGGCGTGGAGAGCAGGCCTTTTTGCCGGACAAAATCAACTAAAAAAATGGCTTGCATATTTTTGCTCAGGATCTGCGAAAAGCTCAGACCTGCAGAATAAGAATTCCTCGACCGGTCGGGAAACTTCGAATACACCGGTTTGTAATTCGTATTGCCGGTTATTGGATTGGCAAGAAAAAAAGGACTCCGCAAACCGTCATTGTCATAGTAAAGCAGCTCGGAAGGGTATTGCGGATTCCATGTATCCAAATACACATTTCCCTTAACAGAAACCGCAGTGTTTTTTTGATTGAATAGTTTGGTCAGACTTCCGCCAAACCCGAATGACCTATAATCGTACTCTGTCGAGAACGCGATGTTTCCGCTCCAGACAGTATTGCGGTCCTCTGAACTGTGCGCATAGCCAACGCTTAAACGCTTCCAGCTGTCGCTTTTGGACGCACCGGAAGTTGCCTGATACGGACTCACCCTCCCGTTAACTTTGTAGTCCCTCAAATTTTCATCGTCATCATCATCGTCGTCGTCATCTTGGCTCCCGTTAGAAGAAGCGCCGCTCACGTCAAACGGATCTATATTGCTTGACGAGGCGGAAGTGTAGGCCGAAACTGTCGCGTCAATTGTCAGCACATCATCATCGTTCAGCGGAATGGAAGTTACAAAACTCAGCACAAAATCATCCAGCTCCTCGGTTCCGATTCCGCCGGTAACCGCCGCGCGGTCACCGTCCTGCGTATAGAAACTGGTTAAAAAATCGATTTCCACATTTTCCAGCACCCGTTTTTTAAACTGCCTCACAGAGTCCTGTCTTTCATTTTTTTGCGCAAAAACCCAGACAGGAAGCATAAATAGAAAAACAAAAATGTATTTATTCATCTGATTTCAATAGTTTTTCATTGGCCAGCCATCACGAAAACTTTGTCTTGTATATTATTAATTGCAGCCGCAGCCACCGCCCGTGGAGCCTGAAGTTGCTCCCGAAGAGGCTTCCCGGTACGAATGAAACTTGCAAATGGTTTGCTCAATTTTTCTGTCGGCCAGTTCCATGTCCGGATCATTGAGATTAACTTTTTCGTACTCTTTCACAGCAACGCAAGAGCTGCAAAAAAGGAATGCGAGGCAAAAAAGGAGTTTCTTCATTTCTGCTGTTTTTTCAAAAGAACATTTGAGTGACCTTTTATTAAAGTTTTTTCGCCTGCAAATGTGCAGACCGGTGAACTACGCCTTGATCATCGACTATTACACACTCGACTCCAGGCAGCTGATTAATGCGATGCAAACCCGCTTCTACACCCATCACAAACACCGAAGTCGCCAAAGCATCGGCGATTTCGGCTTTCGGGGCCAATACCGTTACGCTGATTACCCCCTGCGCCGGATAGCCGGTCTTCGGGTTGATAATGTGCGAATAGCGCTTGTCGCCGAATTCCACGAACTTCTCGTAGTCGCCGGAAGTAACCGCCGACCGGTCGCGAAGAGGGAAAAATGCAAAAACCGCTTTCTTGTTCAGCGGATTGGTTACGGCCACCGTCCAGTCGTCTCCTCCGGCTTGCCTGCCCCAGGCGCTCATATCTCCTGACGCATTGACCAGCCCGCCTTTTACGCCGTTTTCAACAAGCAATCGTTTCGCTTTGTCAGCCGCATAGCCCTTTCCGATTGCGCCAAAACCGATTTTCATGCCTTGGCGTTTAAGAAAAACCGTTTGCTTTTCGTGATCAAGCACGATATTCCGGTAATCAACCTTAGCCTTTGCCGATTCAATTTCCTGCAGGGTTGGCATGTGCTTCATACTGCCGTCGAATCGCCAGAGCTTATCCATTGAAGAGGACGTGATGTCGAAAGCTCCGTCGGTAAGCCGGGATATTTTCTTCGATCGGGCAATCAGCTGAAACAGCTCGGCACTTACTTTCACAGGCCGAATCCCCGCGCTTCGATTAATGGCCGCAGTCTGCGAATTCGGATCCCACGATGAAATCAACCGCTCAATGCGCCGAACTTCATCTACGGCAAGCGCAATCGCAGCCTGACCCTTTTCAGGGTTTTCTGCCACAACAGTGATTTCAAAGTCACAACCCATCAGCTGCAAAGCTCTTTTGTAATTGGACTGAGCAATAACTGAAAGAGAAAAAAAGTTTATGGCTATTAAAAATTTCAAGCGAATCATCTTACCAGACTTTTAATCCGAAGAATATAGGCTGCGGGCTTCAACTTTTCATAACCCAGTTTACCGTACACTTTCCCTTCGGCGTTCATAAGAACAACCAACGGAAAGTGCCCGCCGGGATTGTAAATTTCAGCAAGCTCCCCATTTTTTCTTTTTTGCTCAGCACTCAGTCTGTTCTTTTTCTTGCGCGGAAAATCTGCTTTCACTAAAACCAAATTGTCTTTCGCATATTCTATAAATTCGTCAGAATCCCAAATGCTTCGCTCCAGCTTAATACAAGGCGCGCACCAGTCGGAGCCCTGGAAAACCAATAGAATCGGAAGCTTCTTCGCATTCGCCAGGCTTTTTGCCTGTTCCAAATCAGTCCCCCAATCCTGCGCTGCTCCAGACAGAGACGGAATAAAAAAAACCAAAAAAAGGAGCGTATAGAGTCGCATCATGCTTTAAAGACTTCAGTGTACTTTACAATTTTTCAACAATAACATACAATATATAATTCCTCATCAGGATTCCTATCATTACCCGTGTTTTTTATGACTATTGTTAGGAAAAATATTTTAACAATTACTGAAAAATCCCAAACATCATTTAGGGATATGACAAGCGCCAGCCCAATTATTCATAGCACAAAACCATAATTTTTCACAAAAAAGAATTTCCAGTAAAAAAGAAGCGGCATGAGCCCGCATGCCGCTAAACTAAGAAAGCGGGGAATTTCCCCGCTCTCGCACCATTTACACACGCCGCGCACATCGCATCTAACCTGTCCGCAACTTGAAAAAGACTGGCAGAATCATCCGAACGCGAACAGGCCTGCCCCGCTGCTTGCCCGGGTTCCAAACCGGAGACTCCTTCAGCACCCGCACGGCTTCCTCATCGCAGCCGAAGCCTATTCCTTTCAGCACTTCTACGTTCGACGTTTTTCCGTCAGGCTCAACCACGAATTTTAAAATGACACGGCCCGTCACATGTTCCCTCCTAGCCTTGGACGGGTACCGTATCTCCTTAGACACATACTTGTAAAACGCTTTTATTCCCCCTTTAAACGTTGGTTCATCCTCCACGATCATAAAGATCACGTCCTCCTTCTCTTCTTCTTCCTCCTCCGGAACCGTGTACTCTTCTATTTCCGTCTCCTCATTCACGTCCATGTCCAGCGAAATTTCTTCCTGCATCTCAATCAGCTCCTCGTCCGGCACCTCCACAATAGTCACATTCACCGCTCGCTTTTTCGGCGGTGGAGGCGGAGGCTGCACCGTATTGACTTGCTGCATGTCTTCCGCATTGTCCAGCCTGGCGTCCAGAACAAGATTCACGCTCCGGTCCACAGGCATGCGAAACTTCATAAGACTTATCACAAACAACAGAGAAAGAATCAGCCCTAAGAGAAGAAAGACAAACCGAAATCTGTCTATGTCGACTGAAGGATTTTTTTTGACAAGCATGATACTAAGGTTTTTGGCGACGCTATAAGAACCTGCCCTTCAACCTTTCTTTGTTTATCTCCAACTGCTGCCGGAGATGCCATTTCAATTCTCATCCATGGCTTTCTACTTTCTTTTTACGTTTAAAAAATTAGCATGATTCAACTATTAAATTGATTAAAATCAATTATTTAGCTGATTTTCACTACTTTTTTCAAACGCATCACAATTCAGTTTTTTCTTCGAATTTCCTTTCAAGCGGCTCCTTCCCAAATGCCGCGAGATCATCATGCCGCTCGCCCCATCCAATAACGCAAAGTCCGCCGAAGCGGACTTTCAAACACACACCATGCAACTGAATTCCAAACCCCTCCTCCCTTACTTTAGCTTAAAAACAATCGGAAGAATCCATTTCATTTTTGCATCATTAGTCTTGCTCTCAACGGAAAGCAAACCCGGATAAGTTCTTGCAAGACGACGTGCTTCTTTACCGCACCCGCCGCCGATTCCCTTGATCAACATTGCATCTTTTACTTTTCCATTTTCACCCAGCTCCAAAGACAGAATCACCCGGCCTTCAATGCCGGCTCTGCGGGCTTCCGCCGGATACTTCAGATTTCCCCTGACATAGCGATAAAAACTTTTCATTTTTTCGCTCTGATAATCAGGCATCTGCAGCGCCAGACTATCCTTCTGGGCTTTCTTTACAGTTTCTGGCTTTTTGCTTTGCTTCTCCCCATGATCCTGGCTTTGGCCTATACCGTAAACCAAGCCCAGCAACACCAAAACGGTTAACACAGACGGTGCAAACAAAACCAGCCGTCTAAAAAATCTCAAATTATTTTGCTTTACCATGAATTAAAATTTTGAAAATATGACTTAAAAAATCAATTCAGCTTGAAATGAATAGGAATAATCATTTTCACCTTTACAGGGCGTCCCCGCTGCTTGGCGGGCTTCCATTTCGGCGACAGAGTAAGTACGCGCACAGCCTCCTCGTCACAGCCCGCGCCAATGCCCTTCAGCACGCTGATGTCCGACAAACTGCCGTCTTTGTCGATGACAAAAGCCACAATCACTTTCCCCTGCAAGCCCAGCCTGCGAGCCTGAGAAGGGTATTTGAGCTTTTTCCTCACAAATCTGTAAAAGCCCTTCAGACCGCCCTTTCGGTATTCGGCCTTTTTTTCCAGCAACTCATTCATAAGAATGTCCTCCACCACTTCGTCCTGCTCTTCTTCCACATATTCAACTTCTGGAATTTCCTCCTCAAGGGCGAAGTCCATATTTAGTTCCACTTCCGGAACCTCTTCATGATCCTTTACTTCCTTAAATATCGGATTACTTACCGGCTCGGGTTTTGGCACTTCTTCGGGAGGCTGCACAGTTGGAGGAATGATCTCATCTTCAACAAACATCTCAACCTGCATATCACTGAAATCGGAGCCAACGCTCGTCTTAAAATTAAAGGCCGAGAGAACCAAAGCCATCGTAACAATCAGGGCAATGCCAAAGAAAAGCGGTCGTTTTCTGTGGACATCTTTTTCGGGGTTTTTCTTCATTTCCATAACTAAACTAATTGTTTAGTTAATTATACGAAAGAAACCTTCTTTATCAAACTATTTAATTAGTTTTTTGACTAAAATCTTAGTTCGTGAATCGGAAATTTACTTTTCTAAAAAAACAAAGTATAAATACGTAACGGATAATTATTTCTTATGCTCTCAACAGAGCCGTTTCTAGTACATGAAACGAACTTCCGAAAACTCAAATTTCCACCTTGCTGTATCCGCCACCGACTTTCTTCAGGCGGATCTGGGCGCCTATGCGCTCCTGCAGCTCCGGCACGTGCGAAATAATCATGATTTTTTTGTTCGTCTCGTTCTGCAAAGTCTCCAAGGTGCACAAAGCATCTTCCAGCGTGTCCTTATCCAAGGTGCCGAAACCCTCGTCGATAAACAAACTTTCGATGCGCACCTGCTGACTGGCCATATCCGAAAGGCCGAGCGCCAAGGAAAGTGACAGCAAAAAGGTTTCGCCGCCGCTAAGGGTGCGGACGGCGCGCACCTCGCCGCCCATCTCAAGATCTTTAACAAACAGCTCATCGGTGCTTCCTCTACCGCGACGCGTCACAAACCGGTAACGCGGACTAATCGAATTCAAATGCTTGTTGGCATATTCGAGCATAATGCCGAGCATCAGGCTCTGCGCATAGTCATTGAATTTATCGCCGGTTGCTGAGCCGATCATCTCGTTGAGCGTTGCCCAGACTTTCAGATCTGCCTCCTGCCTGCTGATCTGTTTTGAAATTTCTTTTGCCTGTCTCTCGTTGCGGGCGCTTATTTCCAGCTTCGCTTTTTCGCCTGCGGATTCCTCCTGAATCTTCGTCAGCTCGTCCTGCTGCTGCGAAAAAGCCGCTCGTATTTCCTCCTCCTGTCTTTCTTCGCGGTTCAGGCGTTCAACAATAAGCTTTTGCTCATTTTCTTTCATTTCCCTGGCTGTCCTCAGCTCGGTTGTCTCTCTCTCCAAAGCGCCTCTTTCTTCGCGCAAAACATCTGCTCCGGACAGCCCCAAAGCGCTTTCCAGCTCAGATAAAGAGGCATAACCTTTTTCCCGAAGCGCTTCCTCCAGCTCGGTTTTCGCACTGCCGACAAACTCTTCCTGCTCCTGTACGGCAGCTTTTCCGTCCTGACATTGTCCGGCGACACTCTTGGCTTCAGCTTCCGCGCTTGCACGTTGCTCCTTTACTTCTTGAACAGCCTTCCGCAAACTTTCCACTCCTTCAAAATAGGCCTTTTGGTCCTGCTCCACGCTTTTGTCTCCGAAGAGCGTACGCCGCGTTTCTTTTTGGCTGTTCAACAATTCCCTTTTCAATTGGAATTCCCCTTGCGCATGCTGCAGGCTTTTTGTTTCTTCCAAAAATGACTTTTGCAGATTCTCCCGCAAGCTTTCCGCTCCCGCAAGGCGCTGCTTCAGCTTCTCCGCATTTTCTTTTATATCTAAAAATTCCCGAGAGTAATTTTTCAGCTCAGGAAGCTGTTCAGAATAAGACGCATAAGGTTCCAAAAGCGCCTTCCATTGCTTTTCGCTTGTCTTCCAGCTGCGCAAAGCTTTGCCAATCCGGCCGAAAGTCTGAAGCAGATCCGGATACTTCTCGATTTTTCGCACGGACTTCATCTCGGTTGCAAGCTTCTCCTTCCATTCTTCCGCCTCTCCGGAAATTCCCCGCGCTTCCAAACGGTCCCGCAGTTCGTCGCGCTCGGTCAATCGCTTCTTCAGATGTTCTTGATTTCTAGCTAAACCTTCAGTCAGCGCCTGCTGCTTTGCCTCTTCAGCAGATTTATTCTGCCGGAGCTCCGCAAGTTTTTGCTGCCTGTCTGTGTGCTGCTTTTTGGCTTTCGCCAGCTCATCTTCAGCTTGCGAAATCAGAGAACTTTCACCCGGCTTTTCGGCAAAGGGATGCTCGATGCTTCCGCAAACACGGCAAGGCACTCCTTCCTTCAGCTCCTTGCGCAACCCCAGCACCGTAGAGCTGTTCTCCAGCTTCAGCCGCTCGACTTTCGGCTGCAGCTCCTCCACCGAAAGCAGCGCGTGCCGCTCCAGTGTTTCAGCTG
>JAKSBZ010000148.1 GCA_022360875.1 Cytophagales bacterium | reverse complement strand
GCTGCTGGCAAAGAGCACTTGTTAGATTTTGTATATTTTTAAATATGTATTTTTATGATTTATCGAATGTGTAAGCGCTGTTTCGCTCTGATGATTGTTGTCTGGAGCGGCTCCCCTGGCGAGGAAAAAGGTTCTGTTCCCACGGTGAAAATCGATCCACAAATAGAAGAGCGGCACAGCAAGCTGTCTGAGCTTGTTGATGGTGACATAGAGATTATTCCTTTGGAAACCACCCCGGATTGTTTAATAGGAACGTTTTCCTACCTGGCGCATTTTGATTCATCTCACATCATATATAAGTCGGAGAAGGAAGTGCTTTTCTTTAATCGGAAGGGAAAATACCTCAGCAAGATAAGCGCGTATGGCAAAGGACCTCAGGAATACAACAATATATTGGATATACTGGTGGATGCTCCAAACAAATTGGTGTATGTGGTAGAAAGAAAGGCGGAAAGGTTTATGGTTATGACGGGCGTTATGTAAAAACCCTCCATTCGAAAATATCGCTTGGAGGACTTTGCAAAATAGCTGCGAACCGGTATGCGGTGCCCGTCGCGCAATCATATAAAGAAAAAGACAGGGATGCGCTGCTCCTGCTGGACTCGAATTTCCATATTACCAAAAAACTCAAGTCTAGACTAACCGGCGGTTTGAAAGGAGTGAAGCAGAGTTTCTATTATACGGGAGGTTGTTATAGACATAATGATAATTTCCAATTCAAAGAGCCTTTTGTCGATACAGTTTATGCCATTCAAGACAATAAGCTTGTGCCTGAATGGGCATTTGACTTGGGCAGTTTTAAACTGTCGGCTCGAAGAAGTATGAATTTATCAGAAAGAAGAAAGGCAGAAGGTGAGTATAAAATTTTAAATTTTGGCTTTAACGAAACGAATAGGTATTTGTTTTGCAATTATTATTGCAAGAATCGGGAGGTCTTTTCTGTGTATGACAAAAAAGAAGAAAAGTATATTCACCATGAAAAACTTGAATTTAGCGCCAAAGCCCATTTTAAATTTGGCCTGAAGAATGACTTGTTTCCGGGAGATCTGCCGGACTTTTGGCCGTATAAAATTTTCGGTACCTGCTGGGTTGCTAAACAGGAACCTGCTCTACTCAACGAGCAGCAGCTGCGCGCGTTGAACTGCGGCAGTGAAGACAATCCTGTTCTTTTGGTGGTGAATGCCGGGAAATAATTTGATTGATTGACCATAGATTTTTTTATGAAAAGCAAAATCTATTTTAAAACCATACATGCAGAGGGGGATTTTTCGGCGAAAATGGGAGGGATATGTTCAGGAGAAGCTGCCCATTCTGCTTGAATGGGATTTATGTATTTGATTGACAGTAGAATACATGTTTTTTTGAATATGATTTAAAATATTTGTATTTGACAATATTAAATTTAATATTAGAAATATAAAATATTGTATGCAATTATAGGGATTCAGGAATAGAATTCTTGTTTTTTGCATTTGTTCCCTGTGTTCGTTTTGCCGGTTACAATGTTTGCTTGCCTTTGAGAGCAGTGACGATTTTTTGTTTTTTTTTATCGTGCAAATTTGCAGGGCTGGAAAGCTTTGGGCGGTTTCGGAGAGTGTATACCGCACTGTGTTATAGATAGTTCGATCCGTTATGCGCGGAATGTTCGGGGAAGATGTCGCTGTATGGGGAATATATGTCTTCAAATGTCTTTTCGGCCGTTCTTGTTATGAGTTTCTAATCATTTAACCATTTGTTGAATATGAGAAATTTTTCGTTTTCTTCTTTTTGGGCGGGATGTCTTTTATTCCTGTTGCCGCTTGGTTTGAGCGCCCAGACAATATGTTCTGACGCTTCGGCGGCGGAAAAAATATATCTGCAGCTTGACCGGAAAGTCTATCCGACTGACGGAAAAATATGGTTCAAATGCATTGTCGCCTCCGCGCTTTCGCATCAGAGGACGGAGCTGAGCCGGCTGGCGCATGTCGAGCTGATCAGCCCGTTGGGGAAACGGATCGAAACGAAAATTATTCCGCTGAAAGACGGGATCGGTTCAGGCGTTTTCAGCCTTTCGAAAAAATACAAAGAAGGCGTATATCTTGTGCAGGCGTACACCGAGTGGAACAAAAATTTTGGCAATGATTTTCTGTTCAAGGAATACGTGCAGCTGGTTTCTCCCAAAGAAAATCCGGAGCGGAAACTCATCCAGAACTTATCGGTTCGCCGGCAGACGGACGGCATGTATTTGAGCGGATGGCTTTCCCCTGACAGTCTGGACCATTTTCATCGTCTAGCCAACAAGCTTAAGGTACGCCTGGCTTTCGGCGAAATGAAAGACTCGCTGTTTCTGAAGAAGAAAAAAGGAATGTACCGGCTGGATTACCGGCTTCCCGATTCGGCGGACATCGCTCAGGTGTCTTTTGTCACCCAGGGGCGCAAGAAGTATTCGGTGCCGGTGATTGTGAATCCTGAAGCGGTGGATCTTCAGTTTTTTCCGGAAAGCGGCAAAATGGTGCATGGCTTTCCGAGCAAAATTGGTTTTAAGGCGGTGGATGTAAACGGAAATGGCATTCAGACAGGCGGCGAAATTGTAAACGCAAAGGGCGAGTCGCTGGGCTTTTTTATGGGCAATGCGCTGGGAATGGGAAGCTTCGTGCTGCCTCGGGCGGAAGCGGGCGAGAAATATTTTGCCAGTCTTCGGCTGGGCGAGTCCGGCGAAGAACGGGTTTATCCGCTGCCTTCGGTTGCGGAGAGCGGTTTTTCGTTGGAGGTCAAAAAGCTCGGGACAAATCTCCGCGTGCAGGTGAATTCGGCTGGCAGCGGGCAAAAGCTCAGCCTGCGGGTGTCGTGCCGGGGAAGGGCTTATGCCCGGCAGGATGTGTCCGTGTCTGGTGGAACCGCCGATTTTTCTTTTCCGGCGGACGGCTTTCCCGAAGGCGTTTTGGCCTTCACGCTGCTGGATAGATCGCAGCAAATTGTCGCCGAGCGGCTGTTTTTCAATGTGCGCAAGGACTTCCGCCTGAACATAAACATGCGCACGGACCGCCCGGAATACAGCCAGAGGGATTCGCTTTATCTGCAGATAAAAACAAATGAACCCCGTGCCAGTCTGTCGGTTTTGGTGCTGGACAAAAAGGAGCTGGGCGGACAGCAGCGCCTGAGGGAAAATATTCTGTCGTATTTTTTGTTTCATTCGGATTTGAAAGGGAGCATCGAGAATCCCGGTTTTTATTATCGGAAGGGCAAAGTACTGGAAAAGCCGCTGGACGATCTGATGCTGACTCAGGGTTGGCGGCGGTACAAATACCGCGAAACAAAAACAGTTTTTAGTATTGCTCCGGAGAAGCGGCTTACGGTGTCCGGAACGGTAAAGGACCAGGTGCTCCGAAAGGCAGTGAAAAACGCGAAGCTGACCCTGATGACTTTTGCGAACGAAAGCCAGACGCTCTACACTACCGAAACCGACAGCTTGGGGCGTTTCCGGTTCCAGCTGATGGAGGAATACGGAGGCGAAGTGAAAGCGGTGATTCAGAGCGCCAATAAGAGGGATAGAAAGAGGAACTATTTTATCACGCTGGACCGTCCGGAACTGCCTGAGATACATTATGCGTATCGGCAGCGGATAAAGACGGCGGCCTACGTCAAACAGCAGAAAGCGCTTAGGGAGAAACGGTGGAAAGAGCCGGAATGGAGGACGATGGACTTTGGCGATGGAGTGATGAAGCTTGACTCCGTGGCCGTGGAAGCCGACAGAATTACGGAGGCTGCCAGAAGGTTCAGAGCGAGACACGGAAAGCCTTCCACGGTAATTGCCCATGAGACGCTCGAAGAGCTGGAGGAGGATTGGCACTATGGCCTGTTTTCGATTTTGGAGTCGCATTTTTCCGACAAAGTGAGGATTCGGCACATTGACACCGGAGACCCTTATGCCAAGGTGATAGGTAAAGAGAGAACATTTATTCTGGTTGACGGGAAGCTGATCGAGGATTATGAGTATTTGAGCATACCGTATCTTAAAAGCAAGGATATTGCGTCTATAGACATTTATGAACAGCCGGATTCAGTGATGTCATTGGTGAACCGGTTTCCTGAGAATTCAGTAGGAGGAATTGCTAGTGAACTAGTAAGAAAATCTGTTGGGCGTGTTGAAAATAAATGGATGTGGACAAGTATTGGGTTGATTTCCATTTACACGAAAAGCGGCAAGGGTTTGTATGTTACCGGCAAAGCCAGGGGAATGAAAGAAATTGTGTTTTCGGGCTGCGAGCCGCGGGTGGAATTCTATTCTCCCAAATACCGCAGGCTGAAGGAGGAAGACTGGAAAAAGCCCGACCTGCGATCAGTCCTGTTCTGGGAGCCCGAGTTGGCTGCCGACAGTTCCGGCCGGGCGGACTGCAGCTTCTACAATCCCGATAATGCGGGCGAAATGCTGATCGTGGTAGAGGGAATTTCCAAAAACGGAAAAATCGGTTATCAGGAGGCTGAGTACACTGTCCGGAAGCGGAAAAGGCGGGTTGGGATTTAGCGGAACTGGGCAGGTGCAAAGGGCGGGACCGTCGGGTTCCTTGCCCTTCTGTGCATTTTGAAAATTCAAGGAGTTTAAATTGTATCGTGTTGATTTTTAGTGGTATGAGAAGTTTAGTTAAGTTCATGTTTTCAGCATTTTTGGCTTTGTCCTACAGCTGTTCAAAAACAGATGACAATATTGTATATGTTGACAGTTTTCCTGAGGAGAAAACGGTGGTCGCTAAGGATGCAAAATGGCTGCAGCCCTATAATTATCATGGGATGCTGATGGTTGATTCCCTGTTGGTTATTTCAAATGTTAAGGGACCCCATCCTGCTTTTCAGGTGTATAATGCAAACAGTCTGTCTTTGGTCAAAGAAGGCGGAACGTTTGGGAGAGGCCCGGAAGAATTTCTTTCCGCCGCGTCGTTAACGGGGCAGTTTTTCAAAGACAAGAAAACAAGCGAGCGTTTTTTCTATGCCTATAGTACTGGCAGGAAAGTATTCTATACAGTTAGCTTGGATAAGCTATTGCAAGGCCGCCCTTTTGTTGTGAAAAAAAATAAACTCTCCAAGCAATTGTGGAATCAGTCTTTTTTGCTGAAGGTGGGCCATTCATTAATAGGTAATAGCCCGGGTACTAAGGGGAAGACATTTTGCTATGATCTGGACAATACGGAGAAAATAGATAAGTGGGATTATTATCCGGAAATTGACAACATTAGTCAATTTAGTGACCAGCAGAGGTATTCGTTAAACCAGAAGAGCTGGGCTTTTAATCCCCGCAAGCAATTATTAGCGGGAGCAACCGGAACTTATTTCAACCGGCTGATTTATTGCACGCCCGAAGGAAAAAGGGTCAAAGTGGTTTCATTGCCTCAAAAGGAAATTAAATTGACTAAGCACAATTATGACAATTTCCCAGATTATGCGGGGATTATTATTGCATCAGGGAACAATATATATAGGGTTTACTGAAAAAAGCACCAACTAAGAAG
>JAKSBZ010000135.1 GCA_022360875.1 Cytophagales bacterium | reverse complement strand
TGCACCAGTGGCGATAGCTTCGGAAGCGGTTGCCGGCCGCGTAGAGCAGTCTATCGGTCTCGGGATCGAAGCGACGCCAGTTGACCTCGACCTCCCCGGTCAGCCGGAAACCGATGCTCCAGTAGAGCGGATTGCCGTCGTTGGTGCGAATACCCACCAAAACGAGGCCGTTTTGACTCTCCGGGCTATGCTGCGCCTCAGTGCCCGATACGAAGAGCCCAGGATCATTGAGCTTGCAGCCCGCGAGCAGAACAACAAAGGCCAGGCAGATGAGTGAAGCGAGGCGCCTGCTGCCGGCAACCGGGCCGGACGCGACGCGGAACGTCGAGAGTACGCAGTTGATCATGGCTGTGGAGTTCTGACCTTAGGTTTCCTGCGTCGCGATCGACACACCGAATTGCTTCAGACGAGACCAATATGACGCTGTCGTCCCATCGACAACGTCGAAGCCGCCCCCAAAACGACACTTTGAACTTGTTGAAATGCATTCAACTTCAAGGTTTCGCCGCCTGATAGCACCCCCAGCTTCGCAAGGTCAATTCGCCCAGTCCTGCGATCGCCAGATTTGGGCCGAGGGCGCGGGAAGCGAGTAGCGGGCGCTCATCATTTATGATCCTCGGGCAAGGACGAAGCCCGCGGTCCTCGCTCAACGTCATACTTGGGCGAGCCGCGAAGCGGCGAAGGCCCGAGTATCCAGCGGTAGGCACGGTCCGAGCTTGTAGCTGGACCTCGGCTGCCAAGGCTCGCGCTCCGGGACTGCAAGCCTAAGGGCCGGGGTGACGAAGGGAGAGAAAGTCGCGCCGGCTGTGCCGCACCCCTGACTGTCACCCCGGCCTTGAGCCGGGGGCCATGGTGAGGCTGGGCGCGGATTACCGAACCAAGGGCGCAGGCTGATGAATGGTTCCCGGCTCGCGGCCTTCGCTCACGCGAAGCCCTTGGCCGGGATGACAGTCAGTGGTGCTGGGCCGTCGGCTGACTCGATCGACCGGCATTGGGGCGACCGTTTGGCGCTAAAACCCGTTGAACTGGACCTCGCCGAGGCAGGCGATGTCGTAGCCGCCAAGCTCGGCGGCACGGGCGGCGAAGACCCAAGTACCCAGCAGTAGGCCGCTCCGAGCTTCTGGCTGCCTTCGGCAACTCTCTACGCGAGCACCGGATGTCGCCTCTCGCGAGGCTCCTCCGGGGTGACGAAGGGAGGGAAGGCCCACAGGCTGTGCCGTACCCCTGACTGTCACCCCGGCCTTGAGCCGGGGGCCATTGTGAG
>JAKSBZ010000076.1 GCA_022360875.1 Cytophagales bacterium | reverse complement strand
GCACGGACTGCTTTTGCTGGATTTCGAAATCAAACGGTATGGCAACGCGTCTGGAGATGTTTTTCGCCTGGAAGGGAAAATACTCGACGGGGAGAAGAGCATATATTCTTTTTCGGAAAAAGTCAATGTGCCCGGCAAGCTGACCAATGTGAGGCACAAGGGCAAGCTGCGCTCACCTCGGCCTTGGACGGCCGAAACGCCGAATCTTTATACTCTGGTGGTAAGCATCAAAGACCGCAAGGGAAATGTGCTGGAATCTTTCGCTCGCAAATTCGGTTTTCGGACAGTTGAAATACGGAATGCCCAGCTTTTGGTAAACGGAAAGCCGATTACATTGCGCGGAGTGAACCGTCACGAGCATTCGCCGGTTCGGGGCAATGTGATTTCGGTTGATGAAATGATTAGGGACATTCGGCTGATGCAGGAAAACAACATTAATGCGGTGCGCACCAGCCATTATCCGAACTGTCCGGAGTGGTACGCGCTATGCGACGAATACGGAATGTATGTGGTGGATGAGGCCAACATTGAATCGCACGGAATGGGATACGGCGAAAAAAGCCTTGCCAAGGATACGCTTTGGCTGGAGGCGCACCTGGACAGGCTGCGGCGCATGGTTGAGCGTGACAAGAATTTCACCTCTGTTATTGTGTGGTCGCTGGGCAACGAAGCCGGCGACGGCTGTAATTTTGTGCAGGCTTACGCATGGCTAAAGCAGCGGGACGATACCCGGCCGGTCCAGTACGAGCAGGCGAAATACACCGACCATACGGACATTGTTGCGCCGATGTACGCCACAGTGAACTGGATGCGCGATTTTCTGAGAAAGGGGATAAAAAAGCCCTACATTCTTTGTGAGTATGCCCATGCTATGGGGAACTCAGTGGGCGATCTGCAGGCGTATTGGAATTTGATTGACAGTGTTCCGAGTTTTCAGGGAGGTTTTATCTGGGACTGGGTGGATCAGACCTTCAGCCGGTACAACGACAAAGGCGAGCATTATTGGGCTTACGGAGGCGATATGGGTTATGTGGGGATTTCCAACGACTCGTCGTTTTGCGCAAACGGGCTGGTAACAGCAGACCGCAGGCCGAAACCGCATCTGAATGAAGTGAAGAAAGTGCATCAGCCAATCCGAGTGCTTGCTAGAAACTTGAAGCAAGGCGAGTTTGTGCTTTGGAATCGTTTCAATTTTATTGACAACTCCGGTTATGCGGTAAGCTGGGAGATCAGCGAACGGGGACGCTTAATTGCCCGGGGCGATGTAGATGTCCGCGCCGGGGCTCAGGAGAAAGCGGATTTTTTGGTGAAATACCCGGAGCTGCAGCCAGTTCCTGGCGCAGAGTATTTGCTGAAGTTTACAGTTCGGAAGAAACAGGCTTCCGGCCTGCTGAAAGCCTCTCATGAGCTGGGTTGGGACCAGTTTGTGTTGCAGTCGAATCCTCCGAGAAAATTCGGCAGCCGGGATCTCTCGATGCTGCCCGAACTGGAAGTTTTTGAAGACTCGCTGGCCGTTAGAGTGAAGGGCAGTTTTTTTACTGTTGAATTTGATAAAATAAAAGGATGCTTGAGTCAGTATACGCTGAAGGGCAGTCCGCTGGTGAATCGGGGCTTGGCTCCGGACTTTTGGCGTGCGCCGACCGAAAACGATCTGGCCTGGGGAATGAAAAGCAGGCTGAGGGTTTGGAAAGCGGCAAGCCGAAATCCTATGAAAGTCATGTGTCGAACGGAAAAGCTCTCACCGCAGTCGCACCGTGTGGTTTTTCAGCTGGAATTTCCGGCAAACAAGACGAGGGCCACGGTGGCTTATGATGTGATTTCCAACGGGGATGTTTTGGTTGATTACTCTCTTTTCCCGGGAGATTCGCTGCCCATTTTGCCGAGGGTGGGCATGCAGATGCACCTTTCCGGCGAGCTGAGTCAAATGAAGTGGTACGGCAGAGGGCCTCACGAAAGTTACTGGGACCGCAAGTCCGGTGCGGCGCTTGGCGTTTATTCCGGGAAGGTGTGGGATCAGTATTTTCCGTATGTGCGTCCGCAGGAAAACGGGCAGAAAACGGACGTCCGCTGGATGGTGCTAACCAATTCGAGGAATATTGGCTTGTTGGTGGCAGGGGAAAAGCCGCTGAGTATGACAGCCCATCAGTTTGATACTGAGCGTTTGGAGCACAATGGTCGGAGAGACATGCGCCACGGAAGCGATGTGAAGCCTCAGAATCTTGTGTCGCTTAATATTGATTGGAAGCAGATGGGAGTGGGCGGTGACACCACCTGGGGCTGGCGATCGCAGGCTCATGAGCCATACCGGCTTAAGGCGGAGGGAGTTTACCGATACAGGTTCAGGATATCTCCGGTTCTTGGCGGAAATGATATTTTCGGTAAGATAGATTATCAGTGGACTGATGCTGAAGAAACGCAGTAGGTTTGCTCAAAATGATGTTGAATGTGACGGCTGTCAGGATTATTTTCGATCCGAGTAGAAATAGTCTTCAGCCATTGGCAAAGAATAAGAGCAGTTGTTTGTGGATTTTTTCTTTTTTGAAGCTTAGCGGTACGAAAACTGGCATAGAAACGTTGGATTGTCTAACTTTCAGCTTGAATTCAATGTTTTTTTTATGAAGTGGGCAGCTAGATTCCAGTTTTATTTTTTTATTTCCTTCAGCCTCATCGCATTCTGCTCTCGCACAGCTGCCAGCCAAGACTTCATTTCGGTAAAGGGAAAGGTGGTCGATCGCGACACTAATGAACCTGTGTCATTTGCTAATGTGTATTTTAGAAACATGGTGAACTATGGTGCAGAAAGCAATGATCGGGGCGAATTCTGTGTCTATGTTCCTAAGAATTTTACTTTGCCGGCAGAGTTGGTCTGTTCTTTTGTAGGTTACGAAACCAAAATTATTAAGGTAAATTCTTTTAAGAAGCCGTTGCTAATACAGCTGACGAATCAGCTGGAGGAACTGGAAGAGGTAGTTTTCAAGGCCAAGGAGAATCCGGCATTTCCAATTATCCGTGATGTGGTTAGGAACCGGACATCGAAAACAGTAAAGGGATTCGACAATTTGCGATACAGGGCCTATACCAATACGCAGGTTTTTGTATCTTCCTTTGAGCAGTTTGACAGATTTAATGTCGTTAAGGATATTAAATCGTATATGGGCAGTCTGGATTCGGCACGGGTGCCGATGTTTAACGGCGAACTGGCTGTTCCTTTGCTTGTCAATGAAGATATAGTGACTCATGAGATTCGCGATGGGCGGCGGACTGTGCAAGTCGACAAGAAGCACGTGAAGGGAATAGGGCTGGATATGGATGACAATATTCTGACAGCCGGCAATGTCAGCATTTTGGCAAGCGTGGACATACTGAACGATGAGGTGGAACTGCTCGACAAATCGCTTCCGTCTCCTCTGGGAAGACACTGGCGCGCCAATTATCACATGTGGCTGATCGACAGCAATTATGTGCATAAGGGGATTAAATGTTATCTGATTGAGGTAGAGCCCAGGGAAAAGGGCAACTTGGTTTTTGAAGGAAAGCTGATGATCAGCAAGGAAGACCGGGTGCTGGTTGACACTTCACTTAAACTTTCTCAGGGAGCCAATATTAACTTTTTGACTGACCTTTCTCTTAACCAAAGCTTCCAAAAAAGGGCTGACGGCTTCTGGGAAGGTCAAACGCTTGGCATGTCTTACCTTCTGTCAGATATTTTTCCGGGTGTGCCTTCTCTTAGGATAAAGATGAAAAGGGATTTTTTTCAGTACAAGCGGAATCCGGTTTGGCCTTCTGAAAAGCCGGCAACCCGGCTCATTGTGGGCGACAGCCAGGAAAATGCCGAACAATTCTGGAAGCCCTACAGAAAGCATGCGCAGGCGGCGGATTCAAGCCATGGGCAGTCATATTTTGATTTGGTGGATACGCTGAACTCGCTGCGGTCTGTGCGGAGGACCAGAGATTTTCTCAACACGGTTTCCGGCGGATTTGTCCTGGGGCGGTATTTTGACTATGGAAATTACCGTGATGTGGCCGCATATAACAGCGTTGAAGGTTTTCGGACAGGCTTGAATATACGAACGACCAGAAAGCTGAGCAATTCCTGGTTTGTTAATCCTTCGGTATATTACGGATTCCGCGATAAGCGTTGGAAATATAATTTCCGTTTGGTGCAAAACATTAAACGCTCGCAGGCTTTTTACTGGCAGTATTGGTCGCAATACGAGCTGTTGGGGCTTAGCGATATGGAAAGCAATGAGAAAGGAAGCGGCAATACGTTTTTTCTTGATCGCTGGAAAGACTACAAGAACAGCAATTCATACTATGTACACATCCAGCAGCTGGCTGCCATGAAATATTTTCACCCATTTTGGCGTGCGGAAGCCAAGGCAACTTATATGTCAATGAAGAGCATTAATTTTTCGCGCGCAACACAAGGTGAATACACGCGCCCGGGTTTTGATTTTCCTATCGAAACGGGCAAGTTTGATATTTCGGTGGAATATAATCCGAACAATCTGGTGTATTTTGACCGCAGCAACAAGCTTCGCTACATTCCTCCATTTCGGAAGCCCATAGTAAGGCTAGGGGTAAGACTGGGTGCCTATGACAATAAAATTGATGGAAACATTAAGCCTTATCAGCAGATCTACATGCACTTCCGGGATCGGGATTTGAAGCTGGTCGGCTTTGGAAGAACTTCGCTGCAGGTTGATCAGGCTGTTACTCTAAACCAGCTGCCTTATCAGTTGCTTAAGTCGCACAACGGAAGCGGCTCCGCGGTGTTTTTAGGCGATAAAATTGAAGGCATGGATAATTTTGAGTTCGTGAGCGACTTTTTTGCGGAAGTGCGTATGGTGCACTATTTTCAGGGGCGAGTAGCTAATGCCCTTCCCGTGTTTGACTGGCTCAACGAAAAAATTGGCTTCAGGTTTTTACTTTTTGCTGATGCGGTTTGGGGCGGAATGTCCAAAAAGAATAAGGCTTATAACCGCGAGTACATCACAACAGGCAAGCCCAATGAATTCACATTCAAGGTGCTGGATCCGAAGAAGCCGTATTTGGATTTCGGTATAGGCGTGGAGAATATTTTCAAAGTGCTTAGGGTAGATTACGTATACAGAGCAAATTATACAGACGTTGACTACAAAATACCTAAATCGGCATTGAAATTTACTCTTCAGATTAAATTGTAATAGCGTCCTCTTGGCTTCTTTCGACAAATTTTCTTAGCGCCAATCAGGGGGATTCTTTAAGGTTGTGCTTAATAAAGACAAAACAATAAATGGCAATGCGCTGCAGTTCAATTGACAGTACCAACTGCATCAAGTTCATGATGCCTGAAAAGTTTATTCAGTTATTTCTATAATTTTTTTTCTAGGGGGTAGGGTTTTACGATTTGTTGTTCGGTACTATTCGTGAACTTAAATCCTTAAAACCATGAGAGAATTACCTAGAAAAATCATCTTCCTGTTTTGCTTGTTTGCCGGCTCTTTGTTGGTGTCTTGCGACTCGGAGTCAATCAGCTCGGCTGATGAAACCTTCGATGACAACCGCTTGATTTCGGCTATTGAAAATGCAGAACAGAAACAGCTTATCAGCATTAGCCAGCTTCCGGCTATTTCACAAAGAGTTGTGGCTCAGGAGTACACTGACAGCTACAGCAAGCAGGCATACAAGGCAGAAGGACTAGGATATGAAGTGAGCATGCGCGTGACATCGGGCAGCGACGCCGGAGAGCAGTACAGCATTTATTTCAGCGAAAGAGGCCGCGAGCTGCAGGACAGCAATGAAAAGGAAATAGCGCACAGAAAGAAGAAAAAAGGAAAAAGAGGCCGATACAAAGGATGTTTCAAGCTTGTGCTTCCGGTTTCTTTCACCATGCCTGACGAATCGGTGATTACCATTGAAACTCCTGACGGGTGGAGCGCCATTCGCGAATGGTACGAGAACCATCCTGACGAAACAAGCAAGCCGGATATCCATTTCCCTGTGGATGTTATTCTGAGAGACAGCACTCAGCTGAGCATTGCGAACATAGAAGAAATGAAAGTGCTTCGTCAGAACTGCATGGAAGGAAGAAGGCACAAAGGAAAATACACCAGAAATATTGTGGAAGAAGTGGTTTTTCTGGATGACTGCGACTTTCCTGTGTCGGGAGTAGTGGAGCTTCTCAACGACGACAACGAAGTGGTGGCTGTGATTGATTTCGGAGACGGAACCTG
>JAKSBZ010000210.1 GCA_022360875.1 Cytophagales bacterium | reverse complement strand
TTAAGGAGCGCTGGGATTGGTCGCAGAAATATCCTGTGGTAAAGTTGCCTTTTGCTTCAATGGGTTACAGGACTTTAGGTCTAGAAGAAGCAATTATTCGTGAGCTGAAGGCTATTGCAAAAGAATATCAGCTGGACTTGAATAGTCAGCGGGTGGATGTCTTGTTTCGGGAACTGCTGGAAAAGCTGTATGCCGAATGCGGGCAGGTTGTTTTGTTGGTGGACGAGTATGACAAACCGATCATTGATTACATCGGGACGGATTTGACGCAGGCAAAGGAAAATCAGCAAATCATGAAAACCTTTTATTCGGTGGTGAAGGACGCTGACGAGTATCTGCGCTTTGTTTTCATCACGGGGGTATCGCGTTTTTCGAAAGTGAGCATTTTTTCGGATTTGAATAATTTGCTGGATATCAGTATGCATCCTGCGTGCGGCAGCTTGCTGGGATACACCAATCAGGAATTGGAAAATTATTTTTCGGAAAAAATCAACCAATTGGCGGTTAGCGAAGGTCTGTCGCCGAATGAATGCCGGGAGGAAATGAGAAAGTGGTACGATGGTTACGACTGGCTGGGTCCGCATAAGATGTACAATCCATTTGGCATTTTACAGTTGTTTTCAGCCAAGCGATTTGCCAATTACTGGTTTGCTACAGGAACGCCTACTTTTCTGATTGATTTATTGAAATCCCATGAGTTGTATGACCTGGACGGAGTGGAGACGGGAGAATCAGTTTTTGAATCATTTCAGGTAGAAAAAGACTTCAATCTCATTTCCTTGATGTATCAGACAGGTTATCTGACGATTAAGGCCTTTGATAAAATGACCCGAACCTACACCCTGGGCTATCCGAATTTGGAAGTGAAAAGCGCCTTTTTGGAGCACCTGTTAGGGGCTTATGCCGGGCGGTACAGTTCGGAATCCATTCCCGAGGTTGTGAAGGTGAAAAAGGCCTTTGAAGCGAACGATATCGAGCGGGTGATGTATCTAACTAATGTGATGCTTAAAAATGTGCCGTATCAGATTCACGAGCAGACGGAGCGGTTTTACCATGCCATCGTGCATCTGATGTATTTCTTTTTGGGTGTTTATATTGAAAGCGAAGTCTGCACTTCAGACGGGCGCGCGGATGCCGTGGTGCAAACCGAAACGCATGTGTACTGCCTGGAGTTTAAATTCAACCGTTCGGCGGAAGAGGCATTGGAGCAGATCCGCAAAAAGAATTATCTGCAGAAGTACGGCCATTTGGATAAGCAGCTGGTTGGTGTTGGCGTGAACTTCTCAACCGAAGCGCGGGGCATTAACGAGTGGGAATTGATGAAATTTTAAGAGGAAACCACTTTCCAAAGGTTGTTGTGTTCAGCTTGTCAAAGCCGTTGGAAAGCTGAGCGTTTGTCTGGCTTCAACCGCCGAAAACGAAACCTTACCTGTCTTTTTTTTCGAAGCAATGCGCTTTTAGCTTCCGGCAGACATCCGCGGAAGCGCGGTGTAATTTATGCAGCGGTTTGGGTGCAACCACCTTCACTCTTAAATGATAATAAGCGATGGCAGTTAAATTTAAAGTAGTGGAAATGGGCAACCCACGCGACCCTAATGCCCCAAAGAAGTTTTACGCGAAAGCGGTGAATGTCAGCGATGTCTCTCTGCGCGATTTGGGCAAGGAAATGGCCGACCAGTCCACCATCAGTCCTGCCGATGCCTTGGCGGTGCTGGAAATGCTGATGCAGATGATCGGCAAGCACATCAAGAACGGGAATACGGTGCGTCTGGGGGATTTGGGAACCTTCCGGCTGAACCTGAAGAGCCGGGGCGAGGAGACGGCGGATAAGGTGAGCGCAAACAGCGTGATCGGGCACAAGGTGATCTTCCGCCCGGGACCGGAGCTGAAGGATATCCTGAAAACCACCCGCTTTGAAAAAGTGGCGGCTGTTTCCAGCGAAGCCCAGGAGGCCTAGCGGCGACTGGCGGAACGGTTGATGAAGAAGCCTTGAAGGAGAGAAAAACCTTCAAGGTTTTTTTATTGCTTTGTTTTTTTATCGAAAACCCTTAAGTATTTTTACCTAAACCTTTAAGCATTGAAGCTAAAAGGCTTAAGCATTTTTACTGAAATCATTAAGGGTTTTATTTTTTTGCCTTTGTGAAAAAGAAGAAATCTTTTTGGGAAAAGAGGGGGATTCTTTAAAGCTTGTGAGAAGAATGCTTTAACAAAGAAATCCTTACGTAAAAGGATGAAGCGAAAAGAAGGAATAAGACGGAAAGTCTTACGTTGTTTTACAGCCCTTCAAAAGTTTAAAACTTTTAGAGGGCTGGCGGTGGTAATTAATTTTTTAATATGCTTTTTAATTCATTTGAGTTCGCTGTTTTTCTGCCGATGGCTTTTCTGTGCTATTGGTTTGTTTTTCACTGGAGGCTGCGCCTGCAGAATCTTTTTCTGCTGGGGATCAGCTATCTTTTTTATGGCTGGTGGGACTGGCGCTTTTTGAGCTTGATCGCTTTCAGTTCGCTGGTGGATTATTTATGCGGGTTGGTCATCGGAAAAGAGAAAGCGCCGGCGAAGCGGAAGCTTTTTCTGTGGGTCAGCATGGGCGTGAATCTTGGCCTGCTGGGCGTGTTTAAGTATTTTAATTTCTTCGCCGCCTCTTTTGCGGAGGCTTTTTCCGGCATAGGCTACGCCATGAATCCGCTGACATTGGACGTGGTTTTGCCCGTGGGCATAAGCTTTTACACCTTTCAGACGATGAGCTATACTTTGGACGTGTACAAAGGCAAGCTGAAGCCGACGAAGGACCTCATTGCTTTTTTTGCCTATGTGAGTTTTTTTCCGCAGCTGGTGGCCGGGCCGATTGAGCGCGCGACAAACCTCCTGCCTCAGTTTTACAGAAAGCGCGTTTTCGTTTACGAAAGGGGAGCAGAAGGCTCGCGGTTGATTTTGTGGGGGCTGTTTAAGAAAATAGTGGTGGCCGATAACTGCGCGGTGATGGTGAACGAGATTTTTGCCAAGCATGAAGAGCTTTCTTCGGTGACTTTGCTGATGGGGATGGTGTACTTTGCCTTCCAGATTTACGGGGATTTCTCGGGTTATTCGGATATTGCAATTGGCACTGCCAAACTTTTCGGTTTTGATTTGATGACGAACTTTCGCGTGCCGTATTTCTCAAGGAATATTGGGGAGTTCTGGAGGCGCTGGCATATCTCCTTCTCTACGTGGTTCAGGGATTATCTGTATATCCCCTTGGGAGGAAGCCGGGCAGGAAAGGCTAAAGCGCTGAGGAATATATTCATCATCTTTTTGGTCAGCGGTTTTTGGCATGGAGCCAATTGGACGTTTTTGGTGTGGGGCGGCTTGAATGCCCTGTATTTTGTTCCCTCATTTTTGCGGAAGAAAAACCGGGCGTATCTGGATACCGTGGCTGAAGGAAAGCATTGGCCGAGCATTAAGGAGCTCTTCCAAATGGGAATGACCTTTTTGCTTACTGCGGTTGCCTGGGTGTTTTTCCGGGCGGAGACCTTGGGGCAAGCGGCTGGATACCTGAAGCGATTGGTGACAAGTGCCCGGCTTTTCCCCGCGGGTTTTTATTACTTTCACCCCAAATACGCCGTGATTTTAACCTTTTTTGTTCTGATGGAATGGTTTATCTTCAGGCATGAGGATTTTCAGCTGAAAATTGCCCGACGGCATTTTGTTTTTCGCTATGTTGGCTATATTACAGTGTTAGCTTTGGGAATGATGTTTTTTACATTAAATGGGGGAGATTTTATATATTTTCAGTTTTAACGACTATGAAACAAGCATTGGCAAAAACATTATTATTTGTTTTGCTCATTCCAATTATTGATTATGGTGTAAGCGAACTGATTTTGTATAAAAGAAAAAAATTCGGAAAAGAAGTATATTTTTTTGTCAAGCGTTGGGAGGAGTTTCATGCCTTGCCAAAAAACAGTTTGGATGTGCTTTTTTTGGGATCGTCGCATTGCTATCGTTCGTTGAGTCCAAAGGTTTTTAAACAGGAGCTGGGACTTGAATCGTTTAATTTGGG
>JAKSBZ010000115.1 GCA_022360875.1 Cytophagales bacterium | reverse complement strand
GACTCATCCGAGGCCCGGTAATCGGAATGAGTACACTTTAAATCCTTTAACGAGGAACAATTGGAGGGCACGTCTGGTGCCAGCAGCCGCGGTAATTCCAGCTCTCCTAGTGTATGCAAAAGTTGCTGCAGTTAAAACGCTCCTCTTCGGTGATGCGGGTTGCAGGTTGTGGGTGATTTGGTGTTATTTACACCAACGTTACCTACCCCGCACCCATTCCTTTACCATGATTAAATTGTAGTGCTCAGAGCAGGCTACACGCAGCTGAACAACTTAGCATGGGATAACAAACCACGACTTTCTTTACGGTCTTGTTGGTGTGATAAAACAGAGTAATGAGTAATAGGGGCGGTTGGGGGCCTTAGTACGATGTCGTTAGAGGTGAAATTCCAAGATCGACGTCAGACTAACGGAAGCGAAAGCGTTGGCCAAGGACGCTCTCATTGATCAAGAACGATAGCAGGGGGATAGAAGGCGATTAGACACCACCGTATTCCCTGCCATAAACGATACCGACTACGGAATTGGTAGAATGATTGATTCTCTCAGCGCCTTTTGGGAAACCAAAGTCTTCAGGTTCTGGGGGGAGTCTGGTCGCAAGGCTGAAACTTAAAGGAATTGACGGAAGGGCACCACAAAGCGTGGATGTTGCGGCTTAATTTGAGTCAACACGGGACAACTTACCAGGGGCAGAGAGTGCAGGGATGGACGCATTAGAGGTGCTTCTTGATTCACTCAGTAGTGGTGCATGGCCGTTCTTAGTTCGTGGGTTGGCCTGTCTGCTTGATTGCGATAACGAACGAGACCCCCGCCTGCTAATTAGTACAATTTAATACTTCTTAGAGGGACAACGCCTGTAAAGGCGAGGAAGCAGGGGGCGATAACAGGTCTGTGATGCCCTTAGAGATCCTGGGCTGCACGCGCCATACAATGGCAGTGGCACTGAGTTAAGGCGAGGCCGAAAGGTCCTGCTAATCTGTGAAACACTGTCGTAGTTGGGATTGACGCTTGCAATTTTTCGTCATGAACGAGGAATGCTTAGTATGCGGACGTCATTACCGCCCGCAGACTACGTCAATGTCCTTTGTACACACCGCCCGTCACTGTTCCCGATGGTGTTCTAGCCGAGTTTTGTGGACTTTTTTTAAGGAAGCAACGCG
>JAKSBZ010000145.1 GCA_022360875.1 Cytophagales bacterium | reverse complement strand
CTCACCCGCCCCTGCACAGATAATCGTGTTATTAATTGAAGCATCTGTGTAATTAGAAAAATAAGGGTCTAAAGGTCTTGCATGGAAATACAGCGAAACCGTTTGGCCGATTTTAACCGCTTTATCTTTATTAAAAACCAGCAATTGATTGGGTAATATTTTCAAAACCAATCCCAAATTGCTCATGAGCCTCTGCGTTGCAGACAAGGGATGGAAATCCAGAACGCGTTCAGTATATCCCTCACTGAAATATTCATGAGCTATGTCAAGCTGAAATATTTTGTTGTACCTGCTCATTCCTTGTGTATTTCTGTAGGCACATCGCTAAGCTGAGGCAGCTTGTCTCCGACTTTTTGGCTTTGGAATCTGACTATTTTCATCTTATACATTGCAGAAGGGAGATATTTCACTCCCATCGAGCTCCAAAGATTGTTCTTGGTATTTGTATCCAAGCGGATCAGCTCCATCGACAATTTATCGATTCCCCGTATTTGCAAAGCCGGTGTATTTCTTGTGTTAAAAACGGGTTTGCTGTGAAAAAATGAAATGGTGTCCGAAAGGTAATCGAGCGCTTCGGAGTAATTGCTGGAAGAAAAATATGCCGAAACAAGAATTTGTGCATTCAAGTGCAGGTCCGGCGGATTATTTTCAGCACCGGCCTTTCTCCCGGACCGGTGATTTTTAAGAGACGATTCCTCAGAAAGATCCGTCAAAGTAAAAACAATTCTGTTTTCCTCACGAATAGCCAGTCTCCCGTCCTGCTCAACAATAGGCGATAATATTACCCTGTTTTCCAAAAACTGGCGATGAAATTTCAAATATGCATTCAACTCTCCAGCAACAACACTTATCGCTTTGGCAAGCATGTCGTAGGGTTTTTAGGTTGATGAAACGTTTTTTGTCCTCCGGGATTTTTTAGAATGATATCGCAAAAATCTTACGCGGAGAGGCTTTATCTAAATATGCCCATAGCAGAAGAATTTACAGAGCGAATATACCTGCAAACAATACACGTGTACCATTTTGGCTTATCTCGGATACACATTATTTTATATGGATTCTATTAAGTCTAAATCAGATCCGATTCTCTCCAAACATGAAAAATGTTTCTAATAAAAACGGCACAAATCTTTGCTGAGACATCAGAGACGTGCAGGAATAATACATTTCCTTTTGATTTTTAGTTCCCTCAATCTGCTAGAGCAGAAACTTTCATTCTGAAGTTAAAAATTGGCCTTCCAGTAAATCGAGAGTACAATTTTTTTTCATGCAAACCGAACTTCTCACCTCAGCCCCGGCATTCAGTTCATAGTATCCAAAAAAGCCTGCTTAAAAGCCTCATCCTTTGCATAGAGCTTGCACAAACACAGCTCATTTCTTCTCTAAAAGCCTTGTGAGCGCCTTGTGGCAGCGATTTGCGGAAACAATACTCTACGTAACAACCATGCCTTTTGCCTTGCCTTTGAGCGTCTTCGCACTGACCACTTGCGGAAGTGATCCAGAATAATCTCCGCATTGGTGTAGATGGTCTGCTGGAGCCCTTCCACATAGGCCTTGAGTTTCTTCTGCGCTTTTTTTAATTGTTAATTAATAATGTTGTGTAGTTTTCGCTGCAAGAGCGCTTTATCGGGCAATTGCATCTGGTATTCTGCCACCATGGTCGGCGAAAGGCTTCTGCTCAAGGCGTATTCCACAACCTCCTGGTCTTTGTCCTTGCACAGCAAAATGCCGATACTCGGATTTTCGTGCTCTTTGCGCACGTCCCTGTCCAAGGCTTCCAAATAAAAATTGAGCTGCCCCAAATGCTCGGGTTTGAACTTGTCCACTTTCAGTTCAAAAGCCACCAGACACTGCAATCCGCGGTGGTAGAAAAGCAAGTCGATGAAAAAGTCGCTTTGCCCGACTTGTATTTTGTATTCTTCGCGGATAAACAGAAAATCACTGCCCAACTCCAAGATGAAGTCCTTCATTTGCCCGATCAGGGCTTTTTGAAGATCGCTTTCGGAATGCGTATCCGAAAGGTTCAGAAATTCCAAAACATAACTGTCCTTGAGCTGGTGCATGTTCTGATGCACTTGCCGAATAGCCGGCGCGCTGTTCGCTTTTCCGATCAGTGTGCGTTCATAAAGTCCGGAAGAGATCTGACGGTCCAGCACCCGCACACTCCACCTTTCCTCCTGACAAGTCTTCATGTAGAACGCACGCTCCTCAGGGCTTTTGCAGCGGCTCATAATCGCCAAATTGTGTGTCCAGCTAATTTCTCTCATCAGTGATGAGAGTTTTGGCTGACCTTGGTATTCGGCATAAAATTGCTTCATTCGCCAAAGGTTTTTGTCGGAAAAACCTTTCAGTTCAGGATCATTCGACTGGATAAAAGCCGCCAGCTCCTTCACGACCGATTTTCCCCAAGCCTGCTCTTCCACCTGTCGGTGAATATACGCGCCCACGTTCCAATACAGATCAATCAAAGCCTTGTTCACCTGTGCGACGGCCTGCTGTCTCGACGATCGAATCATCGAAATCACCTCTGAAAATTGCGTTTCAAGTAACACGTGTTATAATTGTTTATGGCGAATCATCAATGATTAATTAAGAATGCATAACGAGCGAAGGGTAATTGATAGAGAGGAGTGACACCGCTCAAAAACCGTCTTTTGCGACAATCGAACGCCATATTTCACGCCCGAAACAATAACACCAACCTCAGTCATGAATTTTAGACTGCATTAATCCTTATTTATTCACAGTCAGGATTTAACATTACTTCAAAATATTCTATTTCAATATTGATTCGATTTCTTTTTTCCACAAAGGAGCCTTGTCCTTCCTGCCTTTTGTAAGGCTCAGTTTACCGCCAAGAGAAGCTCCGAATATTTTCGTTTCATTTTTCTCTTTATAAATATATGCGAAGCACTTTTAGGGGAAATTTAAATTTCAAATTGTGGCTCGCTTTTACCTCAACCTTTGTGATTTTCTCTAAAGGAATATGATATTCTTTTTTGGTCATCCATTGATTGAATTTAAGCTCATTTTCAGTAAGCAACCGCTCACCATTTCCTCTCATAGTTATCGGATGATAGTGGTGCTTGCCTAAGGCATCGATACTTTCGAAACCGTAAAAATTCGCAACTTGCGTTTATAAAATTGAATCATTCATGTTTTTTTTAAAATAAAAATTAGCGCACAGCCCTTATATTGAATTATCTCAAAAATTTGATGGGAGAAAAATAGAACTTTCTCAAAATACCTTTGTCGACTAAACGGCTAATAAGGGCAGGACAAACAATATTAAGTAAAAACAACGAACCTCCAATAAACAAAAATAAGTTTACGTGACCCCAGTGGTTAGCACTTAGAATGCCCCAAAGCGTTAAACTGAAATAGAAACATATTGTCCAAAGAATCTGGAGATTCAACACATAGGCATGTTAAAACCGATAAATGAAAATACTTGATAAATTTCAGATCGCTCTTCCTAATATAATCCAGAATGTCTTCAATGCAAAGGTCTCACGCCGGAAAGGTGAAGCAAAAAGTGTCAGGTCAGTTTAAGTCCGGACAAAACCGCCTTGCCAGGCTAGTTGATATTCTAAAAAAGCAAGGGAAGTATATTCTAGAACTTATGGTTGATTTAGCGAAGACCCATCCCTAATGGAAATGGGACACACGAGCAGTAAAAAATACTATATTATTTTGTAAAAACACCATAATTATATAAAATAATAAATCGTCTTTTTGCAACAGTCTAATTAGGGGTAATTTCATTTTCTATCGTATCTTTCGGAAGTACATGATATTGTACCAAAGGGCTGTGATGTTTAATTTTCGGCGATGTTAATATTCACAATCATTTTTGTTTTTCAATAAAATATTTTCTCCATTTCAAAAGATGAAATCACTTCATAATCAAAATGAAAAAAATGATGAGAGAGGAAAAATATATTTCAATTGAAAAGGGCCTTGAATTGTATGTTGAGACATACGGAGAGCTTGGCAATGAAACTTGTCTATTTATTTCAGGAGCTGGAGCCAATAGTTCATTTTGGTCGGACCACCTTTGCGAAATTTTGGTGGAAAACGGATTCTTTGTGATAAAATACGACCATCGGGATTTTGGTTACTCATCAAAAATAGACTGGGATAAAAATCCTTATGATTTTATGCAATTAGCAAATGACGCTTTGACAATTTTAGATTCACTAAACATTGAAAAAGCTCATGTGATAGGGCACTCTATGGGAGGATTCATTGTCCAATTGCTGGGGATTCATTATCCTAACCGAATAAATTCCCTGACGTCGATTTCTTCATCAACAAATTCACCGGATGTTCCTGTTCCACCAGAAAAAACTTGGGAGATTTATTTAGCGAACAAACCACAGAATAATTTAGAAACGGATTTATACGGATTCTTAAAAGTTTGGGAATATCTGAACGGCTCTGCCAAATTTGAAAAAGAACTGGCGATTGAATACACAAAAAATTTATATAAGCGACAAGATATTGATGGGGCGCTTGGATCGACTCACGTGAAATCTATGCACAGCTTGACAGACCGAACTGAAGAATTGAAAAAAGTAAAAATTCCAGCGTTGGTTATGCACGGTGAAGAAGATTATGCAGTTGATAAATATGGAGGTGTTCAAACAGCTGAATCAATAGAGAATTCAGAATTGATTTTGATCCCCCAAATGGGACACATTCCTTTTAACCAGGAGCTTTTAAATCGATTCGAGAATGAAATTATTAGATTTTTAATCATGAATAAAAGCGAAGCAGTTAACAATGCATAAAAAAATAACAACCTCAATAACAGCAAGTTCGAGGTTTGCAGTTCGTTCCAACCTCTGTGCAATTTGAACTGAAAGCGGTATGCAATCGGTTGCTATTCTTAAACTAAACTTTCTGATTAAAATATTGAAGCCCCGTTTGGGGCTTTTCTGATTTTCCCCAAAAGCGGCGGTTTGCGGGAAGAACGATTATGAAGAGGCTGCCCAAATAGAATCAATAAAACGAGACAGCCAGCAAAAAAGAGGCAACCCAACCGATTGCCCCCTTTTCAATTTTTAATAACTCAGCTCTGTGCTACGATGTCTATTTCACAAAGAAACGCTTCATGGAACTCTGTCCCTTTTGATCGATAACCTTTACAAAATACACTCCTGTGCTCAGGTTAACGTTAATCAACACGCTCTTTGTCGTTCCGGCGCTTACGCCCCGAAGCGCAACCGATTTGAGAACTCTGACTCTCAGCGGATCCATAATCTGAATTTCAAAATCCTGCCCTAAGCCCGAAGCAACGCTTACCTCCAGCTGATCGACCACCGGATTCGGATGTATGGTGAATTCAACCAAATCCTGCGAAGCTGTCTGCTGGGTTGCCGTGCCTTCCTGAATTCGCAGGAATACAGGCGATCCCGTCAAGCTGACCGTTCCAGAAGACAGCGTGGTCTCCTGACCGGTTCTAGAATACTCCCAGTCATACACCGTAAGCTGTCCGACATTGAAGCTCGCAGGGAAGGTGTAGCTCGCCTGAGCCTCTTCACTTTCGTCCACCGAAGTTCTTGCCCACATCACATATATGAATTCGTCGCCTTGATCCTTATACGCTAAGCCGTAAACACCTTCAGGAATATTCATCTGAGCCGTTCGGTCCATATCGGGTTTCAGCCCGAAAAGGAAATCCGAAACGGTCTTAAAGCCCACGCCCATCTCAGTCGGAGTAAACTCCAGAGGCGTTCCCCTCTCGATGTGATTCGCCAAGCCCATTGTCTGGAACTGGCTGGACTCGGAATTCAAAGTGTCGTCAGCCACACCGTAGATATAAATCGCGCTAATATCCTCCGCAGGCGCACGGACGTAGGTTTTCATCACATAGTTTTTCTGCGCTTCCACAGAGCCAATATGCGAGCTTCCGGCTTTTTTGTAACGAGGAATATTGGTTTCGGTAATAATCACCTCTTTCTTAGGATACCTTATACCGTCATATCCATGGTCTCCCAGTATGCCTTCCATCACTCCTTTGAACTTGAATATTTCATCCACCGCCGCATCGGAGTAGCGTGAATAAACAAAACCGTTCGGCGTCCACTTGCTCAAAGCATAAAACGGATAGTTGTGGTAGCTGAGACAGTCAAAATATGCACCGCCGTACAGCGGGTATTCCTCCGTCACCGATCCGTCAACCGGGTTGTCGGTTTTTCTCAGGACTGCGTCCAGGAAACTTGCATAGCCGATTCCTCCAATACACACATAATCGGTAGAATCAATCGACTTAATCACCTCGTAAGCAATGCGCAGCGCACGGTTGTAATGCTCTACCGGAGCTTTCAGGTTGTGCAGCTGATACGGCTGCGGATCGTTGTCATACCAGTTTCCGGCCATTCCTTTCGATCTCCAGGCATTTCCTGTATAATCGAAATCTGGCTCGTTCCATATTTCCCAGAACTTCACATATTGTCCGTACATCTGAGCGACTTTATACACATAGTTCGCCATATAGTTGTTCTCGTTTACAGGAGTCCCGTTTTCACCGTTGTCCCATATCGGTTCATACATATTGGCAAACATTTTCGAGCGCTCACCGTACGGCGAGTAACTGCTTGTGTCTCTGTGCGCATCCGAAGGATAACCGATAAACAATGTGATATCCTGCACACCGATGTCACCATAATGTCTGTATATATCCAGCCATCCGTCGTATCCCCAACGTTCAAGGAAACTCTCGTAAAGAGCTGGCCGGATGCTTGTTGCACCAAGACCTTCATCCACTCCGCGGGCAGGATCTCCAATTGCCATTGAAGCAACATGTTTGTCATTCCACGGCGGATAATATCCCAGGTTGGTTCCGAACTGGAACGAATTGGTGTACTCTGGAACAACCTCGTTTGCCGAATAGCCTACTCCCACTTCGTTCGGATTATTTACCCGGTCTCTTGAATGGGAAAGAAGCCAGTTGTAAAGCATCATTCCATGAGCACTCGGGTCATAGGCTTTCGTCCACGCATCATGAGACTGGTCAGGAAACAGGGTCAACATCACCGTGTCTTCTCTTTCACAGCTATTGTTCATATGCCCCACCATATCGGAAATCCGCGATGAACTGGAAATGTTGTCATCGGCATTATGGAAATACCACAGCGCAGTTTCATTCAACACACAATCATGGTCAGGCATTATCCAGTTCAATGCTACCGGAGCAGCCGCGGCCACTATATCCGAATTGTTGAACATAAACTCAACGGCGCCTATTGCACCTTTGTCGTATCCCGTCAGATAAATCCGAGTCTTATCGATACGCATTTCACTAGACAAATGCTCGATAAACTCTTTGACAAACTTATGGCTCCATCTTCCTGAATAAATATAGTCCTGAGGCGAGACAACTACCATCGGCAAATCCATTCCCTCTTCGATAAACTTAGCCGGACCGCGCTGCAGCAATTTGGAATAATCCAGGTTACCCCGGGTTCCCATGTCTCCCAGAACAATCATCAAAGGAAACTTATTGCTGTCATCCATTATATATTCCACCGGTTTATACAGCAAATATCCGTGAAGCTTTCCGTCTCCATCCGATGGATCCGACTGGAATGACTCCCTGCTCTGCCTGTACGGAATCTGAAGCTGGGCTTTCAGAACCATGTCATTTGAAACTAACTGTCCGCCGCTTTCAAGCGTCGCATAAACATACACCATGCGGTTGCCCAAAATTCCTTTAAGCAAAAATGACTGGCTTCCCTGATCCAAAGGCATGCTTCCGGAAACCATACCTTCTTCGTTTTCCGCTTTTTCTTTCACCTGCTCAGAAGTCAGTTCTCCTAAGTCCTGCTCAGATACTATATAATACATGTCGCCGGGTGCGCTTGAAGCTGTGCTAACCTGAACAGCTCCAGGCAGCGCGCTCGCCGATGCTTGGAATTGTATCTGAACGTCGCTTTCAACGACAATGCTTTTCGTTCCGCTCAGTACTTCATTTCCGGACTCAGCATATCCTTTGATGACCAGCACTTTAGTTCCTTCCATTCCGGAATTCACCTGCAGCTGCGCATTCAGCGTGTACATTCCTTCTTGAGATTGCTTTGTAAAAACAGCCTCAGATGCGCCTCCAACGGCACTTAAGTCCGTACTTACCTTAGAAAGCATTTCATCAGGATCCGTTACCTGCAAGCTAATCTGGAAGTCATAAGCCATTCCTTCCATTAAGCTTTCCGGGCTAAACGAAATTTGATCCACGGTTGGCATAGTTGACCCGCCGTTGTTGCCAAACTCTGCTATCCAGGAATAAATATCACCCGTTGTTTTCGGACGGTAAGCTTCTGTCCAAGCATCACGGCCTGATCCCTCATAAATCGTTATCTTAGCCGGCTGCTCGCGCTCACATTTATTCATTTGGTCCACCGAACCCTGAATTGAGGAAGAAGAGCTTGAAGGATCGTTCCGGTTGTGGAAAAACCAAACTCCCACGTCACTCATCGCACAGTTGTGGTCAGACACATACCAATTCGTTGAAATAGGAACCACGCCGCGTATTTTATTTGGGTTCTCAAGCGCATAAAGAAACGCATTAACCGCCGCGCTTTTCGATCCAGTCAGGAAGACCTGGTCCGGAGCGATGTTATAATTCTGTAACGCAAAATCAACAAATTCCCCGATAACCGACCTGGTCCAGCCTCCTGAATACTGGTAATTCTGCACGGAAAATACTGCCATAGGAAAATCATGTCCTTCCTCGATATGCTTCGCAGGCCCAACGCCAAGCAATTTCCCGTAGTCGAGATGACCGCGTTCTTCCTGGCTTCCCAGATAAATCAACAAGCTCGACTTGTTTTCAGCGCTCGTTGAATAACTGCTTGGCAGGTAGGCTAAATAACCCCTTGCCTTGCCGTCGGTAGGATAAAATACCAACTCCTGCTGCCTTTTTGCCGTAAGCTTAACCTGAACGCTGACTGTAAACACGTCTGTCTGCTGTCCTTCCGTTTCGAGCTTTACAGTAACCGTCTTAGCTCCTGCTTCCAATGCGCTTATTATCTTCTGTATACGGTATTGCGCCCCCGACACCTGTGTCAGCTGGGTTTCTGCGCTTCCATCCAATGAACTGAAATCAGCAACAAGCTGCTGTCCTTCGGCAAGCGGGTTGTCCAGCTGAACTACAAGACTCAGCTCTCTGCTTTCACCTACCGAAAGTTCATCGGGATTTACTGAAGCGCTCTGAATGTCCGAAGCCAAAATCTCATTCGATCCGTTACCGTTGTCTGAATTAAACTGCATCATCCAGGCATAAATATCGATGCCGCCGGATTTATTGTAGGTTTTCGACCAGGCGTCATGACCTCCGGAATCAAAAGCAGTTACCTTAACCGGAGCCGTCGGATTACACGCTTTTAGCGTATCGATAAATCTCTCTGTTCCACCCGCTAAAAAGTCCCTGTTGTTATATACAACCCATGTCGGCACGTTCCGCATCTTACATGCATCAAACGGGCCGGCTCCAGCGTAAATCGGCACACAGGCTGCGATTTTTTCCGGATAGCAAATAACATAAGTAGTCGTTCCCATTCCGCCAGCGCTGAACCCGGTCATGTACACTCGCTGATTATCCACCCGGTGACTCTGCACCATTCGGTCGTAGAATTCGTTGACTACCGAAACATTCCACCAAGTATAATACGCCTGCGGCGTGGCAACAATAAACGGAAATTCCCAGTCCTGTTCAATCAGTTTCGCGGGGCCGTGTCTCCGAAGCTTCCAATACTGCTTTATTCCGCTTTCACCTTGCCCGTGCAGAACAATCAGCATAGGGAAATCCTGCTCAGGATTCTCGTAATACTCTTCCGGAAAATACAAAAGATAGCCTCTTTCCTTACCATCTCCTTTACTCGGATCTGACTGGTAACTGTATTCTCCCTGCCGGACAAAAAGGCGCATCTTTTTCTGGCTAATCTGAGGCGACAGTTCTCCCGCCTTCGACTCAAAAGCAATCTGCAGCCAATAATCAGCATTAGATGACAAACCTTTTTCACGGATTCTCTTCTCCAAATCCGAACCGCTTAGTTCAACTGAACCTTTCCGAACAATTGCTCCGCCTCCATTCGAAAGCGCTGCAGCCTTCACATCAGCGGCGCTATTGGATGGAGGCTGACTGTTGTAAACAACATAGTAAACCTTGCCTTCATTCTTTACCTTCAGGTCTGCATAGATTCCAGTTGCACCATTTCTGATTTTTGGAAAATCCTGTTCCCAATGCTGGGTAAATGCTACTTGACTTGCCAAAAGCAAAAACGCAATCAACAACCCAGTTTGCCAATAATTGCCCAAACTTCGGGGCAAAGGAAACTGAGCTTGCCAAGTTCTGCTGTTCTCATGTTTCATAATGTTAAAGTTTAATTGCTACTAATGAATTCATGACGATAAATTCATATGTGTAACAAGTTGACTTCCCTTTGGTTCGGGACAGACAAGCCATTGCGAAACTCATCCCACTAACTCGAGATACAGCTCTAAAGAAATAACTTCAGCACTAGACACACTCCCCCTCCAATTTTTCAGTTTTTTCTATTCAGAAATAATTTTGTAAAAAATATATTTACACGCAGTTTTCAGCAACACATATCGATTTTTGAAACCTCTAAAAATGAAATATTCTACCAGTCTGATTGCTCCAGTTTATTTTAACCTCAACGCAATTTTTCTCAACTTGCCTGCAACAGTCCCTTCCAAAAATTCCCGAAAAACTGCACTGTAGCGAAACAAGAACAACACGTAAAAAACTCCAACTATTCCCGAAACCGCCGCTACCCTCAATACACTTAAGGATTGAATTGGAAGAGACGAAGAAACAACTGATTCTTTCAGAAAAAAAGCCGGAATACCCACAACCAGCAAAAACAACAATGGACGCAGAAAAACAGAAAACAAATCGTGGAAAGAGGCTCCGCATAATTTACCCACAATATATTTCCATGTCCAAAAGAAAAGAAACATAGTAAAAGCAGAGATAGCAAAAGCCAGACTTTCGAGCCCAAACTGCGCGGCGGCGAAAATAACCGGAATGAAAAGAGCAGAGGCGCCGATGTTCCACCTGAGCTCAATGTCTGTTCGGCCTTTGGCAATATACAAGGCGCCATTTGGATTCAGAAACGAAAAAAAAGCCATGTGCACACACAGAATCCTTACCAGAGGAACCATCTGCATTTTTCCGCTGTACAGAAAAACAGCAAATTCCTCCGCAAGCACGAATGTCAGTACATAAACCGGCAGTTTTACCTCTATAACCGCTTCCATGATTTTCATAAACACTCTTTTCATCCGACGCAAATCGTCCTGGGTTTTGGACAAAATTGGCTCTCCGACCTTCATAATGATGGGATTAATAATCTCATAAGGTTTGGAAACAAATTCTTTGGCTAAATAATAAACTCCCAGTGTCTCCACTCCTATCACGTAGCCGATTATCAGATTGTCCAAACTTTTCTTTGCTTGTATGAGCACCATGCTCCCGAATTTCGGCAAACCGATTTTCAAAAACGGATAAAGACTTTTCCAGCTGAATATCAGCTTAATCGGCTGCAGCCGATTTCCATTGATAAAGAAAACTACTGAACATATAAGTTCGCGCACCAGCACAGAATAGATCAGCGCAAACACTCCGTATTCATTCATTACAAGCAGAACTGCCAAACCAAGAGAAGCCAGGTCTGCAACATTCTGCGTTAGCGAAAGCAGCCTGAACTTCAGCTCTTTGACTAAGTAGGTTTTATGCTGCGTGCTGAAAGCTCCAAGCAATATTACTATGCCCACAAGCGGAATCAGCTTACCGATTCTCGGCTCATTGTAAAGCTCGCCAATCCATGGACTCAAAAACCACAGCACTGCATAAATTGAAATTCCCATTATTGCATTGAGCCAAAACAAGCTGCTATACTCAGTCTGGTTAATGCGCTGCCTGTGAATTATGGCCGAAGAAAGCCCCAAATCAAAAAGCGGCAGCAAGAAATAAATAATGGTTGTCATCACGGCCATCAAGCCAAACTCCGTGCTTTCCAAATAGAGATTCAGCACATAAATTTTCATCAACTTCCCAACCGAGGTTACGCTACTCGTCAACCCGGTCCATTTCACCCCTTTTATTGCTTCTCTCTTCAAATCCATCATTGGCCAGACTTTCTTACAAAAACTTCAATATATGACTCCCCCCCATAGTTGACCGGCCGAGGCGCCTGAAAAGTGTCTATTAACCGATATTCTTCTTTGAGCACTTTCCGGAGCTCGCTCGGATAAAAATCTGAAAGCATAGGAATATGCTGATATAGCACAAGATCGTAACGGTTCACCTTTATCCTTTTTGCCAACTCTGCAATTTCCTTATCAAAAATACTTACGCCCACATGGTACCATAGCGGCTGCTGTGTGTCTGGAATATAACCCAGTTCTGCGGCCAAAGGAGTCAGCTCTGTCATATTCAATACTTTGTCAAGTCCTCTCTTAACCACTTCAGACCTCTTGAGCCGCTCAATGCCCCGCTGCGTATCTAACGGAATCCTCATATTCATCATCGTAGGCAAACTGGAAAGCACCCATTGCCTGCTGATTTTTTCCTCCGGCCGGTCCTGCTGATGCTCAACCTCACCTCCTGGAACAAGCTTCTTCACATAGCGCCAAAACGGATTGCTCGCCGCAACAGCCAGCAACAACGCAAAACCCCACTTTTTGTAAGAAACCCAATAGCGTCTTGTGGAATAAAACACATACAGCCAAAAAAAACCGTGGGCATACGCATGGTTCTGATAAGAAATCGGACTGGTGTAGTCGATTATAACTGATTGAAGTACAAAATACAAACAAAGCAAAAACATGGTCAATTCTTTCCGGGAAGCCAAAAAGTGCTTCCAGCTGCCGAATCGGACAACTGCAATGACAATCATTGCCACCGCGTAAAGTTTTTCCAAGACCAGTTTCTGGAAGAAATGATCTAACAAACCGGTAACCGACATTCTCGGCGAATGAGGAAACTGGCCTAAATTGAACCAATACGAAAAACCGTGTTCCCAATAATAATACGAATAAAAAACTATCGCCGCACATACTGCAACTATATACAGCAACAGAAACCGCCACAATTTTTTATAAAACAGACACCCAGCAACTATCACAGCAAAAGATGAAAGAATAGCCAATGCTCCCGTATCCTGTTTTGTGTAAAAAGAAAGCACATTAAACAATGCGAGCACAAGCACCCATATTCTTTGCTTCAAAGGGTTGCTCTCGTCCATCCATTTCAGAAGAAAAAAAACGCCAACTACCTGATAAACAAAGGTAGAGCTATTGTACCAAGGCCAGAAATTCTGAAGCGTATAAGTAAGAGCGAAGAGCAGCAAAACTATAAGCCTGTCTTTTGCCGAAGGAAAATAGGGCTTAACAATAGAGCGTATCGTCCATAAAAACACAGCGTTAATAAAGAACTGAGCTTTAAGCAAACTCATCATTGACGCTCCAAAAATCTTAAAAAAAACGTAAGGAACATACCAATACACCATTCCCATAGGCAGCCCGAAATCCCTGAAAGGCATTTGCCCCAAATACAACCTGTAAGCGCCCTCAAACGACAAACAGATGTTAATGGTGTAAGGAAACTTCAATAACAAAGGGAAAGAACAAGCTGCAAGAATAAAAAGCCCCTCTCCAATCCACCCATACCGATATTTCTTTTTAATCCGAATTCTTTCCGTTACAGCAATATTAGCTTGACTTGTGAACATCAGTAAGAAAATTAGTTGAACAAAACAATTTCCGATGTCAGGCTCTTTTGGCCTTCTCCCACAACACCGACTGCGCCCCGCTCAGATACCTTACTATACCGGAAAAAACAGAGAAATTCATCATTACAAAGTAATAAGGAATAAAAAAAACTTTAAATCTAAGTGAAAAGTCCTGAAGTATACCGCCTATCAATGCAAATAAATAAAATATGGACTGACCGTAAAACAGAGTAGTATACACCCAATGCACAGAGTCTTGACTGCTAACAAAATAGGCCGACAAAACATACAGACAAATCAGCGCAAAAGGGGTAATTGTCCATCTCAGCACCCGGTGCGATACATACTGAAAACTAAGCGTTCCATACCTAAACGGATTCAGCAAATCGCTGAGCCAGACTATCGATTGGATTCCTCCCGAAGCAATGCGCACTTTGCGCTTATATTCCTCCCGTGCATTCAGTGAGGAACTCTCAACAGCATAGGCCTCAGGCGCATAACGGACCACATACCCTTTCCGAGCCACATTCAACGAAATCATGAAATCATCGAGAATCGCATTGGCAGGAACTTGTTCGTAAAGTTCTGTCCTGACAGAGAACAGTTCTCCCGCCGCGCCAACCACCGAATGCAACTCCGAATCCCACTGTTTCAATGTTGATTCATACTTCCAATAAAAACCCTCAGACGAGGCAGCATTTGCATCTGCGGCGGACTGCACACGCTTCTCTCCAGCTACTGCACCTACCATCGGATCAGCATAATGCCAGGCAATCTTCAGAATTGCATCTTTATTCAAACTTGTGTTGGCGTCCGAAAAAACAACAATTGGAGCCGTCACTATTTTCATTGCTCTATGAATAGCGGCAATCTTCCCCCCCCGCTCATCAACATGCAAATGATTTATTTCGGGAAACTGCCTGATCAGCTCAGGAGTCCTGTCGGTGGATCCATCCGAAACAAACACAAGCTGCAGTTTTTCTTTCGGATAATCCAATAAAAATGTGTTTCTGATTTTATCGAGAATACAGTCTTCCTCATTGTATGCCGCCACTACAAAAGACACCTTGGGCAATTCTTTCAGATCATACGATTTTCTTTTAGAAAAAATCTGTTTCCCGGTTTTCAGAATCCAAAGAAGAATCCCATAGCCTATGTAAGTGTAGAACACCAATAAAAAAAATGTCCATATAAGTGTCTCAAGCATACTACAGCGAGTTTTCCAATTCATCAATCGATATCCCTACATAGGTTTCCAAAGCAATCTTTGCTTTCTGCATATTTGCCTCAGCACTTGCTTTCTTCATCTTGCTCTGATTGTATTCCAGAAAAGCCGCCTTATATTCATTTAGCGTGACCTCACCGTTTTTATACTTATTCTCCTGCACCGTAAAGCGCAAATGAAAATCATCAGTCATCAACGTCTGAATGCCAAGTATCTCTCTTGCCAACAAATAATCCTCGTACAAACTCAGCACTTTTACTTTAATATCCGATCGGACTTCATCGCTTTTAAGCTTGGCGGCTATTGCCTTGTTTCTGGCAATTTTATTCTCGGCAGGCTTTTCAAAAAGTTCCCCCAAACGCAACCCGAATGTAACGTTATAATTAGGCGGTGTAAAGAAATTGATATCTCTATCATATTCCTTTATTCCCAAATTATATTCATTAAAATTGGCTCTCAGGGTTACATTGGACAGCCAGGAAACCTTGGTAATCATCTGCTCTTTTTCAAGGACTTTAACATCCAGCTTTGCAATTTGAAGTGCCGGAACCCGTTTTAGAGCCAGCTCAACAAGCCGAGTTTTTATCTGTTCTTTCCGGGAATCTTCTTGCTGGACTTGGCCGAACAAGCTGCCGAAATATGTGCACAGGCACAAAACGGTAAATAGAAGTCTCATGGTTGCTATTGTTTAATCGTTTACATATCTAAATTCCACCCGATTCAAAATCGAACCCAAGTATTTGTCCTGAAGCGTCTCCAAGAAAAGAATCGACTGCTCGTCAATAAACTTGAGAGTTTCCTGAGCTGAAAAAATACTGATAACTGAATCCACACAGCTTTCCAAATCCATTGAATCCGAAAAATCATTCAGGTTCGCCGACTCTACAAAAACATAATCATACATATTCCTCAATTGCTCAAAACCGGACTTCAGAAAATCCTCGCCCATTAGTTCGGCCAGTCCCATCTCAGATTTCTCAATGCCAATAAAATCCACGCCCCGGATGTGGGTCTTAGTTATAAAATCCACAAGTTTTCTATTGGGCAACACTTTCGATGCTATAAATTTATCAGGTTTGAAAAACTCAGTGAGTGAATTGTTTTTCAAATTAAAATCAATTATCAAGACCCTTTTTTTCTTCATTACAAAAGCGTCTGCCAACGCACGAATAATAAAACTTTTTCCAACTCCAGGCTTGCAACTTGTAAAAAGGACTAATTTTTTACCCTCATTCTCAATCGAAAACCGCGTTTTTCTAACCAGTTCCTTGAACTTGTCCAAATGCATTACTTTACCCTTCTGTGGCACGCCTAAAACTCTTTTTCCAAGTCCTTTAAGATTATCAAGAAAAATAAAAGTACCCAGCAATTTCAGGTTTGTCCTCGCCTGAAAAATACTGGAAGTTTTCAAAGAAAAATCCAAAAGCTCAAAAAGTACAATAAGACCCACCAGCATAACAAAACCGCCGAAAAACGACGCCATCACAAAAAGAAGTCGCTTGGACGGCTCCGGCTTATCCGGAGGATATCCAAACAAATCCAGCTTTAGCGAACTCCCCAGAATTCGGGACTTGCTCAATTCCTTTCTAAGACGGTCATTTGTGCGGTCATAGTCATCCTGAGCACTCTTTTTTCTGGTCTCCAACTCGCTGAAAGTGCCTTCATGCATTTCATTTTCCTTCATCAAATTCCTCAGCTGAGCTATCTCTCTGCCTTTTTGCCTGTACGCCGTTGTATTTATCTCAAGGTTTACCTTTATTCTATCTCTTTCCTCTGTAAGGTCCTTGTATTCCTGCAAAGTAATTTCAGAATTCAAGTGCTCCACGTCAGTCTGCACCTCAGCCAACAGACTTAAATAATAGTTGGCCGAATCCTCAGCCATTTTATTCTTAAAATTGGAATCCTGATATTTCTTTCTGTATTCAAGATATTTTTTATTATAATATTCGTTTCGGGATCGGGCAGCTACATTAGCATTTTTCCTGTCTTTTCGAAGAAGCTTCTTGTTCACCCGTTCAAGCTCAAGCGTTAAACGCTTGTTTTCTAAGCTCAACTTGTTGTATTCAGCCTGCAAATTCACTAATTGCTGCGAACTAATCTCTGATTCCATCGGCGTACTCCGAAAACCGCTTGTTTTGGACAAGCTGTCTTGCAGCACTTTAGTCAATTCCTGAAGTTCCCGCTGCTGAGAAGCCAAAAGTCTCTCCAATGATTTAATTGACTCATTGGACTGCCTGGCTTTGAGTTGATTATTATATTCAATAAATAAGTTGCAGAACTCATTAACAATAAAAGTAGACAGCTTAGGATTTTCTGTGGTAGCTGCAACATTGATATAATCGGAAAAATCAATTCGGTGCAAATAGAAACCATTTCTGATTAATTGCTTGTGATTATATCCAAGCGCTTCAACCAATGCCTTAAATACCGGATCATCGCGGTACGTTTCATAGACAATTTCCCCCATGTTCTCCGACTTCAGCCTGTCTTTAGCGTACCCAATAATCCGCAGCCGATCCTCTTCACTCAGCAACAGCTCACTGTTGTTATCTTCGGTTGTCCTGAACGGCACGGAACTTTCCAGATCATGAATAACAAGACTGTATGTCAAAAGATCCATCACATTGGGCGAATACATTTTCTCAATTAAGTTCGAAAACTTAATCTCTACTTCATATCGCCCGATTTTTTCATCCTCTACCGAGACCTGATTCTTCTGAGTAAATCCCGCCGACAGACGAGCTGTAGAACGGTAATCTTTCTTAAGATTAGCTGTAAGAAAGAAAACCAAAATTGCCAGTGATGTAGGAACTATAACCAACAGCCATCTTCGGTACCAAATGGCCCTAAAAAAATGTACTAACTCCATAGGTAAAATTGTTGCTTCTAAAGGGTATTCACTTCATTCAGAAATTTATACCTAAATTCATTCAATTGTTCCCTCATAAGCAACAGAGCACCCGTCAGACTGCTTTTCTCTCCGCGGAATACTTTTAATAACTTTGGCAGGAACTCCACCAACCATGGTATAAGGAGGCACGTCTTTGGTAACAACAGAACCAGCCGCCACAACCGATCCTTCCCCGATGGTTACTCCTTTCAGAACTATCGACCTAAGCCCAAGCCATACATTATCCTTAATTATTATCGGTTTTGTCTTGCCCGACTTATAGCGATCTTCTATAGAATGATAATCGTCATCCATTACTACAACATAAGGGGCAATACGCACATTCACTCCAATTTCGATCAAAGTTGAAGCTGAAAGGTGTGCTCCATTTATGCGAGATTCTGGTCCGATTTTTAATACCGCATCCTCTTCCACAAAAATTTTTGCTCTGTTCACCGCCGACCATATCTTAACCTGATCTCCAAGCTCCAGGTAACCCTTGTTTTTAACCAAAGGTCTGCCATTCGTAGAAATAAGTTTACCAAGCTTATTTGCCTTTCGCAAGTACCAAAACGAAAGCATCCATCTGAAAGCTCCTACAGAAGACTTAAACAAAAATAAAAACAAAAAGCCGGCCCATGACATTTGCCGTTCTTTCCTTTGTCTATTATATCTCTCTACCAATGCAGTCTTGAGCAACATTTGAAATTTTTCACTTTCGCACTTAATTTTTAAAAGCATTCTCCCCAGCATATCCTCAACTTCTCTCTACTTTTTTACAATATTATATTCCGCAGCAAGTACTACGTACTTATTATTATTTTCAGTTTTATCTCATAATCTGCGATTTAGCTAAGCAACAACATAAGTTAAATTACTGGCAGCACGTAAATATTATTTTGCTTCTTTGTTATGAAACAAGTGCTTAGTTACCAAAAAGCTTTTCCTTGTCTTCGGCATATGCCGAACAGATAAAAAATGCCTAAATACAAACACTGGCAATCTGAGAATCGCCCGCTTCTGTCCTGCGCCTGTGAACTGCAACATCAGAACCGAGTAGATATTTGCCACAAACAACACTAATGAAACAAAAAGCAATAAAGACAAACGATTATCTAAAAAAAGCCCGAGTACAATCAGAACCGCAGACCAGCTCAGCAATATAGATACAGGAGGCACTATGTTCTGAAACGCAAAAAACACCTTAGAAACTTTACGATCTATTATTCCCTCGAAAAAAAGTCTCAGATGATCCCCTATACTCTCAAAATAAGCGGTAAGCCACCTAGCACGCTGCTTTTCCACCTGACTGCCATTCACAAGTTTTCCGTCCTGAACCAGCAAATTTTCAGCAAAAGCAATAAAATACCCCCGCCTAATCAAATAAATCTGAAGCATTTTGTCTTCTCCCAAAATAACCCCCTGGCTTTTCTCCCTGATTTTTCTCGACTCAAGAAACCCAGAGAAAGTGCCTCTCGGAATTGACATACCCGAACCTGCAATACTGCAGGAAAATCCTAACCTGAAGGGAACTATCCGGTCAATATAATTTCTATAATACTCAGCCATTGCATCCATTACAGCTGTTGATGTGCCCAAATTCCGAGCTATCCGCTTGGCCTGAACCACTTCATAACCCTGTTGATGCTTTTTATTTAATTCTGATAAAAAATCGCTTGCGACCAGGTTGTCGGGGTCGAAAACAACCACCTGATTGACTTCAGAGTCTAAAAAACGAAAGGCATGCTGCATTGACCTTACCTTACTGTCCAAAGGACGTTCCGGGAAAATTACTTTCACGCGCGGATCTTCCTCAATGAAAGGCAAAACTTTTCTTTCACAACGGTCAGCTACCAAATAAACCTGAAAGGCATCATAGTCTTGCCGAAGCAACGATTCAACCAGATCATGAGTTATTTCCAGGTCTTTGTACGCGGTAATAACACATGCAAAATAAAGCTTCTTCTTTTCGCTCTCACCTCTCACACCCGGTTTAGTCAACAAGCTAAACAGTCTCGCCAATACAGGGAAAATCAAAAAAACCACCAGCAACGCCCCGCTAGTCCACAACAAAAGCATTATTATCGCCATCTAAATAAACACCTTTATAATTAAACAGAAATGCCGGATCAAACCGGCTCATTTTGAAACATATTCATCGGCGTCTTGTACATTATCTGCAAATCCAACCAGAAATTGCGTGTTCTTGCATACTCATTGTCCAGAGCAATCCTTTCCTCCTGGCTCATATCTGCTTTCTTGCTCTTGCTTATCTGCCACAAACCCGTTATTCCAGCTGGAGCAATATACCTCTCCGAATATCCACGAACTGTCAGCTTTTTTGCCTCGTACAAAGGCAAAGGACGGTTTCCCACCAACGACATATCGCCTTTCAGCACATTGAAAAACTGAGGTATCTCATCAATGGATGTCCCTCTAATGAATTTTCCAATCGAAGTAATTCTTGGATCATCTTTAAGCTTAATGAAAGCCGTATTGCCCCCGTTTTCCCCATACAAATTTTTTTCTTTCATCAGTTCGCTCAACCGCTGGTCAGCATCAACATACATTGAGCGAAACTTGAAAAAGTTAAAAACCCGGTATCCTTTTCCTGCACGTTTGGAAACGTAAAACACAGGGCCGGGAGATTCCAAAGGAATCAAAACCATAAGCAACAAGAAAAGAGGAGATAATAGGATCAATGCTGTCAATGAAAAGGCAATATCCAAAACACGCTTAGCGACAGAGTAGCTTCTTTTTCCAATCTTGTTTTCTTTTCCAGCACTTCTTTCAATCTTCAAAAAAGAGGCTTCAGCACAGATACTGCGCTTGATCTCCCGATGAAACTTTATCGCCTTTTCCAATCCATCCGCTTCAATGTCATAATAAAACACATCATCAAACAACGATCTATCAACCTTGTCCAACTGGTCCTTTTCCACCATCGCAAAAAATATACTTTTGTCAAACAATGGATTTCTTCTAAGTGCCCTAATAAAATTAAAGCACGATTCTGATTGACAAGGAGCCTCAAAAATAAACACATGCTCAGCCGACACTCTGCTGTCAAGCGAATTCTGATAAATCTTTTCAATAATAAACTTAGGGTCTGACACACTCCAAACCTTTAGTTCTTTCAGGGTCAACTCTTTTTCCAACCTCGACACACCATCGCTAAAAACAATAACGTCTTCATTGGAAAGATTAGGCAATAGTTTCTTCTCTTCAACTGAAGTAAAATCTGTCATATCATTTCTATTATACACGCTGAGGAACTAGAATTGATTGCAGCAACTCCTTAAAACCAACTGGGTCAAAGGGCTTTGTAATATAAGCTGCTGCACCTGATTCCAAACACTTTTCACGAACTAACTGGCTGTCTGCGTCCGTCAGAACCACCACAGGCAGCCCAGCAAACAATGCACTTCTTTTTAACTGCTCTACTATTTCAATACCGTTGAGTTTTGGTAAAAATACGTCCAGCACAAGCGCATCCACCTTTTTATGGCTATAAAGCCAATTAAACACTTCTATACCGTCGGTCATCAACACGACGTCGAATTGGGGAGTTAAATTATTTTTTAATATATCCAGAATTGTTTGGTCACTCTGTCCAACAAGAATTGTCTTCTTCAAAATGAATATAAATCTTAATAAGTAATTGCTAAATTCTATCAGCTTGCCCAAGCTTTTGTAATATGTTAGTGTCAACCAAGGAGGGATGGTTCTTACTATAAACCAACTTTCTTCTGATATAGAATTTTTTGATGTATTCAAATGTGCTTATCTGCCACAGAGTTGCACAAAAATGGATTATTTGAACAAACAGGCTACAATGAGAACTCCGGCAATACTTGTTTCCAGAATTTCCGGTTTTCAAAGAATTGGCTGCCTACACATTTTTTTCGATGGCTGCCAGCTCTTCTTCAGTTTTCCGATTTAAATATTTAAACTGGGATACAGCTGTATAGAGCAAAGCAAACACAAACGGAATAGGCCTTGCTCCAAAAATCTCCTGCGGATAGCAAGCCAAAACCAGCATAAAAAAAAGGGTGATAATTATCGAAAAATACATCTTATACTCATCATTCCTGCATTTAAAATATTCAACGATCCCTACTCGAAGCACATTGAACAGAAAATAGAAATAAACTATAAGCCCTATCCAGCCGACGTCAATAACTGCACGCACAAACTCACTGTCGGGAGGAAAATTCGCTAAAAAAGTCATCGGTGTATACTTGTGAGCTATAGCGCCGCAGGATCCAAGCCCGCTGCCAATAGGCTTAGCCGCAATAATCGATTTTAGAATTCGCTGATTTTCGAACCTGAGCTGCAAGGAGGGATCATTTGAATTAAAAGCCGAGGATACAATGTACAATGTCCGATTGCCAGAAGAGACTCCATAAGCTACCGCTCCAAGAGCAAATATTCCCATGAATAACAAAATCAGCGTATTCTTGTATGAGAAGTCCAGTAAGAAATAAAATATGACGCCCACAGGAATAAGCACATAAGCGGTCCTTGTCGACGTATGCCCCATAGCTATCAACATAACCACCGCCTGCACCGCATAATACAACTTATAACCGACTCCCTTTTTTTCCTTCAGTATTTTCACCAACAATACGATAATTGCCAGCGCCAGACTTAGGCCCAAAGCAACAGGGCTGGCCATAAAGGAGAATTTTCGGATTTTTCCCCATGTAATCATCAAGCCTTTCAGTTTGTCACTGGAGTTTAACCAGTCAACCTCTGAAGCAGACAATCCGAAATATTCCTGTTTCAGAGCATACAAGGCACAAACAAACATACAGAGCACAAAAAAGCTGAGCACTGCCCTGATGTTTTCGATTTTTTGAAACACTGACTGAAACACAAAATAAACCAGGAAAAAAGAAAGCGAAAATCTCATAAATGCTATATAGCTCATAGGCGTAATAACATTGGGATTCGCTATTTGGGCTGCATTAAACAAAAACCATATTAGAACAGACTGGGTGACTGAATTTTTAGTAATCCCAGCTCTCAGGTTCACTCCAGACCCCAATAAATAAATAATAAACGATATAAAAATTATTAGTTCAGCGTAAATTCCCCAGTGCAATCGAAAGGGCGCTATTCTAATAAGCGCAGGCATAAATGTATCTATCAAGAACAGAACAAGCATCGTAACTCGCTTGTCCCGGGCTATCAGCACGCAAAATATAACCGGGAGAGGCGCAACAAAAAGCGTCAAGCCAATCCATTTTTTCAGTAAAATGGCAGCAACAATAACTAACAAAAGAAAAGTCAATACCCCTTGAAACAAGCGCTCTTTATTATTGGCTTGCATGGTCCCCTCCGACATAAAAAAACTACGCATATACAATGATTAAGCACTCCGTGCTAATTAATTATTTCCTTAGTATTTAATTACCAGCCGTTTATATTAGATAAACTCTTGACTAGCTCTACAAAATTGCTTAATGGTTCGCAAACACCGGCTCGTTATACTCAACCTGCATTATCCCCGCTGGCACAGTATTTTGAAACTCTGACAAATTTTTTCTTAGCCTTGCTGCTTGTCCAATTGAAGGCGCATAGATAGACACTTCATTAAACGCACAAACATTATTTTCCTTGATCCTCCATTTCGAAATCAGTACCCAGTCCTTACTTATTTTATCCTTAAACCACTCATCATAAATCATAATAAGCGCAACGTTTTTATCTTTCACTAACTGGTCCAACGCGTTTCTATTGTACTTTCCAGCAGCACGCATTCGTGTAACCTCCATGCTCGCCAACCCGTACAAATCCAGAACTTTGGCATTTGTAAAATAACTGGTTGTGCCTATGTCGTTTATTGCCACTGTCTCATTCGGGTAATACTTTTCCACAAAGCGGGCCATCTGATACTGTTGCCCGTGAATGGATTTAATGCCCATCCAGGTGTCCTGGCTTACCTGCCAGGCTCGCAACATAAACGGAATTGCCACCAAAACCACTAATCCCCACCGCACAATGCTCCAGTTTGTCTGTTGTAAAACTCTTCGATAGAAAATTCCAACTGCCACAAAAAACGCCAATATAATATACGCTTCGTACCTCCCCAGAATCCCGAAGCGGGCGAAATTCATATGTATCATGTACACGAGCAAAATCACGAGCACAAACAGTCCCAGACGGCGAAGCTTTCCAAACCACGATTTCAAAATTATTCCAACAGCACCAATAAACATAGTCCAGATAAAAGGCTCCCGATGAAGCTTGGTTGCCCAGTTAAAAAACAAGTGTAACCACCTGCCCTCACCGCTCGGTTTATCGGATTTTATCAATACAGAATTCGGAATAGGATACAGATCATGAAAGAGAGAATAAGCAGCAAACAGAACCAGAGGGGCTACACTTGCTGCCCCCAGCATGACTGCATGCATATACTTCTTTCTGAAAAAAAGCAGCAAGCCAACCACAAATACGATAAACAAACCCTCATACCGAACCAATCCACTCAATGCACCCAATATATACAGCATTTTCCAAAGTCTCGGCGCGGGTTTCTCCTGGCTCAATACTAAAGAGGAAACATAAAAAAAAGCCAAATTAAAGAGGAGCTGCATGCTATGCTCCATACCAATTAGCACCAAAGAGTATCCAGGTAAAATACATATTATTCCCAGAAGAAGAACGACCTGTACTCCAGTTCCCAACCGCTCTTTCAAAGAAATCTTATACACCGCATACAATATCCCCGAAAAAGCGATCAGATTTACTAATATTGGCAGGTAGTCATTCTTCCCAAAAAGAAAAAATAATATACCAAGAATAAGAGAATAGAGCACAGACGATGAAGCTGAAGAGTACTCTTCGCCAGTAATTCCCCATACATAGTCAGATGACAAAGTCTTGCCAATTGCCATGTGGATGTACGTGTCGTCAACCGGATACACCCATGCTCCCAGTTTTTGAAAAGAAGCATAAATAAATGCACATACAATAACAATCAAGATTGAAAAGGCTAATAAATAATAATAGGATATTCTATTCATAAGTCAAAAAATTAATTCTTGCCCTAAATAATGTTTACTGGATGCGCCTTCTGACAATGCAAATGAAGCAAACTGCTTATTAGGGCTATAAAAGAAAGACTATACTCAACGCAATTCTGAAAAAAACAAAGCTTGCTTTTCAACTACTGCACTTTATCCGTCTTCTGCATATGTTTTTTCATTTTCGTTGTCGCTATCCCAATAGCTGACAAAATAACCCAAACAATTCCTCCGTCAATAGGTATGTTCGGGTTAAGATCATCATCTTCATCAGGCGGCAAATCATCTGTAAGCTCTAAAAAAGAATCGTTATTTACTCCGCTGTTATCAACTTGCGGCTGCGCCACTGCGGCAAAAAACGAGAATAACATAATAAATGCTAGCGTGGCTTTTTTCATGATTTCTATGTTAAGAACTTCTCTCATTCCTTAAAGAGTAATACCCCATTAGGAATTGTAACATGATAAAGAACAAACATTCGTTTGTCTCTGCTCAAATAAGCACTTCATATTTTAAAATTTTCAGTTTTATTTCATAGCCAGCGACTTAGCTAAGCAATAACATGAGTTAAACTAATGATAGTGCATACTTGTATAAAGGGAGCACTTCAACAAATGCTCCCTGAATCAACTATTTCTTAATAATTTTTCCTCTTGCCTTTTTATCTCCGAAATACAGTTCGTATACATACACTCCCTGACTAAGCCCCCTGAACTTGAAAACCGAAGTCGAACTATCACCAGCCCTAACAACTCCCCTTTCATCTCCTACTAATACACCGTTAAGGTCATAAAGCATTACCCTGTAATCTCCCACAAGTCCGTTCAAAAGCTGCACCTCAAATGAATTCACAAATGGATTTGGATAAATTATAAAATCTCCTTCATCGCTTTGACCCAACAGTTTCTCTGTTCTCAAAGCTGTTTCGTACCTAAGCAGTTCATCATCTACTAGCTGATTATCCAACAAGCTCGAACTTACCGAGAGCTCCGGATTTTCGCTTAAACCTGCAAGAGGCTTCAATTTCAGGGTAAACAAACTTACGTCTTTTGCTAATTTTGTACCCTCCGCGCCAGATATGTTCCAAAGCACTCCCAATTTCCCTTTCTTCACTAAACTTTCATTCAGCATATGCTCAGATGCTCCTTCAACTCCAGCAAACTCATATAAATCAGGATTCCATTCCAGCGTAAACTGATATCCAAGCGCATCAACACTCTCCAGAGTTTGTATATCATAAGTCAGAAGTTTTTGGTCTGAACTTGTTAACTTTGCCAGGAATTCAATCGGCAGTTCCTGTACTGGAATCAAACCACGATCTATCTTTCCTTTTTCAACCAAAACCAAATCCTGCTTCCTATACTTTCCATTGTCCAGCGAGAATCCTTGTTCCAATAATTTGTCTATGCCCTCTTCCTGAATTTCACTTATACTGTACTTCGGTACCACAAACAACTCTTTAGTATTTACAGGGTGCTTGCCCTTGAGAATCTTTTGAATCATCAATTTCTTGTCCTCGTCATTTATTTCAAGATTCCCGTCCATATCAGCACTTAAAAATTCTTCTGGCATCGCCCCAAAAGCATTGCGCTTGATCCGATCCAATAGAACTAAGTCATATACGGTGCTGATGGTTGGCCGCTCTGAAGGCACGAAAGCATAGGTTAGTCTCCCGGCATCTTCCGATTTAAAACTAACGGAATAACTACTTCCGCTTTCCTGTTTATCCAGCAACAGCTTCTCATTTTTGGAAAACAGCTTAAAACGAATTCTGTCCGAAGTATTCAGTTTGATTATTGATCCTTCAACTTTCTGGAAAGGAATTCGTGCTATACTCGATTCATTCGAAGCCAGAGGAAGCGTTTCTCCTTGCTTATTTTTTACCGATTCGGCGCTTACACTAACCCTGCACGACGATCCTGCCTTCTTCTTAACCACAAACAGTAGTTCTGCAAAGTACTTCGCTTCTTCAATAGAAGCTTTTGTATCGTCATACTTCAGAGTCACTTCACCTTTCCGTTCGCTGCCCACTTCTACTAACTTGCCTCCTGATACTCCCGCCCAGTCCAGCTGATCCGCGTCCCAACTCCATTTCAACACAGCCGACTTCACTTCAGAAAAGAATTTGGAAGTCAGCTCTACCCTTGCGGTGTCTCCCAAGTAAGCGGAGGCCTTGCTATGAAACAGTTCCACAGGTCTTTGAACGACCAGTTCAAACCGTCCGCTCCCCTCCGATTCCGTATCTGCAGTAATATCAAAAGCATAAGACTCTCCAGGCCTCAATATCATCTGCTGATCCAGATAATGGTCAATCAACCTGACATCTGTGCTTGTAGGCATAGTCAGCTTGTCAAGGGATAAAGAATGTGTGCCCTTTACTTTAGAATTGACCTGCAAGCCCAAAGAAAATTCGCGTTTATTTTCAGCCAGCGCTTTAATGGCAAAGCGGCCGTTTTCGGTCCAAACCGAAAGATTTACGCTTTTATTATAAAGCTTTACCGCTTCAACACTTCCGTAATTCTGCTCTGGGATATTTTCCGGAACATAATAGACGGCCAGTTCATCCTTTATATCGTTCTTGTCCTTTAAGCTCAAGAGGATAAGTTGTTTATCTGTTTCTGCCTCCTTTAAAATATTTGTATTGAGAACATCGGATTTTGATGATTCAGAAATAGTCAGGGAAGCACTTGCGTCAAGTGATTTTACAAAGAAAGACTGCCCCGGATTTATGTATTGGCTTCCTCCATTGACTGCAACTCCGTTAATATACGTTCCCCAAATGCCGTTGTCCGAATCCCTGACATACACAGCATCTCTCAGCCCCTGTTTTACAGTCGCTGTACTAACCCAGTCAATAGGCGAATTAAACGGATTGCTTAGCAAATTCCAGTTCGAAGAACCTTCCGTATAGGAAACCGGAAGATCAAAGGTCTCCTGCTTCGTGATCCGCTGGTCCATCCCGTTTCCAATAAACAACTCTCCTTTGTTGTCAAACACCAATTTTCCGTTAATGAAATTGGAATTAAATATTGCAACATCCACACCCTGTCCCGGAGACAAAAAATCCTCAACATTCTCAAAGCCAACATATGTCCCCTGTGACTCGTCAAAATATTTAACATTTACAAGCTCATTTCCAGGATCGGAAGAACCTATCATTCCCGTCAAAGGCAAATCATCCGCCCAGTCCTTAACTTGCTGTTCTTTCACACTTGGCGCAAAGTACCACCACGCATTTCTTGTATTCCCTTCGCTGCGTACTATATGTTTCGAAACCGATACGTCCCCTTCAACTCCTCCCCCGTAACCAATCTTGCTTACAATAGAAGACCTCTCTTTGTAAACGTTCATAATAAGACTGTCCTCAACAAGTACGTAACTGTTCGCTACTTCCAGATCTCCTTCAATAGCAACGTCATTAATAAACACGCGTCTTGAATGTCCCTCGCCTAAGCTAAGGTCCTCTAAACTCGCCCCGGGAACAAAATTCAGATAAGTAGGCCTTCTGAACTTGTTTTCAGATAAGTAAATTGATCCGCCGCTGGCATTTATCCTACCTGAAGTTTCGAATGTATTCAGCGCAGCTCCGCCTAATACCGAAAATGAATGGCTTCCGATATTCAGCGTTGCGTCTTTGTCGATCATTACTTCTACCCCTTCACCCGAAATAGACAAATCTTGAGTCAAACTTAGATTGCTGCCTACTACATAGGTTGCGTGAGGCATATCAAACGATGATGGGTTCTCACCCGAAGCGTTAACCCAGGATTCCAAAAGAGCCGGATTTTGACCCGGTGTAGGCATATACACCTCAAGTCCTTCAATTTCTGCAGCATAATCCCTTGGCTGAATCTTCACAGCATTGAGATACGCTCTCTTCCCTGAATTCAACGGATAAAACTCCAGTCTAATCTCACCATTCTGATCAGGAACCACAGCCTCGAAATCCACAGTCTTCGACGCATTGCCAACAGCATCAATCTGTTTCGTAGTTCCGTTCAAAGAAAATACAACAACACCGCTAGTAGTTTGGTCCGTAGCGCTCAATATGGAAAAGTCATAACTCAAATCAGGGGACAATTGGTCGAAAACAATAGCTGTTGAATGTTCAGCCACCCGATAAGTTTTCAATGCTCCAACCGGAAACCTGAGCTCAGAATCCAAGTCACCGAAAATTGAAGTCCATTGGTTCTGGGCTTGAGAAGAACCGTAGTCATATTCTTTAATTCTGAAATGAGCTTCATTACCCAAAGTGTCTGTCAAACTAAAAGGATGCTCCCACCAGTTGCTCCCTGTAGTCGAATAGTGCACCCACGAATCACCCGCTACCGGGTTTCCATTAGTGTTATGCGGATGCCTTACATCAATCCAAACCGGATGATGCGAATTTTTTACTATTACCGATAAGTAAGAAGACATTACCGAATCCTGCTGGTGCTTTGCTTTCAGGCGATAGAAGTACTTAGTATCCAGCAATGCCGACTCATCTGTGAACTCTCTTGCGCTGCCATCCAATTCAACAATAGGCTGAGTATCCAAAGATTCAATGCCGCGTTCAACCACAAAAGATTCAGCAGTGCCTCCGGTATAATCCCACGAAAGCACGGCCTTGCCCGTCCCGGATTCTATCCGGTAATCCAATTCTACATTCTCAAAACTACCGACTGTTGCCGAGGCGACATTCCTGGAAGCTGTCCCTGTAGGTGAGCTCATGCTGCTTCCAAAAGCATTCAGAGATTTAACCTTATATTTGTAGTTTGCCCCAACCTTTGCGTCAGTATCTAAAAACGTTTCTCCTCCCACACCGGTAACACCAATGCACTCAAACTCTCCGTTGCCCCTCGCACGAAAAACCTCACACATTCCGTCATCGGACTGCAACGACCAATTCAACCTTAGATTGCCCCCGGAAGCTGATACCGACAAACTTCTTGGAGTGCCGGGAGCAGAAACTTCGCGATTCGGCAATCCATCAAACTCCACTGTCTTTCCCCCTGCTTTTTTAATACAAATATTAAAGTCCTTCAAGACCTTATGATACTCTGTATATATCGCCTTTAACCTGTACAGTCCTCTTTGCAAATGCCGCGTTTGTTTTACAGAAATTGGCTTAGAACTTTCCCTATTGTTAACAACCATCAGAGAGTTGCCCAGATAAAGAACCGAACGACCTCTTGAAATCAACTCAAGCTCATAATCTCCATCTTCAGCTATAAAAACCTTCGATCTGTATACATATGCAAACTTGCCGTACCTTGTTGTATAGTACTTACTGTCTCCCAGATCATTCTCTTCAAAAAGAGAAGTCCTGCCTCTGTCTCTATAATCATAGTCAGATTCATCAAACGAAAGTATCGAATGCGAAGCATCACTTCCTATATAATAATACTTCCACCTCATATGATTATTACTATGATAAAAAGGATACGATGGGTAACACATCCGTTCTTTGCCGTCTAACGTTCTTGCCGCCACATGATAAACATATGAACGAGAGCCTGGCAAATTGCTTTGCCGCAACTCGTTTTGTGTTGTGCGCGCGACTTCCGCTCCATTGCGATAAACAACATATTCGCGTAATTTGCTGGCAGGCTGGAAAGGATCCCATCGCAAAGTAAGTCCCCAAGGTGAAATGTTATAGGCCTCCAGATTTCCTCCCTGAAACTGCTCTTCCTCGATCGGTACAGGAACTACCAAGTCCACCAAAGAGGAAGCTGCACTGTTGTTGACGGCGCGGATTTTATAATATACCGCTCCGTTTCCAAAATCGGGCTGATCAATATATTCTCTGGCTTCGTTGGAAAGTTTTGCAACAAAACTGAAGTTGTTTCTTCCGCTGGTTGAGCGAAACAGCTCGAACCCCTCGGCCTGCTCGTCATCATAAGTCCAAGACAAACGAATTTCACTGTCTTCAGGCAAGAGAACCCCGTTGAAATCCAGGGGCTCGAACAAACCTGCTGACTGCATCTGTTTTACTTCAACAGGATCCGATACAGATACACAACTTTTGCCCCCTGACAAGGAATAAGTCACACGCACCCTGTACTCTCCGGGAGCATAAGCCTCAAACTCGCTGCCGTTATCATTTTCAAACAGAAAACTGTCAGTTCCGTCAGTCCACTCCCACTGATATTTTGAAACCGGCACACTCGTTATAGACTGCAAAGTAACCCGGTCGGAGTTTTCGCCTTCAGGCAATGGGAACAACACACTGCTTTTCGCAACAAGACCAGGTGTAGAGGCCAGCATAATCAATTCCACAGGATGTGACCACGCCGACCACTGTCCGTCTCTTTTTAGCCGTACACGGTAAGAACCCTGCTCCCATGCTGTATACTCATTGCTATTGGAATCGGCCAATGGTGTATTGTCTCTGCTCCACTCATACTCTTCAAATCCGGTGGAAATGCCCAAACGAATTGACTGGCCTCCGCAGAATTGTGTCTTCCCCCCAAATACGCGTATGCTCAATTTGCTGTATTGCAGCAACCATTCGAAAAAATCCTGTCTATTGAATGTATTATTCCACCCTGCGTGGCCCACATTATTAAATCTCGAATACCTATTGTTGTATTTGCTTGTCTGTGTTTGAGAAAGCGGGCGATTGTCGGTAAAGCCTTTATCCAAAACAAGCGTTTCAAACATAGCTCCGTGAATATTTTGAAAACGTTCGACTAAATAATCCGTGCTTCCAACCGTTGGGTTGGTGTCTTTTTCACCATGATGTATCCATATAGGAATATGCTTGGTTTTTTCCAGTGTTTCAGTTGCGTTAAATATATTTGCAGACATGGGAACCGCTGCGGCAAATATCTCAGGATATTTCTTGATAAACGACCAAACACCAGTACCTCCATTAGACAAACCATGCAGATATATTCTATTTGGATCAATGTTAAAATTTAAAATCAATTCCTTGATAAGCTCCACTGCATCATCGACAAGGTAATCTTCCGCCCAGTTGCCATAATGGGACTGAGGATAAAGCAAAAATCCATTGAAATTAACAGATGAATTCCCCTCAACAGCATTGTAGTGTGTTTTCCCTCCCCAAGCCAGCTGAGTAGTGTTGTTGTCATAGCCTTCTTGATTTACTTCAAAAATATTTCCCGGGTGGCCCTTTCCAGCTTCGCCCGCACCATGCAAATGAACAATCATCGGGTAGCCGCCCGATAAATTTTCATTGTAATTGCGAGGTTTCTTGAACAAGAAATTTATATAGTCAAATGACCATACGCTGATCGGCATTCTATAATGATAATCCTTTATGTGGCTGGCATAACTCCACGCGGTATGGTAATTAGAATAAACTTCAGTAAACCGGTCTGCATCACAATTGTAAGCACGGCCATTGGTAGTTTTGTCTAACGCCCGTTTATGCCTTGGTTTCCCAGCCTTAAGTGAATACCTGTATATTGGTGATCCAGGAGAAATAGGCGTCATCTCCGATGCATTCTCAGGAAGCTGCGGAAGAGATTGTCCCTTTGCAGAAAAAATAAAGGCAGATAAAAAAAATAAGATAAGAGGTAATTTCATCTTCATTTTTTTTTAGTAAAGTGAGATTATCAGCGATAAATCAGCTAATGTTTTGTTCCTTTACTTCTTTATAAGTTCCTGAGAATGCAGTGCCCCTTATTGATTTAGAAAAATAACCTGTTAAATACTGCAACAATTTCAATACAAACACAGATAAATAACATGAACATATTTAATCATATCCCACAAAGGCTGGCTGAAGAACTAACCGAAAAGATATTTGAAAGTGAAAGGATTCGAATTGAGCGAATTGTTTCAGAAGGACACAGCTCCCCAAGTGACTTTTGGTATGACCAGGAAGAGAATGAATGGGTGGTTTTACTGGAAGGAGAAGCGAGTCTAGAATACGAAAGCGGAATCACAGTCCAAATGCAGAAAGGCGACTATGTGTATATTCCGGCTCACAAAAAGCACAGAGTGGCCCACACCAGCTCAAACCCGAAAGCGGTTTGGCTGGCAATATTATTTATTTAAAATATCTAGTGTCATAAAGAAAATGAGTTCCTACAACTGTTTTGTTTCAAAATGAGGCGAAGCAACCTGTTTCCAAGTTTTGTAAAAATGCTTAACCGGGCCAGTTCCATTGCCAATCACATATTCGGCTCCTTCAGAAATTGCCTTCGTAATATATTCCTTTGCTTTCATTACCGCCATTTCTAAAGTCAGTCCTTGCGCTAAATAGGAGGCTACTGCGGCCGACAAAGTACAGCCTGTGCCATGCGTATTGTTCGAGCTGATGCGCTGTCCTGAAAAGCTGATGCACTCCGTCTTCCCCTGTTCAAGAAAATAATCTGTTACGATATTGCCCTCGGAATGTCCTCCTTTCAGTAACAGAGAGCGGCAACCCAATTGCAACAGCTCTCTCATGTCCTCGGGATGGCCAGGATCAAGCACTCGACCCAAAAGAATAGTCGCCTCCGGGATATTCGGAGTTAACACCGTTGCCAACGGAATCAGTTCCTCCTTCAGCGCTGTCAAAGCGTCTTCCCTCATCAGCGAATCACCGCTG
>JAKSBZ010000080.1 GCA_022360875.1 Cytophagales bacterium | reverse complement strand
CTCACGTGCTGGCGCTTTGCGGCCAGATATCGGTTTCTTATAGAAATACAGAATAGTATTGCTCTATTTATATTATTTATTTCTCTTTCGAGTTCCGTTTTTTGTTGAAATCTGTGCTCTAAACGTTGAGCGCCCCGGGCACCAAACCAAGCGCCTACGGCAGTGGCGAGGAATATGCCGAAGTTCCTTTCAATAAAGCTCCATATGAAACTAGAAGCATTTTCAAGGTCCATCCCAATCCCCTCGAACCACGTGCCAACGCGAGTTCACCAAGAGATTAACGCCAGTGCGGTTGAATTCGCGCAACAAGCGAGCCGCGCAAGGATCTATCGGGTGCTGGTATGTGAACAAAAAAGGAACATTGCGTGTTTTGGTTGGACGACACCCGGGCTGTTGCCAGCCCCTCGTTCATTCCTGGCCACGAAGGGCCCACCTTAGACACAGCTTTATTTCTCACCATATGCTTCTCAGACGGACTGCGATTCGCTCACACTCAGAGATAGTTCGGTAGGCTGTCGGATGACCATAGAAGGGAGCAAGAAGAAATCGGCGAGCCCGATCATGGCTGCGCTCGAGAGTTTCGAGGCCACGGAGGCCAACCTTGCCAAGTTGGAGCGGTTGGAAAAGGAACTCTGCGAACTATTGCCAAGCGGCGTCTCGTTCGGTTCCGATCCTGAGTACGAAGATCGCTGTCGGTCCTATGCACAGCTGCTAGCCGCTTTGCCAGAGATCGATGGCTGGCGTCCCTCCGCTCAACCACCTGACCTGAACGAGCTTGCTCATTGTCGGTTAGATGCACTCGAAGCTGGGGAACCGGATGCACAGATCATGGTCGAGACATCGCTGGATGGTCCAGCGCGGGAGCTGCGTGAGTATCGTTTCCGCCTCAACACCAAGCGCCGAACGTTGATCCGCGACGCGTTGGTTGAGTTGATGAGAGAGGTTGAAGACGATCTCCGAAACCTCAGGACTGCAGCGGGTGATCTGGAGGAAACAGATAAACTCGATCCCGACCTGTGGGCCGATCTAAAGGCCCATGTCGATCAGATTGAGGTTCTGCTCGGTAGTAGCGTCCAGAAACCGCCTCGTTGGCGTGAGCTCCGGCGTCATATTCACTTCGGCTACGTTGGCGATCTCAATGACATTGAGCGAGTGGATTGGCAAAGTGTGAGGGTCGGGCTGCGAAAGGGCATGTACGGTGAGAATGAGCCTCTACCCGTGGGCGTCGGCGATCTCTCCGAGTTGGTCGCCTCGAAACCG
>JAKSBZ010000107.1:2500-4394 GCA_022360875.1 Cytophagales bacterium | reverse complement strand
CCCAGGATGTGACGAGCCGACATCGAGGTGCCAAACCTCCCCGTCGATGTGAGCTCTTGGGGGAGATCAGCCTGTTATCCCCAGAGTACCTTTTATCCTTTGAGCGATGGCCCTTCCATGCGGAACCACCGGATCACTATATCCTAGTTTCCTACCTGCTCGACTTGTAGGTCTCACAGTCAAGCTCCCTTGTGCTATTGCGCTCTGCGCATGATTACCAACCATGCTGAGGGAACCTTTGAAAGCCTCCGTTACTCTTTTGGAGGCGACCACCCCAGTCAAACTACCCACCACACAATGTCTCCCTTGCGGGATTAGGCACCAGATAATCAGAGGGCGGTATTTCAAGGTTGACTCCCCGACGCCTGGCGACGCCGGTTCATAGTCTCCCGCCTATCCTACACACTAATTACCCAGTGTCAATGTGAAGCTATAGTAAAGGTTCATGGGGTCTTTCCGTCCCGTCGCGGGTAAACGGCATCTTCACCGTTACTACAATTTCACCGAGCTCATGGCCGAGACAGTGTCCAGATCGTTGCACCATTCGTGCAGGTCGGAACTTACCCGACAAGGAATTTCGCTACCTTAGGACCGTTATAGTTACGGCCGCCGTTTACTGGGGCTTCAGTTCAGCGCTTTGACTTGCGTCTAACGCCCCCCCTTAACCTTCCAGCACCGGGCAGGTGTCAGGCCCTATACATCATCTTTCGATTTCGCAGAGCCCTGTGTTTTTGTTAAACAGTCGCCTGGACCTTTTCACTGCGGCTTCTCTGTTGCCAGAGGAAGCACCCCTTCTCCCGAAGTTACAGGGTCATTTTGCCTAGTTCCTTAGCCATGAATCACTCGAGCACCTCAGGATTCTCTCCTTGACTACCTGTGTCGGTTTACGGTACGGGTTGCTTGATATTTAAAACGCTTAGAAGGTTTTCTTGGAAGTATGATTAGGCCCGCTATCAGCGCTCCCGAAGGATTGCTGTACTATCAGGTTTCAGCAAGTCCGGCGGATTTGCCTGCCGAACTTATACCTACACCCTTCAACGTGCGCTTTCGTCCGCACGCGGGGCTTTCACTGCTCCGTCACTCCATCACTCTATCAAGCAAGTACGGGAATATTAACCCGTTGTCCATCGACTACCCCTTTCGGGTTCGCCTTAGGTCCCGACTAACCCTGATCCGATTAGCGTTGATCAGGAAACCTTAGTCTATCGGTGGGCGGGTTTCTCACCCGCCTTATCGTTACTTATGCCTACATTTGCTTTTCCAAGCGCTCCACAATGGGTTGCCCCACTGCTTCACCGCCCTTGGAATGCTCCCCTACCCAGATATAAATACCTGCCTTAGCTTCGGTGATATGTTTGATGCCCGATTATTATCGATGCCCTACCGCTCGACCAGTGAGCTGTTACGCACTCTTTAAAGGTATGGCTGCTTCCAAGCCAACCTCCTGGCTGTCTAAGCAGTTGGACCGCCTTAGATCAACTTAACATATACTTGGGGACCTTAGCTGAAGGTCTGGGTTCTTTCCCTCTCGGACATGGACCTTAGCACCCATGCCCTCACTGCCGGAAAACATCTGTTAGCATTCGGAGTTCATCTGGATTTGGTAGGATTTGACTCCCCCTAGTCCAATTGGTAGCTCTACCTCTAACAGACTCTTAACCGACGCTGCTCCTAAAAGCATTTCGGGGAGTACGAGCTATTTCCCAGTTTGATTGGCCTTTCACCCCTATCCACAACTCATCCAAAGACTTTTCAACGTCAACTGGTTCGGTCCTCCATTTGGTTTTACCCAAACTTCAACCTGGCCATGGATAGATCACAGGGTTTCGCGTCTACCTCCGCTAACTAAGCGCCCTATTCAGACTCGCTTTCGCTTCGGCTGCGTTGCTGAACA
>JAKSBZ010000164.1 GCA_022360875.1 Cytophagales bacterium | reverse complement strand
CCACCGGATTCATTCAATGAAGCGCCAAGTGTCATTGTTCTGAAGCCTTTGTTTCGGTCTTTCAGCTGCAATCCGATTGGTTCGAAATATTGGTTGAAGTCGATTTTCTCAGTGGAATAAATCACTTTGTCAAAGAAGCGCTGCATGTTTCTTCCGGCGATTTTGTTCACGGCTTTTTGAAAATCTTCCTCGGTAAATCCGCGGTTGCTTTTCTGATAAATGTTTTTGTAAAGGTAGCGCATCACATCGTCAAGCTTCTTTTTGCCGTTTGTGGCGTCGATTATTGCCAGATCCAGCAAAGCGCCGGCAACGCTTCCTTTCGAATAATACGAAATGGTGGTGTTGTAGCTGTTTTCATTCGGACGGTATGCTTTGATCCAGGCATCAAAACTAGCCATGGCAAGCGACTGCACGCGTTGCCCCGGCTGGTTTTCGATGGCCGAGATGCCGCTGGAAAGTCTGCTCAGGTATTCGTTTTCGGTGTAGATTCCGGTGCGGGCAAGGATCAAATCGTCGTAGTAGCTGGTAATGCCTTCGCTGACCCAGAGCTGTTTGGTGTAGTTCTCGTTGTTGTAGTCGAACGGACCGAGCGCTTTTGGGCGCAGTCTTTTGACATTCCAAAGGTGGAAATATTCGTGTGCGACCAGGCCAAGGAATCCTTGAAGCCCCGACCGGCTAGAGTAGGTCCAGCGGTTGACCTGCAGCAAGGTTGAATTGAGGTGCTCCAGTCCGCCGCTAGAGTGCGTGAGGTTTTGCACGAGAAAAGTGTAATCCTTGTTCGGGTTGCTCCCGAAAACGTCTTCGCAGGCATTCACCACTTTTATCATTTCCGTTTTCAGCTTATTCTCGTCGTAATATGCTTCGCCGTACATGGAAACGTTGAAACGCGTTCCGCGTGAATTGAAATTGAACTGTCTCTGTTTGCCGATTTCTATAGGCGAGTCGGCCAGGATGTCGTAGTTTTCTGCCCGGTAGGTGAAGGACTTTCCGGCAACGGGCTGCAGTCCGGTGTCCACTCTGTTCCAGGAGTTGAAGGGGACGACGGTGAGCGTAACAGGAGCGTTTTTAAAGTCTTTGGCGAACATGAAAACGCTGGTTCCGCTTACGGTTCCGTGAGAGCTGTCCAGGAAGCTGGTGCGCACCGAGCTTTCGAAAGCATATACTTTATAGCGAATTTGAACTTTCTTTTCTCCTTTGGTGTTTACCCGCCAGGTGTTTTTGTTAATCTTTTCACTGTGCAGCGGCTTTTCATTTTTTCCGGTTGCTCTGAAGTCCTCGACGCTTTTGGCAAATTCTCTCACTAAATATGATCCGGGCGCCCAGACAGGCATGACGATATCCTGATGCTTTCCGGAAACACCCGAAAGAGTCATTTCGACCTCGAAATAGTGTGTATGAGGTTCCGGCATTGAAAGCGAGTAAGCAACATTGGGTGATTTTTGAGCTTGAAGCCGTTGTCCGCCGAGCATAAGGAATAGCAGAAGGCATTTTAAAAAATTTCTGATAGACATTTTGGTAGAATATTATTTACGATTGGTATAATGGCGATAAGGGTGCCAACGAGTGCGGATTAGAACAGTTTCTGAAGTACCTTCCAGAGTTGTTTTTTGTCTTCCACTTGTCGGGCAAGCTGTTCAAGACTAGCAGAATAGATAAGTTCGTTCTGGGCTTCGTTGTGAATAGAGTACAGCTCGTTCGGGCTCGGAAATCCGAAACAAAGTACTTTGTTGGAAAAGCAGTGGTCTTGGGTGTTCAGAGTTTCCCATTCTTCCTCGGTACAATACAGGACATCTTCAGCCTGAATATGCACGGACTTAAGAATCTTGCTTAGAAGTTCGTTTTCTTTCGCCGCGTTGCCTTCGCGGCTTACAATTATGGTTTTTTCGGAAATTATTTCCGCTTCTTCCAAAGCAGATGAGTCTTCAGGAAAACAATAGAGTGTTTCTGTAAAAATATGGGGAATGTACTTTGAATCCATAAGATTATTATGCATGCTGCTGAATTATCTTGCATTAGCCCGCAAAATAATACATAGAATGACGATAAAAAATGATTTTCTTTTTTTGAGCTAAAAATAGAGAGAGATTGTTTTTGTTAAGCCTTGTTTGCTCAAAATATAGTATTGTTTTTTATTTATTTTGTGAAATAAGATTTGCCGAGAAGGTGTTTTTGTTATACTTTTGATGAAGCTTTCTGTTTTATTTTCTAAAACATTTGGTGCAAGCAGCTCGGTCTTCCAAAAGAAGAGCGGGCTAAGGGTTAATTTTGTTTGTGTAAACCCGAGTTGTTCGACTCGGGTTTTTTATTGCTTGAATTTCAATGGCTTCCGCTGGAAAGGCGTATGGTTGTTAGCTAAAGAATTATTCGGAATATTCTTCTGGTGCCTCTGTTTTTCTGGCCCAGTCGGCCATTCGTTCAAAAGCTTCTTCAGTAGTTGTTTTTCTGAATTCCTCTAAAGCAATATTTGCAGACCGGTCGAGACCCGCTCTGCGGGCAGACTCGATGTAGCATCGGACAATGGCTGCGTGGTCGGGATTCATTAAATAAGCTTCGTGAATAACTTTATAGGCAAAGTCGGCTTTGCTATTGGCCAGCCAGAAGCGGTTGGCGTACACATTGCCCCATACGAAGAAAGGGTTGTTAGTTGCCAAATCGGTATAAAGTGAATCGGCAAGCGATTTGTCGCCCTGGTTTTCGGCCAGCACGGCTCTGCCCAGCGATTTGTAGCCGTCCGAAATTGTTTTCGAACCAATTAGTCGCTGAGTAACCTTCCACATTTTATGTTTCAGGGAATTGAGCAGCTGCTGTTGCATGAAGGGCTTGACAAGCGAGCGCTGCAGTGTGTCGTTTTTTTGTGTCGGAAAATCAAATGCAGCATCTTCAAGTCCCATCCGCTCTTTCTTTTGTATCTGTTTCAGAATGGCCAGGTCTCTTATTCCTTTTGCATCCAGGGTGTTTAAGATGAATGTGTCGCCAGCATTTGCATGGTTTCCGGCCTGCAGCCAAAGGAATTTTCTGATGTCGGAGGAAGCCATAGCATCTGCCACTGAGGGTTTGCTTTGCAGCCAGCGAAGGTCCCGGGCAACGGCCGGGCTGTTGGCGGAGAGGCTGTCCAGAAGCGTTTCGGGTATTTCCCGCCGGGCTTCGAGCAGCGAGACCGCGAGCAGCAGATCGATTTCGCCGAAGGGCTCAGGGTTCGTCATGGTTTCGATGTAAGCCAGTGCCTTGAGAGGCGCTTGCTGCTCCAAAGAGAGCAGGGCGAGCACGTAATGGTATTCGTCTCGCTTGGCCGGCACTGTTTGCGCCAAGTATTCCAGCTTTTCGAAAGCTTTGGCTACATGGCCCTTTTTATAAAGTGCCAGCGCCTGATTGTATAATATTAGCTCTCCGAAAAGCTTGTTTTTTTCATTTTCCGAAGCCCTGGAAAAAACAGAATCCAGGTGACTCATGCTGTGCTTTTGGTTTACGTTCAGGTTGTTGAACAGCAGTGTTTCATGGAACCCGATGTTTTCCAGGGCCTGGTCGAACTTGATGTTCAGGTTGTTGTCGTTGCACTGGTTGGCGGAAGCAAGCAGGTTGGCTTTGGCGTCAATGTTTTGCGTAGCGTTGATCCAGTTGGCCAAAGAATCGGACGCGTGCGAAAGTTTTTTCAGTGCAAAGAGAGCGTACAGATTTTTTTCTGCCTGCTCTCTTGTGTTTTTTCCTTGCATAGCCCGGCGGAAAAGATGTGCCGAAGAGTCATTTACGCTGGTTTTGCTCATGAGCATTCCCAGGTTGTTCTGAATGTGGCCTTCCTCCGGAAACAGCTTCAGTCCGCGCTTAAGAGTGAACAGGGCATTGAAATACTGATAGTTGTCGCTGTATATTTTTGCCAGCTTTACTATGGAGTACGGGTTGGGACTTTCCTGAATGCTTTTTTCCAGCGCCAGCTGCGCGCTGTACGGCTTGTTTTCCCGCTCTTCGAGCGAAGCGATGGCGTAGCGGGAGCGGAAATTGGTAAAGGCGTGCTTGCCGGCTTCGCTGTAGTAGTTTTTTGCCGTATGGTATTCCTGGCTTTTGTAATACACGTCGGCTATGCCGTTGTAGTATCCTGCAAATGAGCGGGAAATGATGCGCTGATTTGACTGCATCAGGAGCAATACAATAATACCGGAACCTACCAGCCACACCTGTCGGTAGCTGCCTTTGTAAGGCTTGTAGAATACCTGATAGATGGGCGCGTTTTTTTTGAGCAGAGCGCCAAAATAGATAAAAGTATACAGCACTATGGCCAGTCCCATGCCGATTTGGGAGAACAGAATCGCGTCTTCAAAAGCGCGAACAAGCGGTGTGTTGGCCGATGAAAACACATAGCCTATAGTGGAAAAGCAAATAATGGCCAGGCCGGCGTACAGTCCCAGCGCCATCGGAGAGTAAGAAAACACCTGTCGCCATGACTCCGTCCTTTTGCGAAGGTTCAGCAGTCCGGCTGCTGAGGCGAGCACAAGCAGCAGAAAAGAATCCAGCCATACCCATTGGCTTGCGCCGGCCTCTTGGCTGTTGACATAAACGCCGAACAGATTGAACAGCAGCAGAGCGCTGAAGAGCAGGAAGTGCACAAGATTGCTTGGTTTTCCGCTTCGGGGACTGCTGGCTAGTATTTTTATCAGAAAAACAAACAGTTCGCTGGCTGTCCAAAGAATAAAAAGCATGCTGAGTACTGTCCAGGCCAGCAGGCTGTAATTTGCTAAATGGAACTGCGGGAAAGCAACGGGTGAAAACTCGACTGCCAGCAGCGACAGCCCGCCAGTCAGGGCTAGAAACAGTGCGAACCGGAGTACAAAGCCCGTGTTTTTGAAGAATGCGTTGAACAGATATAACAGCAACAGAATTCCGGATATGGCGCAGGCAAGCGCTCCCCAGTGGTCGATGCCGAACAGCTGCAGCTGGCTTAGTTCAATTTGTGTAAGGAAAATGATGACGCCCAGCGAAGAGACAAGAAACCAGAAACGGTTCATCCCGCTTATGCAGGCCAGAAGCAGTGAAAATCCGAATAAAGAAAAGCCAAGAAATACCCAGGCCCAGTCGGGGTTGAGCTGCAGATTTCCTGCGTCGAAGGTTTCCCGTATAATATAGCTTTCGGAAGGCACTTCGAAATGAAAAAGCCCGTGATCGAAGGAGTAAACAGGGGTGCTCAGGCTTTTCACATGTGTCTGCGTAGTCCAGGGAATGGTGTTGGCTTCTCCCTTGGCGTATTGGTAAAAGTAAAAAGCAATGCTGCCGAGACATGCCAGCAGAAGCAATTGAAAAAATAACCGGTAAGGTTTGGGCAATACAGATTCCAGTAGATTCGGCTTCATTTTTTTATTTTCAGACTCTATGTGGGAGAGGTTCCCAATTGATTTACATTATTTGTACAACAGATAGTTTTCCCGCATTTTTCTGTAGGAACTCAGTTCTTTTTCCCAGCTTTTTCGGATTTTCCGGGCGCTCCAGCTTTGTTCGATTTGTTGCTGAAGGCGGGCAGTTCCCGCAAGTTTTGTGAAGAACTTATTAAAGAACGGTTTTGTCTCTTTGTAAGTATGGTATGCATCCACCAAATAGCTCAGGTCCAGCATGGGCTTAACCATTGTTTTTCGCAAATCTTTTCCGTAGCAGGTTTTTCCTTTGTGTTTCGGGTATTTGGACATGCCATCTATGCTTTTCGGCACATAGCTGAACGGACCAAAGGCAGGGTCGGGAAATCCGTAGGTTTGAAAGGGGAAATATGTTCCTCTGCCTTCGCTGATGACAGTTCCCTCAAAAAAACAGAGCGAAGGATACAGCCGGACGGCCTGGAAGTTCGGAAGATTGGGAGAGGGCTTTACGGGGAGCTCATAACGTTGTGCGCGTTTGTAGTTTTTCATGGGCACTACTTTCAGCAGACACTCCAGGCCGTTGCCGAGCCAGCCTTCGCCGTTTATCATTTGCGCCAGCTCGCCTATTGTCAGTCCGTGGACGACAGGGATGGGATGCATGCCCACAAAGGATTTGTGTTCTTTTTCAAGTACAGGTCCGTCGATGTAGTCGCCGTTCGGGTTGGGGCGGTCGAGCACCAGCAGCGGTTTGCCGAGCTCGGCGCAGGTCTGCATTACGTAGTGCAGCGTGCTGATGTAGGTGTAAAAGCGCACGCCTACGTCCTGAATGTCGAAGATCACCCAGTCTACGCCTTCCAGTTGTTTTTCGCTGGGTTTTTTGTTTTTTCCGTAAAGAGAAACGACAGGCAGTCCTGTGCGGCTGTCGGTGCCGCTTTTTATAGTTTGGCCTGCTTCGGCATTGCCTCTGAAACCGTGTTCAGGCGCAAATATTTTTACAACCTGTATTTTATTGTCCAGCAAAAAATCGGCAAGGTGCTGTCCGCTAACGCGCGAGGTGGGGTTGACGACCAGCGCCACCGATTTGTCCTCAAGCATCGGCAGATATTTGTCGGTTCGGCTGGCGCCCAGCAGAAGATGCGGCGCTTGCGCGAAGACCGGAAAACAAAGGCCTAGCATTGCAAAAAGTACGAAGATTCTTTTCATAACTGTTTTTCAAGATCTAACTTAGCGAACCGTTGTACTGGTTTTTTACGCATTTCAAAAATACAGATAATCTTGAAGCTCTCTTATTTTATTTCGAAAAGAATTAGCCAGTCGGCTTCCGGAGAATTTTCGGGAACAATCAACAGAATCGCTGTCGGGAGTATTGCCGTGGGCTTGGCGATTATGATGGTGGCTTTTTTCATTTTGCACGGGTTTCAGGATGCAATACGCGACAAAGTGGTGTCCTTCAAAGGTGAGCTGCAGCTAGTGAAATACTCGATGAGCCATTCGTACGAGGAAGAGGCGATGCCTTTAAACCAGTTGCCCGTTCACCTGGCTGATTCATTTCCGTATATTCAGCAGGCTTTTCCCTATGCCCACAAGGCAGGTTTGCTGAAAACCGAGGAGGAAGTAGCCGGCATCATTTTGAAAGGGGTGGACTCGACTTATGCACGCGCTCCGTTTTTGAACAATATGGTTGCCGGCGAATTCGTCAGGTTTCAGCCGAAAAAAGCTTCGAAGGATATTGTGATCAGCAAGGCGCTGTCCGATTTGCTTCGGCTGAACGTGGGAGACGAAGTGGTGCTGATGTTTGTGCAGAATCCGCCGCGTTATCGAAAGCTGACTGTCAGCGGGTTGTACGATACCGGCATGGACGAGTTCGACAAGCTGGTGGTTTGGGGAGATCTGGGCCAGGTGCGAAAGCTTAACCACTGGGGGGACAGCCTGGCAGGAGGCGTGGAGCTTCATCTGAAGGACTTCAGAGACACGCAGCGGGCGCAGTTTGATTTGCTGGACCGGCTGCCGTTTCAGGTGAATGTGCGGTCCATTCTCGATGAGCATCAGGATATCTTTGACTGGCTGAACACGCTGAATGTGAATGTGCTGATTTTCCTGATTCTGATTCTGACGGTTGCCAGTTTCAATATGATTTCAATTGTGCTGATTCTGATTATGGAGCGCACCCATATGATTGGCGTACTTAAGGCGCTGGGTTCTTCCAACAGCCAGATCCGCAACGTGTTCAAGCAAAACGGCATGTGGCTGATCATCAAAGGCCTTGCGCTGGGAAATGCCGTGGGGCTGGGTTTCGGGTTATCCCAGCACTATCTGAAGTACATTCCCCTTGATCCCGAGAGTTATTATATGAATTATGTGCCGATCAGCTGGAGTTTTTGGACCTGGCTGCTGCTGAATGTCGGCACCTTTGCGCTCATCAGCCTTGTGCTTTTTATCCCTACGGCTTTTATCAGTAAGGTGGAGCCAATCAAAGCGATTCGGTTTGAATAAGTGCTGCCAGTAATTTTTACGCATGTT
>JAKSBZ010000038.1 GCA_022360875.1 Cytophagales bacterium | reverse complement strand
CTGGGCGGCGATCTCGGCCCGCGTCGCCGACCTGCCCAGGAGCAAGCAATGGCGGTTCGGACCCGACGCGATGGAGCGGTTCGATGACGAGGAGAGGGGCTTCCTCGCCCGTCATCTGAACGATACGAAATATATCGCCCGGCTGACCCGGGCCTATCTCGGCTCGATTTATGGCGGCGGCGACGAAGCCACGCGGCATGTATGGGTGACGCCCGGTCGCCTCACGAGTGACCTGCGCCATGCCTGGGGCCTCGACAGCCTTCTTGCCGGCCACAACCTGCCCGATGATCCCGACCAGCCGGCGCGCAAGAACCGCGACGACCACCGCCACCACGCGATCGATGCGATCGTCGTCGCGGTCACGGACGGGGCGATGCTCCAAGGTGGGGCCCGTCACGCGCGCGCACAGCCGGCCGAAACGGACGCTGAACGCCTGCTCGCCGGCCTGCCCGAGCCTTGGGAGGGCTTCCGGGGCGATGTCGGCGCCGTGCTCGGCCGGGTGTTCGTGTCGCACAAGAAGGAGCACGGCCTTGCGGGCGCCCTGCATGAGGATACGGCCTACGGCGTCGTGACCGATCCGCGCGGCGACGGGCGCAAGATCGTCACGCGCAAGGCGATTGCCGATCTGGTGCCGAACGATCTCGACAGGATCGGTGACGATCGCATAAGGCGTGAGTTGCTCGATGCGACATACGGCCTGTCCGGCAGCGCGTTCAAGGCAGCGGTGGTAGACTACGCCGAACACGGCCGGCACAAGCGGGTCCGGCTGCACAGACCGCTGACGCCGGACACGCCGCTGCGCGAGATCCGGCATGGCCCCGATGGACGATTCCGCAAGTCGGTGCTTGCCGCGGAGAACTACTGTCTCGACATCGTCGAAACTGCCAAAGGCAACTGGCGGTGCGCCGGCGTGAGCCGGTTTGACGCGAATCAGGGTGATGGTGCGCTGTCGGAGACGTTCGAGCCGCCATGGCGGCGCGACTGGCCGGATGCCGGGCTGGTCATGCGCCTGCGCAAGAACGACCTCATTGCGGTGGAGGATGCGCCGGGTGAGCGCCGGATCATGCGGGTGGTCCGCCTCGAACCGAGCGCCAACCGCGTGCGGCTGGCCGAGCATTTCGAGGGCGGCGAGCTGCAAAAGCGCCATGAGGATCGCGGGGACCTGTTTCGATGGGATCTCGCCAGCGTATCCCGCCTCAAAGGCCGTCTAGCACGCCTTGTGCATGTGGACCCGGCAGGTCGTGTGATTGATCCGGGCCCGTATCATGCTGGGACAGATCGTAGAGGTTGCGAGTAACGGCGTTCACCTGTCGACCGAGCGCGGGTTCCTGAAGCTCAGTCGTGACGGGGAACGCCTCGGCGAAGTGCCGTTGGACGATGTCGGCGCGGTTGTCGTACACGGTCATGGCGCCACCTTCTCAGCCAACCTTTGCGAGCGCCTTGCCGCCCGCAATGCTCCCTTCGTGATCTGCGGTTCGAACCATGCACCAGCGGCCATGCTGTG
>JAKSBZ010000084.1 GCA_022360875.1 Cytophagales bacterium | reverse complement strand
TCTCAGCGGAAGCCAAAACATTACTGACGCTTCGGGCAATGCGCTGCCAGGCAGCGAGCCAGGCACTGACGAAACCTACACCGTTGACAACACAGCGCCTTCGGGTTATTCTGTCTCCATAGATCAAAGCCCTGTTAATTCAGGCAACGAGAACGCTGTCAGCTTTACTTTCGCAGGCGCGGAAGTGGGAGCTGTTTACAATTATTCCATCTCCAGTACAGGCGGCGGAAGCCCGGTAACTGCAAGCAGCACAATAGCTTCAGCTACACAAACCATTTCGGGAATTGACGTCAGCGGCCTGTCGAACGGAACACTGACATTGAGCGTCACATTGACCGATCCGGCAGGAAATGCCGGATCGGCTGCCACTGACACTGAAAACTATGACGCCACCGCGCCGGGAATTACCAGCTTCACAAGAAAAGTTCCTTCATCAAGCGCCACCAACGCCAACTCGCTGGTGTTCCTGGCAACTTTCGATGAAGACGTTACAGCAGTTGATGCCACAGATTTTGCCGTGAACAGTACATCCACGGCAACAGTCTCCGGAGTTGCTCAGGTTACTGCATCAACTTATGACATCACCGTTTCAGGCGGCGATTTGGCAAGTTTCGAAGGTTCCGTAGGTTTAAACTTAAGCGGCAGCCAGAACATTACGGACCTTGCTTCGAATGCACTGCCAAGCGGCGAGCCAACTACAGACGAAACCTATGCCGTTGACAATACGGCGCCTTCAGGATACTCTGTCACCATTGACCAAAGTCCGGTAAATGCAGGAAATGACAACGCCGTAAGCTTCACCTTTGCTGGAGCAGAAACCGGAGCCACGTATAATTACTCCTTCTCCAGCTCAGGGGGAGGAACGCCCGTTACATCAAGCGGAACAGTCGCATCGGCCACAGAGACCATTTCAAGCATTGACATCAGCAGTCTGTCGGACGGCACACTGACACTGAGCGTAACACTTACCGACCCGGCAGGAAACGCCGGATCGGCTGCCACCGACACCGAGAACTATGACGGGTCAGAACCTACGGTCAGCAGCTTTGCGCGGCAAACTCCGGCTTCAAGCCCTACCAACGCAAACAGTCTTGTCTTCCGGGCAACCTTCAGTGAAGCGGTAACTGCTGTTGACGCCGCAGATTTCGCCGTAGACGGAACAACCACTGCCACAGTGACCTCCGTTAGCCCGGTAAGTTCTTCAGTATATGACATCACTGTATCCGGCGGCGATCTGGCAAGTTTCGATGGCTCCGTTGGTTTGAATCTCAGCGGAGGACAGAACATCACCGACAGCCAGGGAAATTCGCTTACAGGCGGCGAACCTGCCACGGACGAAACCTATACGGTCGACAATACGGCGCCTTCGGGCTATTCCGTTACCATTGACCAAAGTCCGGTGAATGCCGGAAATGACAATGCCGTGAGCTTCACCTTTGCCGGAGCGGAAACGGGAGCAACGTACAACTATTCCTTCTCCAGCTCAGGCGGCGGAACACCAGTAACATCAAGCGGTACAGTTGCCTCGGCCACCGAAACCATCTCAGGAATTGACCTCAGCAGTCTATCTGAAGGCACGCTGACGCTAAGCGTTACATTGACTGACCCGGCAGGCAACGCCGGATCGGCTGCCACTGACACTGAAAGCTACGACGCCACCGCTCCGACAACCAGCAGCTTCGAGCGGCAAACTCCGGCATCTAGCCCTACCAACGCCAACAGCCTCGTATTCCGAGCTACCTTCAGCGAAGCGGTAACTGCTGTTGATGCTGCGGATTTTGCCGTGAACGGAACAACCACAGCAACAGTGACCTCCGTTAGCCCAGTAAGTTCTTCAGTATATGATGTCACAGTATCCGGAGGAGACTTGGCAGGACTCAATGGCACCATCGGATTAAATCTCAGCGGAAGCCAAAACATTACTGACGCTTCGGGCAATGCGCTGCCAGGCAGCGAGCCAGGCACTGACGAAACCTACACCGTTGACAACACAGCACCTTCGGGTTATTCTGTCTCCATAGATCAAAGCCCTGTTAATTCAGGCAACGAGAACGCTGTCAGCTTTACTTTCACAGGGGCTGAAACGGGAGCCACCTACAATTATTCCATCTCCAGTACAGGCGGCGGAAGCCCCGTTACATCAAACGGCACAGTCGCATCGGCTACCGAAACCATCTCAGGTATTGACATCAGCGGACTATCGGATGGATTACTGACATTGAGTGTCACGCTCACTGACCCGGCAGGTAATGCCGGATTGGCAACCACCGACACTGAAAACTATGACGGCACAGCACCGGGAATTACCAGCTTCACAAGGAAAACGCCTACATCGGGCACCACCAACGCTAACTCACTGGTGTTCCTGGCTACTTTCAATGAAAATGTAACATCAGTAAATGCCGGCGATTTTGCCGTAAACGGAACAACAACAGCAACAGTCACAGGAATTTCCCAAGTTACTGCCTCAACTTACGACGTCACTGTTTCAGGAGGCGATCTGGCAAGTTTTGAGGGGAACGTGGGATTGAACTTAAGCGGAAGCGTCAACATTGCAGACAACAACGGCAATCTGTTGCCTAGCGGAGAACCGGCAACAGATGAAACCTATACGCTCGACAACACCGCCCCTTCAGGCTATTCAATTACCATTGACCAAAGTCCGATAAATGCAGGCAATGAAACTGCTGTAAGTTTCACCTTCGCAGGAGCGGAAACTGGAGCAACGTACAACTACTCCTTCTCCAGCTCTGGAGGCGGTACGCCTGTCACATCTAGCGGCACGGTCGCATCGGCCACCGAAACCATATCGGGTATTGACGTTAGCAGCCTGTCGGACGGAACACTGAC
>JAKSBZ010000309.1 GCA_022360875.1 Cytophagales bacterium | reverse complement strand
TCAAGATGGCATCTCTCAGATCACAACTGTCAAATCTGGAGCCTTTAAGATTGGCTCCGGTAAAGTCTGTTCCTTTCAGTGAGCCCGAGATGGTCACGTTGGCCAGTGTTGCGTTATTGAAGAACTTCACGTTCATGATCAATTCTATCTGGCTGCCCGGAGAAAATACGACCTCCTTGAGGTGGAGGAATATTCCGTCGTCAAACCCGCCATTTATAGTCAGCAGGTGTCTGAGCTGGTTTGGATGAGTGGCACAGTAAAGCACGTAATGTTGTGAATCCTCAAAACAGACCAACCCGTTGTCTGTTCTAAGAAACTGGTCAATGGCCGCGAGACTGTGGTCGGACAACAGATGCCAGTTATTTTCTTGAAGAGCGGTTGCGATCACTTGCTGGACAGTGTCGTCATCCGAAGCAATTTTCTGGAGTAAATCGACAAAGTTGACTTCATTCAGAAAACGTTTGAAATCTTCGTCCTGAACCTGGATGAAAGGCAGAAACCCGGAACAACAGAGCTGCCAGAACTTATCATTATTTGGCAGGTTTGAAGTGTTATAAAAGTTCTGGACGGCTTTGTTCCAGGTTTTGACGGGTCTTTTCAACAGATACTGGGAATGAAGAAGCTGATCAATATCAATGGTAACGTTACTGATACTGCAGTTAATAAAGTGACATTGCCGGATGCTGCAGCACGTTAGATTCAGGTTAAGAAGCCTGCATTCTTTAAATCTGATACCGGTGAATACGGTATCAGCAAGAGAAACACGATCCAGTGTCAGCCCTTGCAACTGGCTCCCTGGTTTGAAAATGATACCATCCAGGCTGTAGATCAGGCCTTTATCAAGCTCCGGGTTTATTCTTTTTATCCTGGCGTATTGGTCACACCCGGCGGCCTTCAACAGTGAAACAATGGGCTTTCTGTAAGGCGTACTCTTTATATCAGTGACCCTGTCAAATTCCTCTTCCAGAGACTCAGCGGACATCAGCTGATGAAGGGGGCGTCCATCCGGAAAGTTCTGTAGATAAAAGCTGATATGAGACTGCATAGCCTGTCGCAGGGCCAGGGGGATACAGATTGCACGGACCTCTTCAAAAGTTAGAAAATCCAGTATGGTTTCATGGCTGACATAGAGCAGCTGATCCCTGTATTGCTGGCAAAACTGGTCTGGAAGCAGTTTATAATAGTGAACCCGTTCCGGTATGCAGTCGCCAAAGCGGCATTTGTTATATGTGATGGCATCAACCCTGCGTTTTATCTGGGGGTTGATGTGCAGCCATTGTACATCTTCCAGTTTCCTGGCCTGATCAACGCCGCTGGTAAAGACCTTGCATGACCCACCACCCCTCAATTCCCTTGATCGCCAGGGGGATAACTCCGGGGGAAGCCCTTTTCTGACTCTGTGGACAAACGAGTCAACAATACCTCCTGTATTGAGAATGTTGGGAAAAGTTTC
>JAKSBZ010000086.1 GCA_022360875.1 Cytophagales bacterium | reverse complement strand
TAGTCTCATGATTATCATCAGGTATTTTGTATGATACGTTCTGTTTTGAAAAAAAGAAACACGCACAGCAAACAGTTACAAAATCAGCAACAAACAAAAAAACATGCACTTTTCAGCAATCAGCACACACTGTTAATTTCCCGAAAAATTACAATGATATTATTCCTTCAATTTTCTTAGCCTGCACGTACACCGCCACCACCTCTTCGCTGCTTTTCATCTTCACTTCGGCAGTCATGCTCAAATACTTTCCGTTCCTGGAAGGTTTCTCCTGCCACCGGGCGCGTCCAGGCAAAATGCTCGAAAGCAATTCTGCTTTCTTTTCCTGAGCAACAATAAACTTGAACTTGTATTTTCCCGGAAATTTATGCTGAGCCTCTAGTTTCTCTTTAAACTGCTGAATAGCAGAATCATTCGTTTCGTCCTTCATGTCTGTCGTTAATTAACTCGGCCACAAAAAACCGATTTAATTAGCAATTTGTCAATCTGTTAGACAAAAATTCCTGTGTGCTAAAAAACCCAGTGCTAGTTTATTCCCTTCATTGCGAAGGCTTCGGCTTGACAATCTGCTCCCAAGTGGCTTTCAATCCCATCTTGTTCTGTTCACCAAGTGAGCTGTTCACCTTTCCGGACAAGTTCCTCAGCAAATCCCTGTATCCGTTCACCAACAGCCGCAATGCTTCGGATTCCGCTTCCGAGCGGTCCTGGTCTAGCAGCAGCTGATTGTTTATCTCCGAATCCTGCAGTAATTCGTGACTTTGCTCCACCAATTCCACCAAATCATGGTTAATCAGATCTTCCAGCAGCTCAAGTTCTTTATTGCTGTGTACATGACTGTACTTTTCAAGATAAGCGGTCAGGGCTTCACGAAAAACTGAAAACTCACGGGAAAGGTATTCCGCCCAGGTCTTGTTGGTTGATTGAACGGCGACTTCTTCTGCGAAATCCAGACGCCCCAAAAACATATAAAAATCCTCTTCAAGAATCTGCAACAACTCATCTCGGTCTCCATTTCCCTTCTTTTCACTGCTTTTTTTCAAAAAAAACAGAGTTCGCAAATGACGTTCCAGCGGGACTCGAAGCGCCCGAAACCGCTTCTGCCGCTCCCGCACCTGAATCTGCTTGTTATGATATTCGATTGCTCCGTTGATAAGAATAAACCCGACCAGCGCACCGATTAATTCCGTGCCCAAGTTGGCAGTTATGTCTTCATGCCAATGATGTAAATACAAAATGAAGATCATGACTATGGAAAAACAAAGAATCAAGACAGTTGACCAATAGTTGCGAATCAATTGAAATAAATGCTTGACCATATCAACATTAGTTTGCCTACTCGTATAAATCCCGGTTTCTTTGATTTGTTTTCTTTTCCTTTTCTTTCAAAAGCCGCATACAAGGATCCGCAGCCCCGTCGTATACTATAATGGGAGAATAAATTACCGCTGAGATAGGATACTCTTTTAAAGCTCAATAACTTTGCGCAGACGCCGAATCTCCAAAAAACAAAACGGACATGAAAATATCTGGCTTGCTGAAATTTTTCTTGATTTGCCTGGGAATGATGCAAATCTCCAGCGCTCAGGCTCAGCCCGTCTCTCCCTGCCAAGTGTTTGGCAAAATATTTTACACCAAAACCAAGCAGGAAGCGCAGGTATGGGTATACGTGGAGGACTCAGAAGGCTTGGCAGATCTTATTGTCTACAAAGAGGAAAACGAGCTTTTTGCCGACAAGGCCGGCTTATGGTGCAAAACCGCTAAAAAAAAGTTCGCCGATTACAGAGTGTATATTACCGACAATCCTGAGGAAGCGCATTTTTGCATTTTCTATACGGACGAACCCGATTTCGCAGGATGTCAAGATTAGGCTCCGGCGTTTTTCACAACTCAAAACATTCAATTCGAAGAATATTAAATTATGGATTTTATAGAAGTACAGGTAAACTGCGAATCCAATTTCAGCGACATCCTTCAAGCCGAATTGGCTGCCGTCGGCTTTGACTCGTTCATCGACACCAAAGACGGATTCAACGGATACGCAGAAGAAGGAAATTTTGAGCCAGAAGCAGTTGAGGAAATTTTTTCCCGCTATAAAGAACTAACGCGGGCATCGTACAAAACCGCTGAAGTGGAGCGAAAAAACTGGAACGAAGAATGGGAAAAAAACTACGAGCCTATTGTAGTGCAGGACCAATGCATCGTGCGCGCCAGCTTCCATGAGCCAACGGATTATCCTTACGAAATCGTTATCAATCCCAAAATGTCGTTCGGAACGGGGCACCACGAAACCACACACCTAATGCTCACTCAAGAGCTCGGCACCGACATGAAAGACAAAAATGTCCTTGATGCAGGATGCGGCACAGGCATTCTGGCCATAATGGCGCACAAACTCGGCGCTGCCCGTGTGGAGGCGTACGACATTGACGAATGGTGCGAAGAAAACAGCCGGGAAAACTTTGCGCTCAACCGCTGCGAAGACATTTCTGTACGCACAGGAACTGTTGAAACCCTAAATTTCGATAATTCCTTCGACATTATCCTGGCAAACATTAACCGCAACGTGTTGCTTGCTGAAATTCCGTCATACGTCAAACTCATGAAACGTCCAGGTAAATTAATCCTAAGCGGTTTCTATACAAAGGATATTGAGGAGATTGAGAAAACAGCAAACGCCCACGGCCTGCATCAAGAGAGTGTTGTTGAGAAAAACAATTGGGTTTCATTACAATATTCTTTATCATAAAAAATTGTTGTAGAAGGGAATGGCAACTTCATTCCCTTAACATTTCTTACCTTCCAGCTTCATGAACAACAAAAAGACTTTTGTTTGGATAGGCATTGCAGTTGCGCTGACCATCTGCTTAGGCTTTTTTCTGACAGACTCACCAACGCCTAAAACCTCTGCAGCCGAAACCGATTCGCTTGCTTTAGCCCCCGAATCCTCAAAAGCAACATTATACTGCAATATTCCCGTGGACTCGCTGCTGGTAATAGAAGAGAAGGTCAAAAAAAATCAAAACCTTTCGGAAATACTGAATGCCTACCACATCAGTCCCAAACAAATTCATCTTCTAGCTCAGCGTGCAAAATCTGTCTTCTCAGTCCGTAAAATTGTTAGCGGCAAACCCTATGCATTGCTATGCACACGCGATTCTCTGCCGAAAGCCACACATTTCATTTACAAACCCAACCCTGTAGACTACATCGTTTACGACCTGCGCGATTCCATGCAAGTCTACAAAAGGCAGCGAAAAGTAACGATAAAAGAAAAGGAAATAACAGGAACCATTCAGTCCTCTCTGTATCAAGCCTTGTTACAAAACGGGGGAAGCCAGCTTCTGGTCAACAAACTCGCCGATGTATTCGCGTGGCAAATTGACTTCTTTCACATACAAAAAAACGATTACTTCAAAATTCTCTACGAGGAAAAATGGGTAGAAAACAAAATGGTAGGAATAGGAAAAGTTCTGGCGGCACAGTTCAACCACATGAACACGCCTTACTATGCTTTTTATTTCGGCCAGGGAGGAAAAGCCAGCTATTTTGATGAAAAGGGAAACAGCCTGCGCAAAGCCTTTCTAAAAGCACCCTTAAACTACACACGCATCAGTTCCAGATTTTCGAAAAGCCGCTACCATCCGGTTCAGAAACGGTACAAAGCCCACAAGGGTACTGACTATGCGGCGCCGCGGGGCACTCCCATCCGCTCGGTAGGAGAGGGGACGGTTATTAAAGCAACCTACAACCGCTATAACGGCAATTATGTAAAGATCAGACATAACAGCGTTTACACCACTCAGTACCTGCACATGTCAAAAATAAAATCTGGCATTCGATCCGGTAAAAAGGTAAAACAAGGAGATATTATAGGTTTTGTTGGCAGCACAGGTCTTGCCAGCGGACCGCATTTGTGTTTCCGGTTCTGGAAAAACGGAGAACAGGTTGACGCGCTCAAAATAAAACTCCCGCCTTCTGAGCCAGTATTGAAAGAGAATATAGCCACATTCCAACAAATCGCTGCTAAGTGGAAAAACCGGCTTGATCAGCTGCAAATTCATTTCAATGATTCCAGCTTAGCCATTGCCGAATAAAAAAGCATATGAAGCACTACAATTTTTTGTTCCGAATAATTTTTTTTACGTGCCTGTTTGTACTCAACGGAAAGCTTTACGCGCAAGATTCCAAACGTCCCAAGGTAGCAGTAGTGCTTAGCGGAGGAGGCATGAAAGGCGTGGCTCACGTCGGCGTTCTGAAAGCGCTCGAAGAGCAAGGAGTGCCCATTGACTACATAGTCGGAACTTCTATGGGAGCCATTGTAGGGGGAATGTACGCCTCGGGCTATTCACCGGATGCCATAGTGCAGTACATCAGCAACGAAAAATTTCAGGACTGGCTGCAGGGAATTTTTAAAAAAGAATACCAGTACTACTACGCCATGGACGAGGAAAACCCTTCCTGGTTCTCCATCAATATAGCCCTGGATTCAACCTTCAAGGCGTCTTTCGTTTCAGGGCTCGCCGAAGATGTTGCTCTCAATTTCGCACTCAACGAACTCACTGCCCAGGCTTCCGCAAAAGCAAACGAGAATTTTGACAGCTTATTTGTGCCTTTTATCGCTATGGCTTCCGAAATATTCACTCAGGAATCGGTACAGCTTCGCAGCGGCACTGTAGCCGATGCTATGCGCGCATCAATGACAGTTCCCTTGGTGTACCGTCCTATCAAAATAAACAACAAATACTATTTCGACGGAGGAGTTTATAATAATTTTCCGGTAAATGTAGCCGTGAAAGAATTTCATCCGGATTATATCATCGGCGTAAACGTATCTTCCAAAGAATTTCATTCCTATCCCTACGGCAAAGACGACCAATTGCTGAACAACACTTTGCTTTTCGCCTTTTTGGACCGCTCTAATCCCAAAGCCATCGGCGACTCTGGAGTTTACATCTCCCCAAATCTTGAAGGATATTCTGCTCTTGACTTCGGAAAAATCCCGCAAATAATAGACAGCGGTTACCAAGAAGCCCTGAGAAAAATTCCAGTTATCAAAAAAGACCTTCCGGATTACATTTCCTGCGATTCCGTTTACGTCCGCAGAAATGCTTTTATCAGCCAAGAACCGCCTTTGGTTTTCAAAGACATCAACTATACGGGTTACAAGCCACAACAAGTCAAATTCATAAAAAACTTCTTTGGTCTCAGAAATAAAAACAATTTTTACCAAGATGACCTGGAAAAAGGATTTACCCGGCTCGTTTCGCTGCCCTATTTCAAAGACACCTATCCCCGCATGATCTGGGATAAGAAAAAAAACGGATATGTGCTCGATTTAACCGGCAAATCCAAGCAGGTGCTTCGAATAGGAGTGGGAGGGAACATCAGCTACAACTTGGCCAGCAGCATCTTTCTAGGACTTGAATTCACCGAGCTTGCAGGTCCCATTCTTATTCAAAACAGGCTGAACCTGCAGACAGGCAGCTTTTACACTTCAGGACGAGTAAGTTCTAAGTTTTTTATGCCCTATCTCACCAATTTTTATGTAAAACCGGAAATCACCTACAACTCCTGGAACTACATCAACCGAACTACTATCCTTGACACCCCGGATTCCTCATTAATTTTAAAAGAAAATGACCAGGCCCTCAGTCTGGAATTCGGTCTCCCTTTGTCTTTCAAAGGGAAATCTACTTTTGACATTTCTTATATTAAAAAACAAAGCAACTACCTAAATGAACACCAAACACTCTCAAGAGTCGGTCTTAACAGTCTCAAGCTAGACGGCCTCAAACTGGGCTTTAAACTCACCAGCAATTCACTCAACAGGCCATATTTCAGTACAGAAGGCAAAAAATTCACTCTGCAAGCCAATTACTTTAATCTGAAAGGAAAATACAAACCGCATTCTGACTTTGGGTTGCCTCCAAGTCATGAAAAAAAACAATGGGGCAGAATAAAAGCCAGCCTGAACAACTATTTCAAAATCACAAAGTTTTACTCTCTCAGCCTGTACCTTGAAGGCCTCTGGGCTACACCGGTTACTTTTTTCGACTATCGGGGCACACTGATCAACTCTCCGGTATTCAGTCCGCTTAAAGGAGGGGAAATTCTGCTTCTGGAAAATTTCCGTTCTCCGAAATATCTTGCCGCAGGATCCTCTGAAGTATTCAGCTTTACACAAAACATACAGTTCCGGATTGACGGATTTGTATTTGTGCCTTTTCAACAATTCAAAATTAACGGAGACCAGTCAACCACAGTAATTCGCAAAAATACTATACAGCCCCATCTGATTCTGGGCGCATCCCTAGCCTATCTCAGTCCCATAGGCCCTATCAGCATGCATTACAATTTTTATGATACCCCTAAAGAAAAACACAATTTCTTCGTCACACTGGGTCTTTCCCTGTATAATCTCAAGGTTCTAGACTAAGACACTTTCAAAACCAGCGAAACGGAAAACAGTCCTTAACTCTATTGAGCCACCGGAGTTCCTCTTTCGATGCTGAAATTATCAGTCAGCGTTTGAAAATATTTCTTAAATTCCGAAGCTTTCAATAGCACCGTTGGCCCTCCGTCTCCCCAGCAAGTACTAATTTCAAAAAGGCCATTATAGGACCGGCCAATGTAAGTGCGATTAGTCTCAAAGCCCTTCAATCTCGAATTGTCATTTGGCTTCTTGTGGCACGTAAATGTAATTCTGTATTTATCCATTCTAATTTTTTTTACTGTACTCTTTAACCGCCTTTCAATCATAAAAGTTTATTCACTTGAAGTGACACGTTTTCGAATAATTAAACGAAAAAACAGAGCTTAAAAGAAAGAATATTCAAATAATTGCTCCCAAAAATGCTTTCGTTTTTAAAAACAAACAAAACTCGAAAACAAATGAGTTTTCACAAATCATTAGCAACCATATCACAAGTCACAAAAGAATGCTGAGCTGCGTCAAACATCAAACCTCTTACAAAAATTCTATTTTAAACAGCTATCTATTAGCTTTGCGGACATGATGCTGAAGAAGTTTTTATTTTGGAGAGTTAAGCATATCAACAATAAGAATTTTACTCTTATTGTGAGCGGAATTGTGGGGATTCTGTCTGGCCTTGCGGCAGTGCTTTTAAAGGAAGTTGTACATTTTTTACACGACCTTCTGGACTCAGGAATAAATGCAGTTTATGACAACCCGTTGCAGATTCTGTATCCTGCCATAGGTATTCTGATCACGGTAATTCTTTCACGGTATTTATTCAAAGAGCGTATAGGTCACGGCATTTCAGATATTCTCTACACGATATCCCAAAAATCCAGCAACATTCCCGGGAGAAAGCAATGGTCAACCTTACTTTACAGTGCAATTACTGTAGGAATGGGTGGTTCGGTCGGTCTGGAGGCCCCGATTGTTTCATCGGGTTCGGCAATTGGCTCCAACCTCGGACAGCTGACTCACCTTGACTACAACCGAAGATCGCTGTTGATTGGCTGCGGAACGGCAGGAGCTATTTCCGCCATTTTCTACTCACCTATTGCCGGAGTGATATTCGCCATCGAGTGTATACTCACAAATGTATCAGTCACATCATTTATCCCGCTGCTGATTTCCTCAGTCTGCGGAGCACTTACTTCTTTGGCGCTTCTGGGATCTGATATTCTGTTTTCTTTCAAGCTTCAGGACAGCTTCACCGCTGCCGATACGCCCCTGTATCTATTATTAGGAATATTTTGCGGATTCCTGGCTCTGTATTTTACAAAAATCATTTATTGGATAGAACCAAAGATCAAAGAAATCAAAAACTATGCGCTAAGAGCTGTTATCGGGGGTCTTGGGCTAGGACTCATTATTTTCATTTTTCCGTCCATTTACGGTGAAGGATACGATGCCATTAAGCTTATGCTGGAAGGCAAAGGCGTAGATATTTTTGGGAAGGCACACTACCTTTTCACCAAAGATTCCCACGACATAGTCTTTCTGCTTGGTCTTTTCGGTATTCTCATTCTGAAGCCTTTTGCCACCTCGCTGACAATCGGAGCCGGTGGATGCGGAGGAGTGTTTGCGCCGTCCATGTTTATGGGAGGCGTAGCCGGTTTTACCCTAGCTTCGCTGGTAAACTATGTAGCAGGAACACCTATTGCAAGCGTCAGCAACTTTACTTTAGTAGGAATGTGCGGCATGATGAGCAGCGTGTTGCATGCTCCGCTGACTGGGATCTTCCTAATAGCTGAAATCACAGGAGGTTATACGCTGTTTCTCCCTCTCATGCTAGTGTCGGCTATTGCCTACAGTACCATATCCTATTTCGAAAAACACTCTTTATATACCAAAAAACTCATTGAGCGTGGCCAGCTCTTTCAAGACGATCAGGACAGCGCCGTTCTGGAGAAAATACAAATCACCAAAATTATTGAAAGAGACTTACTGATTATCCGATCAGGCGCAACGCTGGAAGATCTCGTTCAATTGGTCAAAGTTTCAAAAAGAAATATTTTTCCTGTATTGAATGAGAAAGATAAACTTCTCGGAATTATCACACTCGACGACATTCGAGAGTTGATGTTTGATGAAGTTGAAAGAAAAAAACTGGTTATCAATACCATAATGCACAAGCCCCCTGCCTTAGTTTCACCAACAGACAGCATGCGAAAAATCATGAATATTTTCCAGTCGACAGGCGCGTGGAACCTGCCGGTTCTTGAAAACGGAAAATATTATGGCTTTATTTCTAAATCAAGCATTTTTAACGCCTACAGGAACAAACTTAAAAAAGGAAGAATTATTACCTGATAAAGATTTTTGCAACACACGGCAACTCTCCAAAACAGGTGATTTCGTTTTCAAACAAGCTCATTGTCATATGATTCTGGCTGGCATTTCGCCAATGTATCGAAATAAAGCTCACCAACAGATGCCGCCATCTGCTCTATAGTGTATTTTTCCTGAACAAGCTTTCGGGCCCGTTCTCCAAAAAGGCAGGCCATATAAGGGTTGCGGTGCAAGCTCAATATCTGATCGGCAAGTGCTTCGGCATCTCCCACCGGCATTGTCAAACCGTTGTAGCCATGGTCTATTAACTCGCAGTTAGGTCCTATATCAGAAACTACTACAGCTTTCTTCATAGCCATTGCTTCCAACAGACCTATTGGAAGTCCCTCCCATAATGATGGCAATATATACAAATCCAACATCGCCAATACTGCCGGAACATCCTGCCTGAAATCTTCAAACGTTATCCGATCGCGAAGCCCCTCTTTTGTCGCCAAACCAATAATCTTCTCCTTAAACTCACCGTCGCCTACCCATACAAAATGCAAATTTTCTTCCTCCTTCGCTGCAATGCGAATAGCCTTGTAAAACGTCATTGGATCTTTCTGAAGAGTCATCCTTACCACATATCCTACAACTGTCTTCCCGTCTGGGATGCCCATTGCTCTTTTAATGCCATTCTCTTCAACCCTTTCAGGGGCAAATTTATGAAGGTCCACTGCACAAGGAATCACCGCTGAGTTCTTAAGCAAGAACAATTCTTTAGCTTCCTTTTCTATAGCATGTGACACACAAATAGTCCTGTCTACACGATCAGTAAGATACTGTTCCAACCTCACCCTTAGTCTATGTTGCCACCTGCTTAAGCCTGGATGAAAAGACCATCCATGAACTGTATAAATATGCGGTAATTTCAAACTCCGAACCGGAAGCAGCGCATTGGAAGTAGCCTTGGTACCATGCGAATGAACAAGCTGAATATTCTCATTTCTTAATATCCTCTGAATCCGCTTCGATAGAAGTATATTAAACGGTTTTGCATTGCGGATGACATAAGTCTTTACTCCCCGCTCTTTTAAAACCTCTACCATTGACCCTTCTGTGAAGCTTAATACCACCGGTTCAAACAATTGCTGATTCAACATAGAAAGCAATGACAACACATACGTTTCTCCTCCGCCAATCATACCTTGGCGTATGATATGAAGTATTTTAACAGGAAATCTATTTTCACCTAAACACATGTTAAAAAATTTAATTTTTAAAAAATGTCACTGGGGTCAAGCAATTAGTTATCCTGCCGGATGAAAAAGTTCCATCGCTGTATCCCCATAGAGTTAACGAAAACATCAACACAAAAAATCTGAGTGGATGCATATGAGTAAGCTTCCTATACAAAAAAAAGCATCCGTGAAACACAGATGCTTATCAAAATAATATTTTTAAATAGCCGAATGGATCTAAAAAAGTTATTCTCCCTTTTCTTTTTCCTCCATTTCTTGCCCTGTCGATTTTCCTGCCTTCTGAAGCGTAATCGTCAACGCATCAGCTTCATTCTCATGATCCGCTAAAATGACGTCTCCCTCTTCAATGCTGCCGTTTAGAATTTCCTCTGCCACAGCGTCCTCCAAATACTTTTGAATAGCACGGTGCAACGGTCTGGCTCCATATTGTCTATCATATCCTTTCTCACCCAGAAAATTCTTAGCCGAGTCAGTAAGCTTAACATGATAACCCAAATCCTCGATACGCTTAAAGAGTTTGTGCAATGCGAGATCGATAATTTGATGAATGTGCTCTCTCTTTAAATGATTAAAGACGATTACATCATCCAACCGGTTTAGAAATTCAGGACTGAACGCCTTCTGCAAAGCCTTATGAATCGTAGACTTCATTATATCATCCAAATTGGTCGACTTGCTTTGAGTTGAAAATCCTATTCCCGCTCCAAAATCTTTCAAATCACGAACACCAATATTAGATGTCATAATGATAATTGTATTTCGGAAATCTACGCGACGCCCCAGTCCGTCAGTCAAAATGCCATCATCAAGCACCTGCAACAGCAGATTAAACACGTCCGGATGGGCTTTTTCAATCTCATCCAGCAGCACTACCGAGTACGGCTTTCTTCTTACCTTCTCGGTCAGCTGGCCGCCTTCTTCATATCCAACATAACCCGGAGGAGCCCCCACCAAGCGGGACACAGAGAATTTCTCCATATACTCACTCATGTCAATGCGAACCAAAGCATCATCTTTATCGAACAGATAGCTTGCAAGCACTTTGGCCAGCTCCGTTTTACCTACTCCTGTCGGTCCCAGAAACACAAACGAGCCAATTGGTTTCTTAGGATCCTTCAATCCAACTCGGGTCCGCTGAATTGCTTTTACAAGCTTGGAAATGGCTTCATCCTGACCGATAACACTTGACTTGAGCTCATCGCCCATAGCTTTCAGCTTCACGCTTTCATTCTGGGCAATACGCTTAACCGGAACGCCGGTCATCATGGCAACCACCTCGGCGACATTTTCCTCATTTACATCGAAGCGTCTCATTCTGGTTTCTTCTTCCCACTCCGCCTTGGCTTTGTTAAGTTGCTCGATAAGCTTTTTCTCCTTGTCCCTGAGCTGAGCAGCTTCCTCGTACTTCTGGCTCTTCACCACGCGGTTTTTCTCGGTCTTAACCTCCTCAATAGCTTTTTCAAGCTTCACAATGCCCTCAGGCACATGGATGTTATTGATATGAACGCGTGCACCGGCTTCATCCAGCACGTCAATCGCCTTGTCTGGCAGAAAACGATCGGAAATATAACGGTCAGAAAGCTTCACGCAAGAATGCACAGCTCCTTCAGAATAATTAACGTGATGATGATCCTCATAACGCTCCTTAATGTTATTAAGGATTTCAATAGTTTCTTCCGGTGTTGCGGCATCAATCATCACCTGTTGGAAACGCCGAGCCAATGCACCGTCTTTCTCAATGTATTGACGGTATTCGTCAAGAGTCGTAGCTCCGATGCACTGTATCTCGCCTCTGGCTAATGCCGGCTTGAACATGTTGGATGCATCCAGCGATCCTGAAGCGCCCCCAGCACCGACAATAGTATGCAACTCATCAATAAAAAGAATAATTTCCGGAGACTTCTCAAGCTCACTCATTACTGCCTTCATGCGCTCCTCGAACTGCCCTCGGTACTTGGTTCCTGCTACCAGGGAAGCCAAATCCAGCGTTATCACGCGTTTGTCAAAGAGAACCCGAGAAACCTTCTTCTGTATAATGCGCAATGCCAGTCCTTCGGCTATAGCCGTTTTTCCTACGCCAGGCTCTCCGATGAGAATCGGGTTGTTCTTTTTGCGCCTGCTCAGAATCTGAGCAACCCTTTCAATTTCCTTGTCGCGTCCCACAATAGGATCCAATTTTCCATCTTCTCCCATTCGGGTAAGGTCTCGGCCAAAATTGTCTAAAACAGGCGTTCTAGACTTCTCCGATCCCTTAGAGGCTCCTTCTCCCTTATTGCCTGACGAAAAAGAGCTGCCGCTGGTTCCTCCGCCAACAGCGCTTCCGTAAACATTTGGTTTATCTTCTTCTACTTCCTTCTGCGTCTTATCAGCGATCTTGTACTCAAGCATTTCCTTTACAAGATCATAGTTGATGTCGAATTTCTCCAATATTTGAGTTGCTACATTGTCTTCATCTCGCAAAATGGAAAGCAAGAGGTGTTCTGTGCCAATGAGCTGGCTTTTAAATATCTTCGCTTCCAGATAAGTAATTTTCAGAACCTTTTCAGACTGCCTTGTCAACGGGACGTTCGTCTGCTTTTTTGACATAGTTCCCAACGAACTTCCTTTAGTGGAGTACTCCAAAGCAGACTTCAATTCATCCAGCTTCACCCCCAAGCGACTAAGCAGATGAACGGCAACGCCTTCCCCTTCCCGGAGAATGCCCAGTAACAAATGTTCGGTTCCTATGTAATCGTGTCCCAGGCGGATAGCTTCTTCCCGGCTCAGGGAAATTACTTCCTTCACACGATTTGAAAATTTTGCTTCCATACCTAGCCCTTTTTACCCCTACACAACGGGGCGGTTGATTTGTTAGTTTTATGATTCAAAATAATAATATTTAAATTATCATTTTGCTATTTTGTTTTTGAAAACTCTTCCCTAAGAAGAGACTTTTTCAAAATATTTAAAGAATTACTCCCTTCGCAGAACAGCAAATCCAATATACTAAGATTAGGGACAAACTTTTCTCCAAATACTTGGGTATAAGAAAACGGTTCAATTATTCCGTTCTCTATATAAGAACGTTTGGGATGCACTTTTGATCTCCAATCCTCCACATTTTCTGCAATGCCGCTCCGGTTGTCAACTACCTGCCAATCCAAGGATAATCCCAACAAACCCAAACAAGTTTTGAACATCGCAAGGTTGAGCTCGAACAAATTTTTGAATTTCTTCGCAAACACAGGCTCTAAAAAATCGATATAATATTCAAAAAAAGGCGCTTTCCCATATGCTGATAAAATCGTCCGCCAATGAGTGTGAAGCCATTTCTGATTGTAATCGATCTCAACTTCGCGTACCGGAGGACGCCTTCGGTTTCCAAACCGAACAGGTATGGACAAATCCGCCACCTTGTTGGCTGTCAGAATACGAAAACGGTTTCTGTACGACTGCTTTTCGTACCGACCATAATTTCCTTCGAAATACACTTTATCTGCTTGCAACAAAAGTGCAAAATATTCCACTGACGGAAGATATTGTAATTCAATCAATACATTTTGCATTCCCCTTTTTCTCTCCCTGCTATTCTTATGAATTTACAAATATTTTTCGATATTGCCCAACCCCTCGCGAACTACTTCTATCTGGTCATCAGTGCAGTCCACAACCGTCGAGGCGACATTTGCTCCGTAACCGCCGTCTATCACTATATCCACTTTATGCTTGTACTTTTCGTAAATCAGCTCCGGATCAGTGGAATATTCCAGCACTTCATCCTCATCGCGAATAGAAGTAGTAATAATGGGATTGCCCAACTCCCTGACAATTTCGACCGGAACCGAATGAGCGGGCACCCGAAGCCCCACAGTTTTCTTTTTTAAAAACAATGCCTTTGGCACTTTTGAACTCGCCTTGAAAATAAACGTAAACGGTCCAGGCAATGCCCTTCTTAGCAATTTATAAACAGGCGTATGAATCTGCTTGGCATACTGTGAGATCTCACTAATGTCATGGCAGATGAAGGAAAAATTCGCTTTGTCAGCCTTGCCTCCCTTTATTCTTGCCACCCGCTCCACTGCCTTACGGTTGAAGATGTCACATCCAATTCCATAAATTGTGTCAGTCGGATAGATGACAACGCCGCCCTGTCTCAAAACATCTGCGATCTTGCGAATTTTATTCGGATCGGGATTTTCCTGATACAATTTTATGAACGATGCGGGCATACTATTTTTATTATTGTGGAGTTAGTAAAGTATGTTGAAATACAAATTTACCTTATTCTCAGACCGAATACACTCAATTTTATATAAAGTTTAGGTTCAAATTTGTATTTTCGCTTTTTACAGCTTCTCATATTTCACAGATCTGAACAGATATCTGAGAGAAAGCCAGCTGTCATGCAAACTATCGGCACAAATGAAAAATAATAAAAAACTCGCTCTTGGCCTGCTGATCGGAACCACTTTGGCCACCGTTTTTTTCTTTTATTTTTATCAAATGTTCACTGTTGCAAATATTCTGGTAAACAAGGAAGACCAAGTTATCCAAATTTCGGATAATACTTCCTTTCGGGATCTGCAAGACATGTTTTACAGAAAAGACATAGTGCAGGATATGGTCTCATTCAGCTTTGTAGCCAAACTCATGAAGTACCCCGAACACATCAAGCCGGGCCGCTACCTGATGAAAAAAAACACAACCAACCGACAGGCCATCCAAATGCTTAGGGCAGGGGACCAAATCCCGGTTCGGCTTACTTTCAACAATATTCGAACAAAAGAAGACCTGGCCGAAAGAATTTCGCAATCTCTGCAGATGGAAGCGGAGCCTCTCCTCCGGCTGCTGCGCAATTCGGAAACAGCCAAAAAATACGGATTCAATACTGACAATTTCATAGCTATGTTTCTTCCCAATACTTATCAGGTGTACTGGACAATCTCTCCTGAACAGCTATTGGAAAGAATGAGCAAAGAATATAAAAGGTTCTGGAATAAAAAAAGAGCTGCCCAAGCAGACTCCATTGGCCTGAGTCCAGCGGAAGTGATAACCCTGGCTTCAATTGTTGAAGCCGAAACAAACCGATTTGAAGAATACAAAATAATCGGAGGGGTGTACATGAACAGAATCAGGAAAGGATACCTTTTGCAGGCCGACCCAACAGTAATCTTCGCGCATAAAGATTTTTCAATCAAACGTGTTCTAAACAAACATAAAGAACTTGATTCGCCTTACAATACCTATAAATACCGGGGATTGCCTCCAGGACCAATCAATTTGCCTTCTGTACATGCAATCGATGGAGTGTTAGGCCATGCTTCACACAGTTATCTGTATTTTTGCGCAAAAGAGGATTTTTCTGGAAAACATGTTTTTGCAAAAAATTTGACAGCGCATAAGAAAAACGCCAGGAGGTATCAGCAAGCTCTGAACAGAGCCAAAATATTTAAATAACCATGTTACATTATCGTGTATATTTTTTCACACGATGCTGAGGGTTGAGGCTTCTTCTGATCCGTCACACAAGTGTCTGCTTTTTTAAAAACACCAACCTTAGGGGATACAGGTTTTTTTCTAAGGTATTCAATCAAAAGAACAGTGTATCGATCCAGTTGCCTGGCCGGCTCAGTTCTCACTCTTTCCCAAGCAGAGAGAAGAGGAATCTGCAGATGATTTCTGAAAAGACTGCCAGTGCATTCGGTAATACATACTAAAGCAATGCATAATACTCCCACCAGAACTAATTTTGACTTTTCCATTTCCTAATTTTCTTTCTGCATTTTTAAATCTAAACAAAAAAAAGTTCAATAGTAAATGACAATTGTTAACAAGTGTTATTTTATACTGTAACTTTTAAAACACATTGTTCAGATCTTCCTAAAATTGTTTTAACACTCTCCTCTTCCTTCATACTCACTTTATTGACTTGCACTTACCCAGGTAGGTTGCAAACAGATACGAAAAATAATCAAAATATATTGTCCTGCAGAAATCCAATTCCCTATACAATGGAGCTCATTTCTTTTCACTCACTGTACCGCCATGCTGTTTTCACAACATTAAGAGTTAAATTACAGTACCCACTTCTCTCGTTAACATAAAAAATGGAATTCACAGAGCACAAAAAAAGCCGTTGTCAAACCACAACAGCTTTCTTTAAAAATTTTCTTTTTTGTCAATCAGTCATCCCCGTTTTCGCGTATTTTCCCGGCACTGATCATTGCACATCGGAATCCGATAGTTGCAGTAGCAGAATCCTGAGGCATAAATCGTCGGGTACCTGGAGAAAGCCAGTAAGCAACGTCTTTCCATGATCCGCCTTTGTACACTCTGGACTTATTGTTGATCAACGAGTTGTGATTCTTATAGTCATACATTTCCTCTTCATCGCCGAAATCATCCATTCGCACAGGGTTTAAATCCTCCATATCAGCAAAAGAAAGCGGCCGATACATATCTATTACCCATTCGCTTACGTTTCCAGCCATGTTGTACAAACCGTATTCATTCGGAAGGTAGGAATACACCTGCACGGTTACCATTCCGCCGTCGTTCAAACGGCCCGCAATACCAGCGTAATCACCGCGGCCCCGCTTAAAGTTGGCCAGCAATTCTCCGCGCTGGTTGCCGAACGGATTTCGCACCGCGTGTCCGTCCCAAGGATATTGTCTCTTATGTGTTTGGTTTTCATCCTCGTACTGCGTTCCGACCATCGCGTAAGCGGCATATTCCCATTCCGCTTCCGTAGGAAGTCTGAAATTCGGCAAAACAGCACCTGTTTCCAGCGGAATACGACCGTTTATTTCGCCGGTATCTATATCTGCCTCCTCGGCCAGTCTGCCGTTAGTTGCCGCCGTACGCCAAGCACAGTAGTCCATAGCCTGCTCCCAAGTAATTCCGACAACCGGATAGTAGCGGAATCCCGGATACCTCAAGTAATGGTCAACATATTGGTCGTTGTAAGCCAGGTCTTTCCTCCAAACCGTCGTATCCGGCCGTGTACTCTCGATGAAAGCGCGGGAAGAATCACCGGCAATTACGCCATGCATGTACTCCAGCCACGCGATGTTGGTCACCTCTGTTTCATCCATATAAAATGAAGCCACCGTTACAGTGCGTTCCAGATTGTCCCGCAATTTCATGACGTCTTCTTCATAGGATCCCAAAGTCGCTCGGCCTCCTTCGATGAAAACCATGTTCGGAGCATCGGGCTGACCTCGAAAGTCGTTCACCTCAAAGCCGCCGTCTTCGTTGTATTCCAATCCCGTAGTGCGGCTAATGCCGCCTGGAGACTGAGCTGTCGGATACGATTTCGAACAAGCTACGAAGAGTCCGGCCCCCAACAAAGGCATCGACCATCGCCGAAGAGTGTTCCAGATTTTTTTCATAACCATTTGAGTTTTATTCTAATACCTATTTTTTGAATTTTTTATTCCTACACTGTCAGATGTCTTCTAATGGGAAACTTACAAGTTCGACCTCATTTACCTATAAGAATAATGAATATTTTAAAAAACTATAAAAAAGAAAACGTAAAATGTTTGGAAAATATTTTTTATCAAAAATAATAAGAAAAAAAATACTAAAGCTAACTAAAAAAATAACTAAAAAATTCCTCTAACTGAGGCATTTGTTCAATCCCCTCCACCTTCAGCATCAAACGGGTTTTCAACTCTTTAAGGGAAGACTGCTTTGCATTTAGCTGAACATACTGCAATACTTTACCAAATATAGCAGATTGGAAATATTCTTCTTGCTCTGCCGGCAGAAAATATCCTTTCAATGTACCATTTTTAAGAAAAAGCCGCTCAAACCCAAGCTTTTTGGCCTGCTCCCTTATTCGCACCATCCGTATTAAATCCTGCACAGAAGAAGGCATTTTCCCGAACCGGTCCGTCAATTCTTTTTCGAATTGCCGCAGCTTTTCTTCCTCTTTTATTTTGTCAAGCTGAGCATAGAGGCTCAGCCGTTCAGCCATGTTGCTCACATAGGTTTCCGGAATCATGAGCTCCCAGTCCGTTTCAATCAGGCAGTCATCCACAAACTCTTGCCTGGCTTTCTCTTCCTGAATATCCTCCTTAAACAACTCCCGGAACTTCGTCTGTTTAAGCTCTTTGACTGCGTCGTCGAGAATCTTATGGTAAAGCTCAAAGCCAAGGTCGGCTATAAAACCGCTTTGCTCGGCCCCCAGCAAATTGCCTGCTCCGCGAATGTCCAGATCGCGCATTGCCACTTTAAAACCGTCGCCCAGTTCAGTGAACTCCTCCAAAGTGCTCAGGCGCTTCCTTGCCTCGCTGGTTAGCGTGGATACCGGCGGGGAGAGCAAATAACAGAACGCTTTCCGGTTGGAACGTCCCACACGTCCGCGCATTTGGTGCAAATCGGAAAGCCCGAACATGTGAGCGCGGTTTACAATGATGGTGTTTGCGTTCGGAATATCCAAACCCGACTCGATAATATTAGTCGACACTAATACATCGTACTCGCCTTCAATAAAAGCCGTCATTATTCTCTCAAGTTTCGCTCCTTCCATTTGGCCGTGCGCCATTGCCATTCGGGCATCAGGAACCAGCCGTTTTACAAGCAAAGCAACTCCTTCAATATCCTCAATGCGGTTATGAACAAAGAAAACCTGACCGCCGCGCCGCAGCTCGTAGCTTACGGCATCGCGGATAACTCGCTCGGAAAAAGAATGAATTTCAGTGGTAACAGGCTGCCTGTTTGGAGGTGGGGTAGCAATTACACTCAGATCCCGAGCGCCCATCAGCGAAAAGTGCAGCGTCCGGGGAATCGGCGTTGCCGTAAGCGTCAGCGCGTCCACATTCACGCGCATTTCCTTCAGCTTTTCCTTTACTTTTACGCCGAACTTCTGCTCTTCATCTATAACCATAAGCCCCAAGTCCTTGAACTGCACGTCTTTGTTCACAATCCTGTGCGTGCCTATCAGAATGTCAGTTGTTCCTTCTTTAAGGTTTTTAAGGATTTCCCGGACCTGCTTAGCCGACTTAAAACGATTCACATACTCAACCTTCACAGGCAGCCGCTTTAAGCGCTCAGTGAAGGTCTTGTAATGCTGCATGGCCAGAATTGTTGTAGGAACAAGCACAGCCACCTGCTTTCCAGAACAAACAGCCTTGAATGCGGCCCGGACAGCCACTTCAGTTTTCCCAAAGCCAACATCTCCGCACACCAATCGGTCCATCGGAGCCCTAAGCTCCATGTCCTGTTTTACCTCAAGCGTAGCCTTGGCCTGGTCGGGAGTGTCTTCGTACAGAAAAGAAGATTCCAGTTCCGCCTGCAAATACCCGTCGGGATCAAACGCAAATCCTTTGGCGCTCTTGCGCTCTGCATAGAGGTTTATTAAATCCTCAGCAATGTCCTGAACCTGGCGCTTGACTCTTTTCTTCTTGTTTTCCCACTCCTGCGAACCCAGTTTGCTTATCGTCGGAACAACTCCTTCTTTGCCGGCATATTTGGATACTTTGTGCAGGGACTGCAAACCAACATAAAGCAAGTCATTGTCCCTGTAAATCAACCGAATGGTCTCCTGTTTGCGCCCCTTCACATCCATGCGCTCCAGCCCGGCAAAGCGGGCTATTCCATAGTCCACATGTGTTACATAATCTCCAACCTGCAGGCTTCTGAGCTCTTTTAGAGTCATCGCCTTGGACTTGGAAAACTTTTCCTTTGTTTTAAATCGGTGAAAACGCTCAAAAATCTGGTGATCGGTATAACATACCAGCTGCGTAATTTTATCGACAAAACCCGCCCGAAGATCCAAACGAATCGGCTTGAAGCTGATATGCGGGTTGATTTCCTCAAAAATATCCTGCAGACGGTTCAGCTGCCGCTCGGACTCGGCAGTTATAAAATTCCGAAGTCCCTTGTCCTGATTTTCTTCCAGATTCTTTGTAAGCAGTTCAAAATTTTTGTTGAAAGAAGGCTGAGGCTTAGCTTCAAACTGAAGAATACTCTCTGCAGCGCCAAGGAATCGGTTACCGAACTCCACAATTGTAAACCCTTCAATGGAATGCTCAAAGCTGGTCTGATTCTCAAAGAGCAGCTCGGGCTTCAGCAAAACCGAACCGGTCGCCTGGGTTTTCTCCTCAAATCGAACAACCGCCTTATTAAAATGCTTTTCCAGCACATCTCTCGTAAGTTCATAGTCCTTAAGCCAGAGCTTGGTTTCTTTGGGCATAAAAGAAAACAACGAGTCTCTTCTTTCCTCCAGCAGTTTGGTCTGTACGTTGGGAATAATGTCCACCCGTTCCAGTGTTTCATCAGAAAGCTGGGTTTCGGGATTAAAACTTCTGATACTGTCCACTTCGTCCCCGAAAAGCTCCAGCCTAAATGGCAGCTCGCCGGCAAACGAATAAATATCCACGATTCCGCCCCGAACAGCAAACTGTCCCGCTTCGTATACAAAATCGGTTTTCTCGAAACCGTAAGAAAATAGGATTTCAGCCAAAAACTCCAGGTCGATTTCGTCTCCCTTGCTGATGCTGTAGGTATTTTGCTTTAATGAAGTTTTATTGATCACCTTCTCGGCCAGAGCTTCGGGATACGTTACGAGTATCCACCCTTTGCCTGCGGGCTGGCTGATCTGGTTGAGTACTTCAGCCCGCTGCAGCACATTGGCATTCTCGGTTTCCTCCACCTGATACGGACGTTTGAAAGAACTCGGGTAAAAATGAACCGGAGTTTCCTTCAACAAACTTTGCAGATCCGTGTGAAAATAAGCTGCTTCTTCTTTGTCATGAAGAACCGCCACATGGGAAATATCCGGATTCAGCTGATTTATGCTGGCCAATATCACTGCGTCCTGACTTCCTACAAGCCCTTTTGCAGCTATTCTCGGCTGGTTTCTCAGCCATTCAAACAAATGCAGGGTTTGGCTGTCCTGCTGGTAAATTTTTAGAAAATCGGCTTTATTCAAGGTATGAAATATGGTTTCGGACTATCAAATTCTTTCGCCGCCGTCTCTGTGAATTTAACAACCCCGCACATCACCTGCGGTTTTGCAAGAAAAAACAGCTTGCTGCAAAAAAACAAAAGACCGCATCCATTCGAAAGCTCTTTCTGCATTTAATCTCAGATCTTTACCTTTTGCTTGGCTTTTATCGGAATCTTAAGCATCATGCCATAGGCTTTCACCCTCACAAAGCCGCGAAATTCTGCTTCCATATTCTTTTTCCCGCCAAAAAAAGAAAGCGCTTTCTGGAGAAATCCTCCTTTCAGTTTAGAAACCGGAAACTTAACGGCAAACGGCACCTTAAAAGCCGATTCAGCCTCTATAGACAAATCGTAAACTTCATCGATCTTGCCCATTTCCTCGCCGTCCAGCCAGAGCTCGAGCTGCGCTCCTTTAAGTTTCAAGCCTTGTGCATTGGGATTAAAAAGCAGCGCATCTGCCTGCAAGCTGATTTGCTTTCCCTCCAGGCTAATTTGAATATTCTCAACATTCTTAAAAACAGGCGGCTGCGGTTTTGCGCATGACAGCAAACACAGTAAAAAAAGAAAATACAAACAATGCAGTGGTCTCATAGCTCAGAAAGTAAAATGAAACCACTAAGATACAAAAAACAGGGGAGAGGGAGCAAAAAATAAGCTGCCCCCATCAGACAGCTTATCGTTGTATTTGCATTTTTTGGCTTAATCTATTTCATCCACCAAATCTTGGTTTTCATCTGATCCGGCCCGCCAAGCAAATCTAAAGCGCCCTTGTAATTTGACTCGTTTAGACGCTGTTCTTCCCATGGGTAAGTTAACCTAGCTGGTATGTCGTCAACATCCACTTTCGGCTCAAAATAATGGTCTTTTCCTTTTAAATCTTTATAAACAAAATCCCCTTTCTTAATCAGAAAATCAGGATACCCGGTTCTTCTTAACTCCGCCCAGGCATTGTTCGGCTGCAGGAAAGAAGCTATGTATTTCTGATTCATCACATTCTCCATGTTCGCCGCCGGCACAGCCGCTAGATAAGCGCTGATAGCCGACTCTGCCACGCCCCATCGTTCCATTGATGCCCTGATTCCTTTCTCATAATGTTCCTGGCTCCAGTTTTTGTACTCCGACAGAATAAACTCCACTTCCGCATACTCCATATAGATTTCCGGATAATTAGAAGTGTGTACCCTAACAGAGTCAAGAAGAGAAGCCAGTGCTGAAGCTTCCGTGGCTAAATCATTTATTGGCACTCCGTAAGGCTGCCCCACATATTCTCCGTTTTTATTCGGGTCAGCAAATTTCTCCACACGAGGATCCAAAATACCAAAACTGCCCTTTTCCCCTTTAAGTAAGCCCATAAGCATATTCGAAACACTAAAATCATTGCGGTTCTCAATTACTACTGTTGTATACCAAGGAGAGGCTTTCGAGTCCGAGCTTTCGTAATGATACTTGGCGTTATCTTCATTGCTTTCAAACACTCCTGAAGCCAGCGCATCCTCTATATGCTGATCGGCCAATGCTTTGTCCTTAGCCCGCATACGCATCGCCACGCGCAAGCGAAGAGAGTTTGCGAATTTCTTCCACTTCTTTGAATCTCCATTGTAGATTCTATCGTATTCATTGAATGCTTTTTGAGAAACGTCAATCATTTCTGCCGCTTCCTTCAATTCTTTCAAAAGATCTTTGTAAATTTTTTCCTCTGGCGCATATTTCGGATTATATATCCCTTTTTCGGTTTGAAGCGCCTGAAAATCCTCATCTTCTGTTCCGTAAGAATGGTAAGGAACCGGACCATAGGTATCGGTTAGTATATGGAAAGCATAAGCCTTCAGAATCCGGGCAACTGCTACCTGATTCTTCGGAAGCCCGGAATCCGCCGAATAGTTTGGTATCAATGCTTCATCTTCCGCAATCTCAATGAT
>JAKSBZ010000119.1 GCA_022360875.1 Cytophagales bacterium | reverse complement strand
TGCCGAACTGTAGTTATTTTGTTAAAAAATGGCGGTTCCACATTAATTCATCCCCAGCCGGATGGTATAGTCGCCGCTGACCTGAGCACTCAGAGGGTACTCAACGGTCGAACCTGCCAGATTCAGGAAGGAAGATGGACCTAAGATGAATGCATTCTGTAATGGACTATCTTCCCGCCCGATCTCACAGGCCACGACCTGACCGGAACATATGATGAATAAACACAGCTATAGCCGAGATGAATTACTGGCGTGCGGCAAGGGCGAAATGTTTGGCCCTGGCAATGCCCGCCTCCCACTCCCCAACATGTTGATGATGGATCGCATTACCAAGATCACAACAGATGGCGGAGCCTATGGTAAGGGCGAGATTATCGCCGAACTGGATATCAACCCCGATCTATGGTTTTTCGGATGCCACTTTGAGGGAGATCCGGTTATGCCTGGTTGTCTCGGTCTCGACGCTATGTGGCAGCTGGTCGGATTTTATCTCGGCTGGCTGGATAACCCCGGACGCGGACGCGCCCTGGGCTGCGGTGAAGTGAAGTTCACCGGACAGATTCTGCCCACCAGCAAACTGGTTACCTACCGTCTGGATCTGAAGCGGGTTATCACCCGTAAACTGGTCATGGGTATTGCCGATGGCACCGTACTCGTTGACGGACGGGAAATTTATACGGCAAAAGATCTCCGTGTAGGTCTTTTCACTCGCACAGATAACTTCTGATACAGGTTCACCAAAATATGAAACGTGTTGTTGTTACTGGCCTCGGCATTGCCTCCTGTCTGGGTAATGATGCCGAATCCGTAACGGACTCCCTGCGGGAAGGTCGTTCCGGCATTCGCTTTAACGAATCCTACGCAGAGAAAGGTTTCCGCAGCCAGGTGTCCGGTACAGTCGATATCGATTTCTCCGAACACATTGAGCGCAAGACCATGCGCTTTATGGGTGATGCTGCAGCATACACCTTTATCGCCATGAAGCAGGCCATTGCCGATGCCGGTCTGGCTGAAGACCAGGTTTCCAACCCCCGCACCGGCCTGATTGCCGCTTCCGGCGGTGCATCTACCGCTAACATCGTCGAGAGCACCGATACTCTGCGTGAGAAAGGTGTCAAGCGTATTGGGCCCTACCGTGTTACCCGTACCATGGGTAATACTGTGTCTGCCTGTCTGGCTACTCCTTTCAAAATCAAAGGTGTGAACTACTCCATCACATCCGCCTGTGCCACCAGTGCTCACTGCATC
>JAKSBZ010000159.1 GCA_022360875.1 Cytophagales bacterium | reverse complement strand
TTTGTTAAAAAGTATTAGTAAATCGTACAGTATTGAAAATACTAAAGTTACGGAAAAAGGATCGGAAGTCACTTCGGAATACTTTAATATGGAGTTAATCGTAAACATCAGATCATTAAATAAAGGGTAACTACTCAGGTATCCCAGCTCCATTGGGGCTGGGTCTTGGCTAAGTTCACCAAGAAGTCAAAAATATCTTTCCCTTGTTTTTTTAAAGTATCAACAATAGATCTTAACACGGCAAATCGGTTCTGCCCAGTTTTAAACTGACCGGAAACTTTTTGTTTTACTTTGACATTTCGAATTGCCCGCTCTGAAGCGTTGTTGTCGGGCGCAAGGTTTTCGTGATATAAAAATGGGAAAATTGCGGCCCTTAATCTAATAAGAGAATGTTGCAGCGTATTTGTTTTGGGATATTTTTCTTTATCAATTCCCTGGGCGAGCAATTCGGTAAGCTCTCTTTCCATCGCCTTTGCTTGAGGCGCTTCAGGAGCAAAAACTCTGTGTTCTTTTTTTGCCTGAATGGCCTTCCTTAATAATTTCTGAAGCTGCATAACAAATGGATGTTTTTCAAGCGCTTCCAAATATTCCAGTTCCCGAAGAATGTGGGCCATACAGATTTGGTGCGCCTTTGCCGGAGTATTAAGATGAGAGGGCCATCGGTCAGAGGAAAGAACTGTCCGGGGAAACCCTTTTGAAAAGTTCTCATCTACCGTTTTTTTTCCGCGGTTTTCAGACATTGCCAAATAGCTGTAGTCATCGTTTTGCCAAACCCATGCCCAATAAATTTCGCCGTCAACATGACAAGAGCTCTCGTCAGCACCTACCGGTTTTTCTGAGTTTTCAAGCTTTTGGCGAATTCCTTCATAAACTTTGGCTCCCTTTTCAGATAGGCGAATCAACATATTGTCAACTGTCCCTTGGCTTAAAGAAACACCAAATAAATCTTTGAACAGCTCGGTCATCCGTTGGTACGGAAGATATTGGTAGCTGGAAAGATAACCTACAAGCGCTTCTATATTGGGACCGTATTGTACGGGGGCATTGACTCCTTGAGGAAAGCTGGCTTTCTGGTGATTTCCGCAGCTGCATACCCCTATAAACTGACGAAACTCTGTGGTATGAAGAGCGATGGGAGGCACATCAATTTGCTGCCTTTTCGTCAAGTAAAATAGGTTCTTTTTTGAGAACAAATTTCCGCAAGCTCCACAAAAATTCGGCTTCAGGTCGTGAATTTCATCAGGAGTTTCTACAGCCTTAAGCGTGTGGCCTTTATGCCCGGCCTGCCCCCCTGAGGGTTTCAAGCCCTTCTTTCGCAGGCTGTTCGTTTTTCTTGGCCGGTTAGGATCCTGAGATGGCGGAATGCTGCTGTTCTTGCTGTTTTTTTTAACTGTTAATTTTTCAATCATCTGAAGAGCCAAATTCAATTTATCCGTAACTTCCTGGAGCTGCCTCCGGAGTTCGGCATTCTCTGCCCGAAGCTCTGCTATAAGTTCTTTGTCGGATAGTACATTTTCGCTCATATTCATGTCAAAAGATAAAAAATTATATTTATATATTAAAAATTGATCAAGGTAAATTATTTACCTGAGTTGTTACCTGTTTAATTTAAAAATTGCTCTTCGGAAATTCTATAATAATATTTTGCATAGTCTGCTCAATGTTTTCGGACTTGCGCTGGGTCTTGCGGCCTTCATGCTGATTGTTCTTTGGACGAATCATGAACTTAGCTACGACGGTTTCCATCACCGGAAAGGAGAGATTTACCGTGTTTACAACAAAAGCACGAATGAAGATGGCAGCACCTACATGCAGCAGACTACTCCGGCGCCTCTGGGTTTGGCTGCGCAGAACTATTTTCCTCAAGTAGACGGTTTTGTGCGGACAGAAAAAAGGTGGGATACATTTCTTAGTTACGGTGAAACGGAAATAAAAACCAGTGCCGGCCTTTCCGGCGACAGGAATTTTTTCGAGGTTTTCGCGCTTGAGCTTTTGGAGGGAAGACCGAGTGAAGTGCTGAACGATAAGCATTCGATTGTATTGTCTGAATCGACAGCCCGCAAGCTTTTTCCGCAGGGCTCGGCAGTTGGGAAAGTGGTTCGCATGCAGTATAAAGAAGAGTACAAAGTGACCGGCGTGATGAAAGATCCGCCGAGCAATTCGACTTTTCACAAGGCTGAGTTCGTCTACCCGTTCTATAAGCCGGTTGATTCTGATGACTGGAATAACTGGAACTACGCGACATATTTTTTGATTAGGAATCCGGAAAGCGTGACGGACATAGAAGACCGCACGATTGATTTTATATTAAAAGCGAAGCATAAGGAAGACGATAAAGATTTACGCTATTTGTATGAGAAAGCCCAGTACCGAGGCTTTCTGCAGCCCATTGAGGAGGACCGGTTTACGAATACGGGGAAAACGCGCTTGTACCTTTTTCTGCTGATCGGTTTGTTTATCCTTATTTTGGCTGTAATCAATTTTATTAACTTGAGCACTGCGCAGTCGGCTTTGCGGGCTAAAGAAGTAGGACTGAGAAAGGTGCACGGCGGAGAGCCGAAGAGTTTGCGCAGGCAGTTTCTGGCCGAGTCTGTCCTGACGGCCGGTCTGAGCGGCTTGCTGAGTCTGGTTTTTGTAGAGCTCGCTCGTCCGTTTTTCAGCAGTTTGGTCGGAATAAGCATAGACCTGTACATTGCTTCCAGCGCCTGGTTTTGGATGTTTTTTGCAGCTGCGGTACTGATGGTCGGTTTGGTTTCCGGCACATATCCGTCGTTTTATTTGTCTCGGTTGAGCGCAGTTCATACCCTGAGCGGCGGCGGGCGAGGATCCGGCAAAGGCCGGCACGAGCTGCAGCAGATCCTTGTGGTGCTGCAGTTTGCCGTTGCCATAGGTTTGATGCTTTCCACAGCGGTTGTTTTCAGTCAGTTGAACTATATGAATACGGTTTCGCTGGGCTATTCCAAGGAGAACTGTGTGCATGTGATGTTTCAGAACTCCGAGGAGAGAAGCCAGTATGAGACGGTAAAGGCAGAACTGGAGAAAATCCCGGGTGTGCTGTCGGCGGCAGGGGTGCATGCTAAGCCGTACACTATCGGTATGTCACAAAATTATAAAGTCGCCAAGGATATGGGAACCAACGACGGCGCATTCTATCCGATTTGCTGGATTGCAGACCCTGATTTCTTGCAGACATATGATTTGCAGCTGGCGGCAGGAAGAAGTTTTAATAAAAAGCTGGGGACCGACAAGAGTACATGTGTGATTAATGAAGCTTTAGCGCGGAAATTTGGCTGGTCGAACGAGGAGGCCGTTGGGCAGAAAGTATATCGTTACGAAAAATATGACGGTGAATTCACGGTTATCGGCGTATTAAAGGATTTCAATTTTGCTCCTTTGAGCCAGGGGGTTGCCCCGCTGGTAGTTACGCAGGTTGCTCAATGGAGTAATGCATATTTTTATTTGGCGCTGAAGATTGACGGAAAACGCATGGAAGAAACACTTGGACAGGTTGAAAAATCCTGGAGGAACCTTTTTTCCGATTCGGCTTTTGACTTGACATTTGTGGAAGAAGACTTGGGCAAGAGACATGTGTACAACCAGATGCTTTTCAAGCTCTTTTCCGCAGCGTCTGGCTTGGCAGTGGTTATTGCGCTTTTGGGTTTGTTTAGCCTCAGCGCTTTCAAAGCCCAGCGAAAAGTGAAGGAAATGGGTGTCCGCAAGGTTTACGGCGCTGAACTGATCGATATTCTGAAAATTATGACCGATGAATTCACGCGTTTGATCCTCATAGCATCGGTTGTTGCTGTGCCGGTTGCTTACAAGGGCCTTAGTCTTTGGCTGGACAGCTACGCTTTCCATGTTGACTTTAACTACTGGTTCATCCCGGCGGCAATCGGGCTTGGCTTGCTCTCCAGTTGGCTTACGGTGTTGTACCATAGTATGAAAGTCGCGCGGCAGGATCCGGTGGAGGCGCTGAGATACGAGTAAAATATTTTTAAGAGTCATAAAAAATACAAAAGGACATGCATGACCTGCGCAATAGTGTTTAATGAACAAGCAGTCAATATAGTTTCGCAAAAGGCAGTGTAAAAAGACAGTTTTGGTTAGATTCCCCCCCTTGAATCTACTCATAAAGCTCCCTCAGGGAGCTTTTTTTTTATTGCTGTAAAAAAAAGAAATCCCCCGGTTTCGTGGGAACTGAAACACGGGGGCAAGTGTGCTTAATAATTTGAAGAGATGCTATAATTAATGGAGTTATTATAGGGTCTTTATGAACGAATAGTTATTTCTTTTTAATTTCAATTTTTTATACCCGCTCAAGGAAAAAGGTTCCGAAAAACACTGTCTTTTTTTGGGCTTTTTCGGCCATAGAAGAGCGCCGGGCTTGTGCGACTGTGTGAAGGTGCTGTGAATAGTCCGACAGCACTGTTGGATTATTAGACAGTTTCGAACAGATGAAAAACCTCATTTTTCTGTATTTCAGCGGATTATGTTTTGGGAAGGTTTTTTGGCAGGACTCATTTATAAACTATCATTTTTTTGTACAAAGCAACAAGGCGATTATGCTTCTCTTCAACCTAAAACTCATATTCAGGAATTTATACAAAAACAGGCTTTACACCTTCGTGAATGTTGCCGGGCTTTCGGTGGCTTTGGCCGTGTGTCTCTACACCGGGCTGTGGGTGTACCACGAATCCACCTACGACCGTTTTCACAAGGACGGCGAGCAGATTTACCGTGTGGAATTTATTGTGGACTCGAAAAATGGACGTTTCGAAGGCATAGCGTCCGAAGTGCCTTTTGCTTCGGCACTGGAAGCATCTTATGCCGGAGTGACGGATTATGTGCGGGTGGATTATAGCCTTGTATCGGCAACATGTGATAAGATAACTGTCGATGAGGTTTTGGCTGTTGAAGCGGACTCGTCTTTTTTCGGGTTTTTCACTTTTCCTCTTCTCAAGGGCAGCCCTCGCACTGTATTGAACAGTAAACACAAGGTAGCTATCAGCGAACGTTTGGCCTTCAAGCTTTTCGGGGATAGCCGCGAGGTGGTGGGGAAATCAATTTTGCTGGATCATGAGCATGAATATATTATTTCCGGTCTTTTTAAAACGCCGCCAAGCCGGACGCATTTATATCGGTTCGATCTGGTCCGCCTTATAGAAAATAAGTCACATAATCATTGGTGGTCAACTTCTGTGTTCAGCTATTTTAAGATTCCGGATGCTGGGGAGATGCGTCGAATCGAGAGCGAATTGCGGAAGTTTGTGGCCCAGCAAATTGTGGAGACTCATAATTGGGATTATGAGTCCGCAATGAATAAACACCTGAAGGACAGAGTTTATTTTTTCCATCCCTTGAGTGAATTAAATTTAGGCAACGACTACCGTACAAGGGTATTGGTTTTTGTGTCCGCGGCGGTGCTTATTTTGCTGCTGGCGGTGTCCAATTATGTAAGCATGAGTGTCTCGCGCTACAGGCTTCGGACCAAAGAAATTGGCCTGAGGAAAGTGATGGGCGCATCCCGTAAGCATGTGCTTGGGCTGTATTTTACTGAAGCACTTGTTTTTTCGCTTACAGCGTCCTGTCTGGCGCTGGTGGTTCTTGAGCTGCTTTATCCTTTTCTGAATTCTGTTATTGATGTTCCCATCAACATTTATGAATATGAGCCGGAGTGGATTTATGGCGGGATTTTGTGCTGTGCGCTGCTAATCAGCTGTGCAAGCGCTGTTTTTCCTTTTTTCTATTTCACCAATCTGACGCCCAGAGAGCTGCTGGGCAAACGGGCACATTCGGGAGGCAATTCACGGACTCAGAAAGGCGCCGTCGTTTTTCAGTTTAGCATAGCCTTGGGCTTGCTCATTTGCATTGCTGTTATTGCCCGTCAAATGTATTTTGTAAACCATCGGGATTTCGGATATTCCCCGGACCGAATTATTCATCTTCAGCTAAAGGGGAAGGAACAGCTGAGCAACGCCCAGGTTTTTGTCAATGAGCTGCGGAAGAGCAGTTCAGTTGGCAATGCTTGTCTGGTGAGTGATGAAATAAATCGAATAAATATGCGCACATCATTCATTGAAAAAAGCGCGCCGGATGAATTTATTCGTGTGTCAATATGGGAAGTACAACAGGGCTTTGCTGATTTGTACCAGCTGAGCGTTTTGGAGGAGAAAACAGGCGTGGAATATAGCTCAAGAACTGTGGTTTATGTCAGCGAGCGTTTTTTTAAGGAAAGCCGGTGGGCTTCAATAGAAGGAAAAGTCCTTGTAAATTATGGAAAAGAAGAGTTTCCGGTGGTTGGCGTATTAAGCGACTTTGTTTTTTCTTCGATATATCGAAAGCCGGAACCTCTTGTGGTGCTGGTATATCCGGACGAGGAGATAGCGAAGGAGATGCGCGAGTTTCAGACTGTAGCCGTTAGCATGAAGACGGGCAGCGCGTTTATGGAGACGCTGGGCCAGGTTAAAGCCGCATGGAAGCGCTTGTTTCCTTTTGATCCGATAAACTTCACCACTGTTTCCGAAAGCATCATACGGCAGCACCAGCGGGAATTCCGGTTTCAGAAATTGGTTGCTGTTTACGCCGTTCTTTCGGTTTGTCTGGCGTTGGTCGGTTTGTTTGCGCTGAGCGCTTACACGGCCGAGCAACGCACCAAGGAAGTCGGCGTCCGAAAAACTTACGGAGCCGGTCTGAGGGAAATTTTCAACATGCTGTTCTGGGATCTCAGCAAGCTGGTTGGCTGGAGTGCCGTGCTTGCGTTTCCTGTAGCGTACTATTGTATGAATAAATGGCTGGAGCAGTTTGCTTATACGATTGAGCTTTCGCCGGTTATTTTTCTATTGTCTTTCCTGATAGTTTGGCTGGTTGCCGGCCTGACTGTTAGCTACCACAGCCTGCAGGTTGCGAGGGTCAATCCGGTGGAGGCGCTGCGGGATGAGTAAGTTTTTTCATGACTTTAAAAATTTCAAATAAAACTAGATGCTTCTCTTCAACCTAAAACTCATATTCAGGAATTTATACAAAAACAAGCTTTACACATTCGTGAATGTTGCCGGGCTTTCGGTGGCTTTGGCCGTGTGTCTCTACACCGGGCTGTGGGTGTATCACGAGTCCACCTACGACCGTTTTCACAAGGACGGCGAGCAGATTTACCGGTATAGCAGAGGGGCGAGCCGAGAGCGGGAAGGGAAGTTTGAAAGCTGGGAAATGACAAATTCTCCGGGGATCTTGGGGCAAGAGCTTCTGAGCCGGCATGAGGCAATTTATGAGAATTTGAGGATTGGAAATCGAAAAGTTATTGCAAGCCTAGGGTCAAGAAAATTTGGCGGCGTGGAAATGGTCTTTGCCGACCCGAATTTCTTTACGTTTTTCTCCTATGATTTTTTGGAGGGAAAAGCCGATGAAGTGCTCAAACACCCGAATGCAGTTGTTTTGACGAAGTCTTTTGCCCAAAAGCTTTCTTCTAAACCTAAAACGCTGCTGGATAAAACATTATCCTTTGGGGGCAGAGATTATGTGGTTAAGGGGATAATTAATGATCCGCCAAGCCGGAGTCATTTGTTGTTTGAGGCTGTTTGCCGTAGAGATGCATCCGATGTCAGCCAAGAAATAAGCTGGAGCATATTTTATGTCACCAATTATTTTAAGGTCAAAACGCCGGAGGACGCCCAGCGTATTGAAGACGGCTTGCGGCTTTTCTTCGCGAAGCAGTATGCAAAAGCTTGGAATCAAACGGAGGAAGAATTCCTCAGACAGAACAAAGAGACGAACTATTGGCTCAAGCCTTTGTATGCCATCAACCAAACGCATACGCTGAAAATGCGCACTCTGATTTTTTCGAGCATTGCTTTGCTGATTTTGCTGCTTGCCGTGGCTAATTTTATCAGTATGGGAATATCCCAAGCCAGTTTGAAAGCCAAGGAAATCGGGTTGAGAAAAGCGTCCGGAGCATCGACTGGAGAGCTTGTTCGTTTGTTTTTTCTGGAAGCGGTTATACTTACAGTCACGGCCACTTTACTGTCGCTGCTGATATTGGAAATAGCCGCGCCGCTGCTGAATGCAATTAGCGAACGTTCGATTAGTCTATATGCTTTTGGTTTAGAATTTCTTTTTCCGTTCCTGTTTCTGCTGGTGTTAATTGTCAGTGTATTGGGCGCGGTGCTTCCAGCTTATTATCTGGCATCGCTGAATCCGGTTGAAGTGTTGCACGGCGGGAATTCTTTTGGTGTAAAGAAGCCGTTTTTCCAAAAAAGTTTAACGGTTGTGCAGTTTGCTATTGCTATGATGCTGTTCATTGCCGCACTGGTGATCAACGAGCAGCTTCGATTCATTCAGAACCGAAATTTGGGCTATGGCAAGGAAAATATCTTGTTTTTGGATCTGGATTTTACCCAGCAGAATGACCGTGTTGAGGCGCTGAAAAATGAATTGCAAAGTCTTGCTGAAGTCGAGGGGGTGACTCAGTCGGCTTCTCCGATTAATGCGGTGGACGGAGGCATCAACTTTTATATGGAGAACGATAAGAACGTTGAAATTATCGCCAATACTTGGGGAGTGGAAAAGAACTTTGCGCAGTTTTACGGTTTGCAGTTTGTGGAAAAATCGGAAGAACTTTTACGGCGAGAGAGTGGAGTTGTTTATGTAAACGAAACCTTCATGAAGGAACAGCATTGGGAAAGTTTTCGCGGAAAACGCATTAAGAACTTCATGGGTACGTTTGAGGTGGCCGGAGTGCTTAAGGATTTTGTTACTCAGAGCGCGCATGAAAAAATCAAACCGATGATTGTCATGCCGATGAAAGACAAATCAAAATTCTTTACAGAGTGGTGTACAATCGCCATTCGCTTGAAGAAAAATGTATCTGCACATGAGGCCGTCCAAAAAATCGAAACAGTTTGGAATAAAGTATATGACGGCGACCCGATTCGCTACAATTTTTTGACTGACGAATTGCTTAAGCAATACGATGACGAGTACCGTTTCCGAAATTTGATCGGCGGGTTTTCGCTTATTGCATTCGTGCTTTCGGCCATGGGGCTTTTTGCTTTAAGTGCTTACACGGTTGAACAACGCACCAAAGAAATGGGTGTAAGGAAAGTGCACGGCGCAGTGTTCAGCGATATTCTTCGCATTCTTTTTTTCAGTTTCAGCAAGAAAATTTTCTTTGCAGGGCTTTTTGCCTTTCCGCTTAGCTTCTGGTTGCTGAAAAAATGGCTGGTGCAGTTTTCTTATGCTGCCGAAATTACACCATTTGTATTTTTCGTTGCTTTTCTGATTGTTTGGCTGGTTGCCGGCCTGACTGTCAGCTACCACAGCCTGCAGGTTGCGCGGGTCAATCCGGTGGAGGCGCTGCGGGATGAGTAAAATATTTTATGAGCTATAAAAAATGCAGTGGGCATGCTTAACCTGCGCAAAAGTTTTTATGTGCAAGCAGTCAATATTGTTCTGCACAAGGCAGTGCAAAAAGACAGTTTTGGTTAGATTCCCCCTTAAATCTACTCATAAAGCTCCCTCTGGGAGCTTTTTTTTATTGTTGAAAAAAAATATCCTCCGATTTCGCGGGAAGTGAAATTCGGGGGCAAGTGTGTGTGACAATTTAAATAGATGCTATAATTAATGCGCTTATTGCAGTATTCGTGTAAACGAATGGTTATTTCTTTTTAATTTCAATTCTTCATGTCCGCTCAGGGGAAAGGTTCCGAAAAAACACCGTCTTTTTTTGAGCTTTTTCGGCCATAGAAGAGCGCCGGGTTTGTGCGTCTGTGTGAA
>JAKSBZ010000219.1 GCA_022360875.1 Cytophagales bacterium | reverse complement strand
ATAGGCGAATTTTCAGGCCGAGACCCAGACAACGACCAAGTTTATTTTCGCCTGCCTGAAAACCCGAACTACCCGTACAACTCTTCCTTCAGAATAATCAATGGAAAAACGCTTATCTCTTCAGAGGATCTGTTTGACCGAGAAACATTGAACGACTATAAAATTCTGGTTGAAGCCTATGACGTCTACGGAGGAAAAATAACCAAAGAATTTACGCTTGCTCGCTACGACTTGCCTGAAGGAGTCAAATTGGTGGAAAATATTGATTTTAACTGTATTGATGCAATAGCTGAAAATCAAAACAATTTAAAAATCGGGGACGTCAAACTCTTCAATGTAAAAGTATGGTATGAAAAGCTATACGAAAATAAAGTGATCACACACAGAGACACTACCTATCTGAACTACCAATATGACTTGTCCCTGGAAGCTGGGAAATTCGATAATGACTTTTTCCGCATCGAACAGGTAAAAATTGGAACGAACCCAGACGGGACAGAAAAGCTAGTATCAAGAATCTACAGCACAAAGCCATTAAACTACGAACAGGCAAAAAAGGCAAAAATCGTAGTGAAAGCCGCTCACAAAAAACACCCTTCCGATATCTTTTACCAAAACGTTTATGATCTTAACATTTCAGATAACAATGATGCTCCAAGCACCTTGGCTATCAGTAACGCGTCAGTAAATGAAAGCGATCCTGCAGGCACAAAAATAGGTATACTGTTGGCTGTGGACGAAGATCCAAGTGACTTGTCTTTCAATTTTTCCATTGTTAAAGATCAGGAAGACGGGAGCAAATTCAGCATTTCAGGCAGAGAGCTTTATACAAGCGAACCCCTGAAAGCAGGCGCCTACAGAATAAATATTAAAGTTACTGATGATGAGAACGCTGAATACTTAGGCATTCTAGAAGTTTTTTCCAAAAAAGCTGAAACAGAAAAAACGACTCCAACCATCAGCCATTTTGAAGACCTGAGCAAAAAAGCCGCTGACGGCAGCTTTGTGCTGAGCGCTTATTCAAACTCCGACGCCAAAATCAGCTACTCGCTGATAAGCGGCGGCGAAGTGGCGGGACTGAAAAACGCGAAAGTCACCATTCTGAAAGCAGGCACTGCGGAGATAAAGGCTTCCGTTTCGGAAACCGACACTTACCTTCCCGCCGAAAAAACCATTACACTGACAGTCGAAAGCGGCGGGGAAATAAAGCAGGCCGCTATCACAGATTTTGAAAACCTAAGCAAAGATCTAGACAAAAAAAGCTTCTGGCTCACCGCACAATCAAACTCTGATGCCAAAGTAAGATACACGGTGCTGTCGGGCAAGGACGTAATCACGCTAAACGGCGCGAAGGCAATCATAAAAAAAGCCGGCGAAGCAAAAATCAAAGCATTTGTCGAGGCTACAGACAAATTCACAAAGGCCGATAAAACCATCAAACTGACTGTTTTCGGAAACAACAGCAAGCAGACGCCGCTCATCAAAAACTTCAGCGATCTGTCCCTTGCAGTCGGAAAGAAACCGTACGTTCTGTCTGCTCACTCAGACTCCGACGCCAAGATGAAATACCAGGTTGTATCGGGAATCGCCGTAACAATCAGCGGAGCCGAACTGACCGCCGTAAAAGCCGGAACCGCCAAGATCAAGGCTTTTGTAGAGGCTACTGAGGCATTTAAAAGCAATGAGAAAATCGTCAGCGTAACCGTCAATGAGTCTCAGACAAAAACCAAAACGACAATCAGCCATTTCAACAACATGAACCTCTTTGCAGGCGACGATCCGCAGCCGCTAACTGCTGATTCCAATTCGCCGGCAAAAGTGCAATACGTAATATTGTCCGGCAGTAAAGACGTTGCCGAAATCCGGTCCAGTTTAATATACCCAAGAGGCGCGGGAGAAGTGCAAGTCCGGGCGTTTGTGGAGGAAACCAACACCCACACCGGAGCAGAGAAAATCATTTCCGTTAAGGTAAACGGTTCTGAAAAGGTATCACCGACGTTCGAGCACTTCGAAAACCTGACTGTCAACACGGCAACGCCTCCGTTTCTTCTTACCGCTTTCTCTACTTCGGATGCCAAGGTCGAGTACTCGCTGGAAAGCGGCGAAGCCGTAAAACTAAACGGTCCTCAGGTGACTGTAGTTGGAGTAGGAGAGGCCGTTGTAAAAGCTTCTGTAAAAAGCACAGACCGCTACAACTATGCAGAAAAAGTGATCAGCATTCGCGTGGCAAGCTTATTAGGCGCAGAGAAGAACAATGCCTCATCGGCATACCCGAATCCAACCGATCGCTTTGTTACCATTGAGTTCAGCGGCAGCGGCACCAAGGATATCAAAATATTCAGTCTGGACGGCCGCGTGCTGCAGAAAACACAAACGGAAAAAGAACGTATCCAGATTGACTTGGGCGCTCAGGAAAACGGCTATTACCTCATTCAGATCAAAGAAAACGATAAGCTGCAGGTGCTAAGAGTGCAGCTTCGCAAATAATCCAGGCATTTAAGCTGAAACACCAAAGCCCGCCGAAACGCGGGCTTTTTTCGCATACAGCAAAAAAAGCTCTGGGCAGCACCCTCACTGCCGCAATATATCTTCACGTTCCAAACCGCCGCTGCTGCTCGTTTAGACTCGTTTCAAATAGTTATCCGCGGCTTCCACAAAAAAACAAATGTGATGTTTTATACGTTTAACCGTGTGCACAACACCCCTTTTTCCCCTTCAAAAAACCGCAAATATGAAAGACCTACTTACACAAGAGCGCTCCATAACCCTTGAGGTTGAAGCCGCGCTGAACAAACAGATCATGCTGGAAAACCAATCCTGCCACAACTACATGGCCATGGCTTCGTGGTGCAGGCAAAACGGTTTTGACCATGCTTATGAGTTTTTCATGAATCAGTCGGATGAGGAGCGCGAACACATGAAGAAATTTTACCGCTACATAGACAATGTTGGAGGCAAAGCCTCTCCGGGAAAAGTAAACCCAGCCAAAGAGGACTTCGACTCCTTCCGCCAGGTGTTCGAGTACATGCTCGAACAGGAAATTGCCATAAGCAAATCCATCAACGGACTGGCAGGACTCGCCGAAAAATTTCAGGACTACTCAACAGCTGAGTTCATGGACTGGTTCCTGGCTGAGCAGCGCGAAGAGGTATACACAGCCCGCAGGATTCTCAAACTTTTCGACATCATGGGGCATGACGGCATCGGGCTTTACCATATCGAAAAAGAACTGGCAAATATTGAATACAAGGAATAAACAAAGTCAGCAAGCACCCAAAGGACCAACCTTCGCATCTCGCCGGTTGGTTTTTTTATATCCGCAAATGCGAAAAATCCTGCGCAAGGCAGCGCCATAAGGGATTAGCCTGTTTTTCTTAGTGATTGCGATTGAATTTTCCTTATTTTACATGTGTAAACATATCACAAATTTAAATTCAACAGATGTTAGCGAGGTTTAATAATCTAACCCAAAGAGTAATAACGGGCTTGTTGGGTATTGCCATAATGATTGGACTGATAATATGGAGCGAGTGGGGATATTTCGGAATATTCCTTTTCATTACGGTTTTTGCTCAGCAGGAGTTTTACAAACTGGTAAAACTAGACGACCAAATCCCGCTTAAAACCTACGGAACTATTTGCGGCGCTCTTCTGTACATGACCACTTTCTTTATTCAAAAAGGAATACTGCCCTCCGACTCACTCTTTCTGCTCGTTCCCATAATGTTCATCTCCTTCTTGGTAAAGCTGTATAAAAAAGAAGAAAAAAAACCCTTCACCAATATCGCTTTTACTTTCATGGGAATCATTTACATCGCGCTTCCCTTCTCGTTGCTCAATGTAATCGCCTACAGCTTTGGCCACTACAACTGGATGCTGGTTACCGGTATTCTAGTATTGCTTTGGGCCAGCGACACCGGCGCTTACTTTGCCGGGGTCAACTTCGGCCGCACAAAACTCTTCGAGCGAGTCTCGCCTAAAAAGTCGTGGGAAGGATTCATCGGAGGCGCATGTCTTTCCATGATCGTCGCTTACTGCCTGAGCTTCTGCATCACCGAAATTCTTCCGTGGCAGTGGCTCTGCATGTCGGCTATTATCGTCATTACAGGCACCTACGGCGACCTGATCGAGTCGCTGTTCAAAAGAAGCATATCCATCAAAGACTCGGCAAACTCGCTGCCCGGCCACGGAGGATTCCTGGACCGCTTCGACGGGCTTCTGCTGGCCGCTCCGTTCATCGTAGCTTTCTTGAAAGTAGTAAAATATTTCTCTTAATAAATTTGAAATTAAACGTGATAATTAATCGCATTTCCCTAATTTAGTATCAGAAATAAACGCCAATATTACCAACTTGATTATGTCATACATTGAACCTGCGCCAATAAAAGACAAAGAGAATCCGTTCGAATCGATGATGTCCCGATTCGACTTGGCCGCTGAGATCCTGGGAATCAGTGATGAATTATACAACATTCTGAAAACGCCCGACAAGCAAGTAATCGTATCGCTGCCTGTCACGATGGACGATGGCAGAATTGAAGTGTTCGAAGGATACCGCGTGATCCATTCCAAAATCATGGGACCGACCAAAGGAGGCGTCCGATTCGATATGGGAGTGAACCTGGACGAGGTAAAAGCACTGGCCGCCTGGATGACCTGGAAGTGCGCTGTAGTGGATATACCTTACGGCGGCGCCAAGGGCGGAATCAAATGCAATCCGCGCAATATGTCGCCGGGAGAAATCGAGCGCCTTACCCGCGCGTTCACCACTGCTATGAATGACGTAATCGGGCCGGACAAAGACATTCCGGCTCCGGACATGGGAACCGGACCCCGGGAAATGGCCTGGATGATGGACCAGTACTCGAGAAACCAAGGAAAAACCGTTACGGGTGTTGTCACCGGCAAGCCCTTGTTTCTGGGCGGTTCGCTGGGCCGCACCGAGGCTACCGGCAGGGGCGTGATGATCTCTGCCCTGGCGGCAATGGAAAAGCTCCAGATCAACCCGTACAAAGCTACAGTGGCCGTTCAGGGATTCGGAAACGTTGGCTCTCACGCTGCTTTGCTGTTGCAGGAAAGAGGTTGCTGTGTTGTTGCCATAAGCGACATCAGCGGCGCTTACTACAATAAGGAAGGGATTGACATCAAAAAAGCAATTGAGTACCGCGGAAAAAACAACGGACTGCTGGAGGGTTTTCCGGAGGCGGAACAAATTGCCGGAGAAGATCTGCTTACGCTGGAGGCAGATGTACTGGTTCCCGCGGCAACTGAAGACGTTATCACTCCGCACAATGCCAACAAGATTAAAGCTAAGCTTATAGTTGAAGGAGCCAACGGCCCAACATCATCTAAAGCCGACGCGCTTATCAACGAAAAAGGAATAATGGTGGCACCAGACATTCTGGCCAATGCCGGAGGCGTTACAGTTTCGTATTTCGAGTGGGTGCAAAACCGGCTGGGTTACAAATGGACCCGCGAGCGAGTGAACAGGCGCTCAGACCGAACGATCCGGGCGGCATTCAACAATGTGTACGCTGCTTCTCAGAAATACAACGTGCCGATGCGCATAGCGGCATACATAGTGGCAGTGGACAAAATAGCAAAAGCCTATGAATTCCGCGGAGGATTTTAATTTATCAATATCACGCATAAAAAAAACAAGCATTTATTATTGAATGCTTGTTTTTTTATGGGGTTTAAGATAATTTTCAAGAATCTTAACGTTTGGGGAACGACTAATGAAAGTACCCTACATTAAAAATTCAAATAAAACCAATGACTATTCATAAAGAAGGGAAATCTCTGCTTATCACATTATCACTTGCTTTAATCATTTTTAACTACGGTCTGACCTATTTTTTTCCTGATGCAAAGTTAGCAGTAAATGTGTCGATTTTCTTCAGCGTAGTTCTCTTTCTTATTGTTCTCCAGTTCTTCCGCTTGCCCAATATCAAAATCAACAAAAAAGACAACTGCATACTGGCGCCGGCCGACGGAAAAGTCGTGGTAATCGAAAACACTATCGAGAAAGAATACTTTCAGGCAGAAAGAAAACAGGTTTCAATTTTTATGTCGCCGGTAAACGTACATAATAACCGTTTTCCGATGAGCGGCATCATAACGCTATTCAGATACCACGCCGGCAAATACCTGGCAGCATGGCATCCGAAGGCAAGCACCGAAAACGAGCGCACCACGATGGTTATCGAAAAAGACGGAGTGGAAATACTGGTCAGACAAATCGCCGGAGCTTTAGCCAGACGCATCCGCTGGTATGTGGACGAAGGCGACGCGGCCGAACAGGGCAAAGAATACGGATTCATCAAATTCGGTTCGCGGGTGGACGTTTTCCTTCCAATGGACGCGGAAATCTGCGTGGACATTGACCAGAAAACAAAAGGAGGACAAACAGTTATCGCGCAGCTGTAACCTGAATTTAAAAATATTAACAGTATATTTACGCTTGCTTCGGCAGGCGTTTTTTTTTACTCAGCAAGAAAAATAATGGCGTTAACAGTAAATAATAAAAAAGGAGTGCTGTTGGTGAACCTGGGAACCCCCGACAGCCCGAAGACATCCGATGTCAGGAAATACCTGCAGGAGTTTTTAATGGACGGACGGGTCATCGATATCCCGTATTTTTCACGCTGGCTGCTCGTCAACCTAATCATTGCACCGTTTCGTGCACCCAAATCAGCCGCAACCTATCAGCAGCTTTGGGAGGAACGGGGATCGCCGCTTAAGTTTTACGGCGAAGACTTAGCCGAACAACTCAGCAAAGAGCTTCAGGAAGGCTACGAAATTGCCCTGGCCATGCGCTATCAGTCGCCAAGCATCCGTGAAGGGCTGGAGCAACTGAAAGACAAAAAAGTAAGCGAGATATTAGTTCTGCCGCTGTTTCCGCAGTATGCTTCGGCAACCACCGGCTCTGTCTTTGAAAAAGTAAACGATGTGCTAAAAACCTGGCAAGTCATTCCGACGGTCAAGTTCCTTCACAAATTCTTTGACGAAGAGCTGTTCATCAAAGCCTTCGCCGCACGCGGAAAGGAATGGATGGACAAAAACAACTACGACCACTTTATCTTCAGTTACCACGGGCTGCCGGAACGGCAAATCCGCAAAGCCTCAACAGAAGGCCATTGCAAGCTGAACAACAATTGCTGCTCAGCTTACCACAAGAAAAATCAGTACTGCTACCGGGCGCAGTGTTTTGCAACCACTCGACTGCTGGCCGAAGAGCTCGGTCTTTCGGAAGACCAGTACACAGTTTGCTTTCAGTCGCGCCTGGGTAAAGAGCCTTGGATCCAGCCTTATGCCGAAGATGTGTTTAAAGCGCTCCCTGCACAGGGAAAGAAAAAGGTGCTCGCCTTTTCTCCAGCCTTTGTGGCCGACTGCCTGGAAACAACCATCGAAGTGGGCGAAGAGTTCAAAGAAGAATTCATTGAGGCCGGAGGCGAACAATGGGATCTGGTGGAAAGCCTCAATGACACTGCGCTTTGGATGGAATGTGTCAAACAGCTAATCCTCAAACATTCATGAAAAAATTATACGCGTCAAAAAAAAGCCCTGCGGCCAATAACCGACAGGGCTTTTTTTGTGCCTTATCCCTCGCTTACTTCAAATAAGCCGAAAGCATCCACGTAACTTTTTCTTGCGCGGCAATATAATCCGACATCAGCGAGTTGGTCCCCTCGTCTCCTGTCTCATCGGCCATATCCAGAATCTCACGCTCTTTCGCCAGCAACACGCTCAAGTTTTCCACCACTTTCAGCACGCATTTATAGCCGTCAGTCACATCGCGGGCAGGAGGAATTTCAGCCACTTGCTCATAATCCGAAAAAGTGTGCAGCGGTGTATTCTCCAGCGTCAGAATCCGCTCGGCGATTTCATCAATAGATTCCTGCGCCTCGTTATAAAGCTCTTCAAACTTTGCATGCAGCTCAAAGAAATTCTGCCCAGTTACATTCCAATGAAACCCGCGAAGGTTTTGATAATACATCTGGAAATTGGCCAGCAACTCATTCAGCTGATTCGAAAGTTCATGGGCTTTGTCTTTGTCAAGTCCGATTGCATTTTTCATGGTCCAAAGAATTTTGTAAGTGATTATATGTCTCTGCTTGTCGCAGAAAATTGGCTTAAATGATTTTGTCCAGCCCTACCAGAACAGAAGCCAACCTGATTGTATCAAAAATGCGCTCATCGGAGCTCCCCAGCTGTTTTAGCGAAGCTTCGTGCGAGGTCACGCACATTTCGCACCCATTCACAGCGGATATCGCCAAACTCAGCAGCTCAAAAAACTCTCTGCCCAAAACCGGACGCGCCATAATATTCATGCGGATCCTTCCCGGCATTTTGTTGTACGCTTCTTTTTTTATGAAATGTCTGAAGCGATAAAATACATTGTTAGTATCCAGCAACGAATCACAGGCAACCGCTT
>JAKSBZ010000203.1 GCA_022360875.1 Cytophagales bacterium | reverse complement strand
GAACAGCGCTTTCTTGCCAGTCATATCCAGGGAGCCCGCTTTGCCGCCATCGATTCGGACTACGGACACGACGGTTTTCTGCTGGAAAACGAACAGCTCACCGAGGTGATTAAAAAGTTCTATGACGAAAGCCCTCTGCTTCGCCGGAGGAGAAGCCGTTCGGCGCCTATGTTGAAATGGAAAGGCTAATTGAGCAGCAAAAGCACACTCAGCAGCAAAATCAGTCCGTCAACCAGCCCTGTGTAATACAAATGCGAATGCCGGGGAGACGAAAACAGCAGCAGCGGAATACCGAATAAACTAAGAACTATAATTTTCCACAGACTCACGGACACCAAAAAACTGAAAAGCGAAAAACACAGCCAGGCAACAATGCTCAACTGCTTGGTTTTTCGTATGCCGATAAACCGGGGAAATGTCAGAAGCCGCGCCTTCTCGTCCTTGTAATAGTCCCGGATGTCGAAAGGAAGGGTGATGGAAAAAATGAATGAAAAGAATGTCAAAAAATAGAAGAAATTCTTCCAGCCCAGCATCTCGTCCATACTTACCGCAGGATAAACTGCCCCCAGGTTTGCCCAGACGAACGCTATAAGCACAATTTTAATCAGCGGCACTGAGCGCAGCGGAGGAGCGGGAAGTTCCAGATCTGCCGGGAAATTGTATAAAAAAGAAACCAGCCCCAGCATGCCTAGGTAGCAGATTTCTTTCCAGTCCAGCATTTGGATGGGAAGAAACACCAGCACCGCCAGAACCAGCAATGCTCCGGCCAGCATAAGCGCCGTTCGTTTTTTCAGCCACCGCGCCAGCGAAACTATTCCAAACCGCATCACAAACCCCGTAATGTTGTAAACTGCCAGCGTCCCGGCAAACACCAATACTACCCGCAAAACAGAAAGGCCATTCAACGCCCCTAACTGCAGCTTGAATCCTGCACAGTAAAAGGCCGCCGCACAGATACTGATAAACAGCTGTGAGCTGAACAAAAAATTGATACAACCTGCTAGGCGCCGCTGGTTTTCTGGCATAATGTCTTGTTTCTTCAAAAAGAAAAAGAGACTCACTCATAGTCAGTCTCTTTTTTATATTCTTTATTAAAAATTGATTTCTAAAAAACTTTATCTAAGCCCAACACCATAATAGGCTTTAGTACCGTTCGGGTATATGCCCTGAATAAGCACCCCGTCT
>JAKSBZ010000033.1 GCA_022360875.1 Cytophagales bacterium | reverse complement strand
TAAAGCTTTTGCTTTTTCTATATTTATATTTCCTATAAATACGAAAATAAAATCGCTGGCATCGGCAAAGCGGTTAAGATATATTTCTTTTGCTTTTTGTAGATTAACCAAGTTTAATCTTTCTGTAGTAAGGGGTGTTTTGCGAGGATGTCGATCTGATAAAATAAATGAAATAGAATCTCTAAATACAGTGTTTGGGTTCGATGATTTATTTTGTAAAAAAGCTTTGTATCGGGTCATAAATGCATCGGTAGCTGTTTTGTCGAATCGAGGATTTGTAAAGTATAGATACACTAACTGCATAGCTGTTTCCAAATCGTTAGGAGCGCAACTGCCACTGAAGCCTTCGTAAAGATCCGAAATATATGGTCCTACATTTACAACTTTTCCAGTGAGCATCTTTTGTAGTTCTATTAATGAGAAATAGCCAACACCACTCTGTCTAGCTATTGTTGTAGCAAATTGTGTTGAAATTAAATCTTGGGTGATGCTTAAAGAGCTTCCACCTTTACTAAAAGCAGAGATTAAAATCTCATCTTCTTTAAATTTGGTAGGTTTTATAACAACTTTTATACCATTGGAAAGAGTCCATTCTGTAGTTCCAAGTTTTTGATTTTTTTTCTCGCTAATAATTTTACTTGCTGTAGGTATTTTTTCTATCAAAGGCTTATTACTTACCTTATCAACATAAGCTTCATATTTTGTAGTTTCTGTTTCTTTTAAAATTTCTAGAACTTTTTCTTTCGAAGGAATCTTAATGCCTTCTTTTTCTGGGCCAGTTATTTTTATTACAATATTTTCATCTGATATCCATTGATTCGAAAGTTTATTTACTTGTTCTAAAGTAATTGTCGGGAGTATTTTTTGAGCAATGGTATATGGTAGTTCAAATCCAGGCATAGGATTATTATTTAAGAAATGAGCAACATAGCGCATTGCTAAATGTCTGTTTTGTTGTTGATCTGTTTCTTTAAAATGTTTTTCTAATCTTCTTAATAAATCCTTTTTGGCTCTGTCAAGT
>JAKSBZ010000077.1 GCA_022360875.1 Cytophagales bacterium | reverse complement strand
TTTTAGGTCTGAAGCTTGCAACGGAAAAAACATGTTTTTGTATGCCGGGAAGCGAAGCAAAAGGCGGCTGCACGAAGGAAAAAGTTCAGTGGTTCAAGCTTATCGGATAGTTCCGCCTTCAGCGTATTATCCCGCCACCCGCTCAGTTTATTTTGAGCGCATTGCTCTAGTCAAGCAGAAAATGATTTCGGAGGCGCGGCACATACGGACTAGTTACGAACTGGAAGACGATTTTATTAACTTTAGCAAAAGCGAAACGGTAAGAAATGCCGGAACAGGTGCTGGTATTGACAGTGCTTTCGAAAAAACCGATAAAAATCAATTGCCTGAGCTTCAGGTTTCGGAGGCTGGCGATTTGGCGTTGGAGCATTCGCAGGACCGAAAAAAGGTGTTTTATGCCACTCCCGAAAAAATTGAGGAAAGCAACCGAGTGCTTCGCAGAATCGGTTCGCCTGTAAACCTGCTGGCAAGGCCGGATGTGGCACTGGCTGCGCCCGATGAAGGCGGCGTGCTGCATTTTCTGCAGCTGGTTGTGCCGGAGCTGGGCGGGCAGCCCGACGAGTTTTTGGGTTTAGTCGGAGACTGCGGCGAGTTTGCTTTGTATTTATTGAACCGTTCAATGGGTGACCTTTTTACGGTGGTGCTTGAGCAGTTCGGCGGCCAGGGTGAGAAAGATTACTTTGCCAAGCCGATTATGAAGCTGTGGCAGTTCTCTTCTTTGTTGACAAAAGCGGCGAATTCGTCTGAGGAGTATAGCTTGGCGGAGCTTACTTCTTCATTGCGCTTGAAGAAGAATTTGCCGGCTTACGACAATGCGGCATCACCATTAGGCCGGGCTTTCATGATGAGGCGCATGGGATTGGAGCGTTATGTATTGCCGGATGTCGGAGAGTATTACCGGATTATGCCGCCCTTCAGCACCCACTACCGAAAGTATTATTGGGGGGAGGATACACTGGAAAGGTATCTGGAAGAAAATAAAGCTAAGTATTTGGGGGAAAACCGAGATTCGAAGGAAGCGCTGAATGTGGAGCCTGAAGTATTTACGCGAATTACTTGGAATATGCACAATGCGGTGGTGATCGCTCAGAGCGGCACGGATCGGGTGACGCTGGAGAATACTCCTTTTCAGGCCGTGCTTAGAAAGGAGTTTCTGGGGCACTTCAATCGGTTTTTGCTTGGCGTTGATGAAATGCAGAGCAACTTGAAGGGTTTTATTAAAAAAGAGCGGTTGGAGATTCCGCAGAATGTGCATGAAAGAGAAGCGTATTTTTTGCGTTTTCTGATGAATAACATGAAGCACAGCGAAGCGCTGATGAAGGACTGGGAAAAGAGCCTAAAGACCTTGCTTTTGGAATATATGACTCAGAAGGGGCATTCGGAAGGAAATTTCTGGGGACTGCACATGTACAGTTCGAAGCCGGGGCAGACATTTTTTGATAAGTACCGGGGTGTGGTTGCTGAAGATGGAACTGTCCTGAGGATTTCTATGGAAGACGGCCCGCACCTCAAGGCCCTGGATAATCTAATGAGGGATATTTTTGCTTTCAACTTGGGCATGCTTCCTTTGCGCAGTCTTTTGCCTGAGGTTAACGAGGAGCTTGAAGAACTGAACTTGTGGTATCCGGCCCTGACAGAGGAGTGCTGGTGGAGAATGGAAAAGGCAAAAACCAGAGAAGAAAAACTCATTGTGATGGACTATCATAACGAGGAGTTGTCTACTCTGACGGGTGATTTGATGGAAAGGGTGTTCGTTCAATTTTTGAAGGTGTACGGATTTTATCAGGAAGGTATGGAAAACATGTTTATTTATAAGTTTTTTACGGAGATGGAAAATATTTCAAAACAGCTGGACGGGGAAGATTACGAGACAGCGAAAAGTGTAATTCAGGTGCTGCTTAATCTGGAGAGTATCCGCATATTGTGTCCCGCGCGTTTATACAGTTAGAGGGAAGACATATTTTACAGGTTAGATAGGAGAAAGGTGTTGACGTGATCAGAACGCTTTTTTGGGAGAAGTCTATTTGGGAGTAGTGCCGGTCCGTAAGGCGGACCGGAAATTACTCTACAGGAGTTCATTTATTCGATACTGAATTCCCAAACTCTGTTTTTGTAATTGTAATAATTGGCTTCGTTTGCCATCAAGTAGGCTTTGTTGCCAATGCTAAAACAGTAGGGGGCGCTGAAGCTTTCCGGAGCGTCTGCGTGCCTTTTCCATTGAGTCGATTTGGGATCATATTCCCACATTTCCTGTCTGTAGCCACCGTAGTATCTTCGTCTGCCCAGGCCTACGAATCCTTTGTTCTTTATGCTAAAGCTGCTTAGGTTGTAGTACTCAGAATGAGAGTTGCTGCAATAGTCATCGGCTGTTGGAAATGGAATGGAAGGTCGCTTGACCCAGGAATCTTCTGAAGGGTTGTACTCCCAGAACGAAAATGGCTTTTTGTCTTCGCGATAGTTGAGTCCAAGATATCCATGGGATGAAGTAGAAAAGCAGAAGCTATCGAAAAGCTCATTAGAGGTGTAAGGGGTAAGAGGGGCTTTTTCTGTCCATTTTTTCGAATCAGCAGAATATTCCCATAGACGGATCATTTTTGAGCAATAACCTATGAATATCCTTCCGTTAACGGAGAAACAAAAGCGGTTTTTCCGGTTTGACCCGCGATTGCCAGGGAAGTTGGACTCTCGTTCCCATTTGCCTGAGCCTGGCGTGTATGACCAAAAATCATTGTAGAGCAATGCATAAAGCTTTGTTTTTGTGGCTAGAAGAACAGGTTTGTCGCCTGAGTCTTCCGGCAGGGAGGTGTCGGTGCTCCATTGGTCCTTGTCTGGGTGATAAACATACATTTTTTTGTTGTAGGTGTTCACCCAATAACCTTTATTGCTCAGGCTGGCACAAGCGCCGAAGGAGACCTCAAACTTAAGTTTCTTTTTGCCGTTCCAGGGGTATAAAATTTTCAAAGAGGCCTTAGAGGTAACAGCCTGACCGGCGCTTATTAAGTTGATTGGCGCTTTTTCTTTTCTCCTAATATTGAAAGGTATTTTCAGGTATAAGCCTGTTTCGCTTACAGAATCAACCGTAAGTGCTATGCCGTTTACTGATACGATGTTTTTTGTTTTATTAAGGGCAAAGTGGTTCCCGCGGACAGTGATTTTTGTTCCTGGTAGGACTGTTTGGGGAGAAAAACTGCTGATTTCAGGAGCAGAACACTCGTTGCTTATGAATGATTCAGTGTTTCCGTAAAGGATATAATCTGCTGTTTTAAAAAAAGTCCTGACATAGTATTTATGATTTTTTCTCAGGCCGCTTTCCAATTGATAAAGGAATTGCTTTGAACTGGCAACAGCTTCCAGAGGCAGATTTTTTCGGAAATCCTCAAGGGTTGGTGAATCTTTATCGCTCCATACAAAGCCGCATTCGAGAATTTTTGTTGTTTCAGGAAAGGTAATTATTCCAGCGAACAAGACGCTGTTTTTTTGTACTGAAGGTTGGTATGTTTCTGTTGTAGGGACGATCTTGGAAATCTCGCTTTCTGGTTTTTCGCAGCTCCAAAGTGCGAGTGAAAGCAAGAATATGGTAAACTGAATGGTTGTTTTCCGTTTTTTAAAAAATTCAAAAATCATCTGAGATGTAATAAGTTGTATGAAAAAAGCATTATATGTTTAAATTTCAAACAATGAATATAGTGTGTTGTGAATAAGAATACTTAGTTTCGATGGATTTTTGATTTATTTTTTAAATAAAATTTTCAATTTATGGAAAGGTTTCTTATTGTATTATTTTTAGTTTGCTTGTCTTTTGGAGTGCATGCGCAGTCAGTAGAATCTTCGCCTTATCCTGCGAAGAAAAGCGTTATGTTTGAGGTGAATTTTAAACCTTTCGGCAAGGACGAGGTGATAAGCTTTAAACAGCTTCGGGGGAAGTATTGGATTGGCAATCGAACGGTTCTAAGATTGGGTTTTGAGTATGATTCTAAGACGAATGAGTCAAGTGAATCGCTTTTTGATATAGCACCACGTTACAAATATTCAATTACGGAAAATACTGCGCTTTGGGGAGTTAGTATTGGGTTTGAATATCGTCCCTTGGGTTCAAGAAAAGTCTCGCCATATATTGGGGGAGATCTGACTTATCGTGTAAAGTCTTCGGAAGCCTTGTATGAGAGTTTTACTCATTTTTCGGAGTGGGACAGCTCGGCTGAAACAGACAGGGATGTTTATAGACCGGATACATACGAGGTTAAGAATGGTTGGCGCAGCCAGAGCGTTGAGTACTGTCGTGATAGAAATGGATGGAAAGTACCGGAGGTGGTTACAGATTACGATTCAGAAAGGGCTTTTTCTGCCTGGGGCGTTGCATTGGTTGGTGGTGTTGACATCAATGTAATGAAAAACGTGTATTTGGGTGTTGAGATCGGGCTGAATCACGAAATCCGGGAATTTGACAAAGTAGAAATATCACACGCTTATTGGGAAAAAAAGAGCTATTATTCTTCTTATAACTCAAAGGTAACTGTGTTCACAAGTAAAAAAGAGGAATCTTCAAGGCCATCGTATTCGAAAGGATCAACAAAATTATATTGCAATAGCGCTATTCGGCTAGGCTTCTGGTTTTAAGGGGTTAGGCCGTGCTTTCAGTTAAAGGCTGTTTTGTTTAAGGCGGCCTTTTGCAATGTGGCGTTTCAATATTCGATTCACTCGCGCTTTTGTTTCCTGCTGGGCAGTATATTGCTGAGCTGTTTTCCCAGTTTTAGAAAATCTTCGGAGAGATTGAGGAAATAGCATCCGGCAATTGTTCCGGCAGTGATAAGGCTTCCCTTCAGGAGAAAGGCTGTCCAGGGATGCAGTCCCTGCACCAAGGATGTCAGCCACCAAAGGACGCCGTAAAGTCCGACGGCCTGGAGTGTTTTCCAGCTGAAAGGATGAAGCCGGAATTTGCGGCGTATGAATTCGAAGCGGATCAGGTTGTAGCCGGCTACGGCCAGCAAAGTGGCGAAGGCCGCTCCGGAAATGCCGTAGAGCGGGATGAAAATCACATTAAAGCCGACCATAAGCAAGGCCATAATTACCGTAATCAGGTTGTTCTGGCGGTAATATTTAGAGTATATAAGGATTTCGCCGTTGAGGCTGAAGAGCATGTCGCAGACTTTGGCCAGGCCAATGAACAGGATAACCCACTGGCCGCTCTCGAACAGCTCGCCGTTGGGCATCAGGTAAAAAATGAACTCACGGTTGCACCAGATTCCCAGGAAAAGCCACCCGCCTACCAGCAGCTGGTTGATGGAAGTTTTTTTGTAGAAAAGGTCTACCTGCTTCATGTCGCCGTTTTTCAGCGCTGTGGACAGGATCGGTATGCTGATCTGCGACAGTCCTTTGCGGGGCACTTCGATTACGTTGCCCATATACAGCATGATGTTGTAAATGCCGAGCGCCGCCACGTCAATGTACTTGGGAATCATAAGCCGGTCTATGTTGACAATCAGCAGCCCGCCCAGTCCGCCGATGACTACATAGCCTGAGTAGCGTAGTATCTCGGCGGTTTCTTTTTTTGAGAAAGAAAGAAAGTTCAGGCTGATGCGAAGCGGGCGCAGCGTATGGCAGTAAGCGATTAGCACCAGGGTGTTCAGTGCCATGAAGCCGATATACAGCCACAGCAGCTGTTCGAAAGATATGATTTTCAGAGCAAAAAGCGCGATGCCCAATCCCAGGGCTATGCGTATGGCTACATCGCGGAGTAAGGCGGGCAACACAATCCGCAGGTTGACGCGGGCGTAGGCTTCGAACAAAAGCCGGAACAGGCTAATAAACCCGATCGGGAAAAGCAGATACAGATAAGGAAGCAGGTCCTCGGACCGCAGATCGTATTGGTTAATGATTTCGGTGCGGGCCAGCAGCCCGACGGAGCCAACGGCCAGGAAGCCGAGCAGTCCGTAAGCCAGCAGTCCGGAAAATAGACTCTGGTATTCGCCTTTTTTCTTTTCGAAAGTGGAATAAAAATGGTCGAGGCAGTTGGAGGCTCCCATGAGGCCCAGGGAGGCGAACATCAGTCCGATGTTGATTACGAATCCGTAGATTCCGATTTGCGTCGGAGTCAGGTATTTTGGAAAAACCAGCAGATTGAAGACGGCTCCCAGAAAAATGCCGGCGTAAGAAACGATGGTGTTTTTTAAGCTTTGACGAATGACTATGCCCACTGCCTTAAGTTTGATTTCTGAAGTGAAAAAATGTATTTTTGAAAAACTAGCGTTTCGTATTGCTTGCTGGTTAAGAGGACAGCCTTTTGTCAGAGACAGGCCTCAGGTAACAGTTTTCAAAGTTTGCGAAGCAGCTGTTGAATTTCAGTTATTAAAAGTAAACACTTCTTTTGAATTTTTCTTGCGCTCTGTCTCGAAAAGCATTTCATTTCTCGGATTGGCGACAAAGGAAAATTCTTTTTTAATATAGCATGAATCATCTGGCGCAAAAAATTGAAGACAAGCTGATGGCTCTGTCGCCAAGCGACGGCGTGTCCGACGTGTTGATTAAGAAATCTTACCTTGCAGTAAAGCGGGTAAACTATCTGAGACAGTTTCGATGGCCGCAGAGACAGCTGCTTAAGGAAACCCGCGGCATGCGGGATACAAAAAAAGAAAAAAACGCTTTTGTATTTGCAGGAGGACCTTCTTTGAGAAAGCTTGATTTTTCAAAAATTCAAAGCCTGCAGCATCGGGGATTTGATGTGATCGGAGTGAACAGTTTTATTTCGAAAATCAAAAACACGCTGGACTTGAAGCTGGACTATGCGGTGTTCAGCGATCCGGTGCACTTTGGATTGAGAACAGAGTTGCCCGAAAGGCTTAAAGCGCAGTTTGAAGGCGATGTTGTTCAGGCGAACAAAGATGGAGTGAAGGCTTTTATCCCGCTGCGCTATGCGTCGCATTCGCAGTTCGAGCGGTTCGCTTGCTTTGATGACTTTGGCAACATTTACTCCGACAATGTGGAGGATATAACCCGGCCGCTTGGATATTACGGCATGACAGCCTATCGCGCGCTGTCAGTGGCCTTGTATCTGGGATATGACAAGATTTATTTCTGCGGCATCGACAATGATTATTTCAAGCAGATAAAAGCCGATAAAGAGAATATCGCATATTTTGAGGACGAACATTTTTACAAAGAAAAACGCACCAGGAGAAAGCTGAGCGAAGGCAGTGTTTACAATACTGTCGATCAGTTCTTGTACAACTGCGCGCTGACGTTTTTCTTTCTTAACAAATTTCCAGAGAACCGTTTGGTGAATCTGGATCCCGACAGCTTGGTTACGCAGTTTTCTAAAGAGCACGGGCTGGACGTTTATTTGTAAAAGGAAGACAATATGAAACATCCATGATATTCGGGTTTGACACAAACGAAAGACATGTTTGTAATGGATGTTTCATCTGACCATTGAAAACCATCAAAGACTGATGAAAATTGCATTTCTCAATACATTTGCCGAAACCGGAGGGGCGGCTGTCGCGGCCAACAGAATACATGACGCATTGGCGGATAAAGGAGTTTCTGTCAGAGGAGTGGTTCAGTTTCGGGAGAATTCGGAAAGGGATTATGCTTTTATAAAAGGAGGAATGTTTCGGCTTGCTGTGGAGAAAGCGCATTTTCTTTTTTTTGAGAAAAATAAAAGCATTCGCTATAAGTTTTCCACCGGATTTACGGGCAAAGATTTGTCGGATCATCCTTTTATTGCAGAAGCGGACATTATTCATCTCCATTATGTGAACCTGGGCTTTTTGTCGCTAAAAGGACTCGGGAAGCTGGCTTCTCTGGGCAAGCCTGTTATTTGGACGATGCACGACATGTGGCCGTTTACCGGAGGATGCCACCACAGCCAGGAATGTGTGAATTACGAACAGGCCTGCGGCAATTGCAAGTATCTGCGGTTTCCCGGTTCCCGGGATTTGTCGCACCGGATATGGAAAAAAAAGAACGAAATTTTTCGGGCGGGCAACTTTCATTTGGTAGGTGTAAGCCAGTGGGTGGCTCGTTTAGCCGAAGAGTCTTCGCTGGGAAAACATGTTGCGGTTTCTTCCATTCCCAATCCGCTGAATGTTCAGGTTTTTCAACCAAAAGAAAAGGGAGAGCTAAAGGAAGCATTCAGCATTGACAAAGAGAAATTGGTGATAAGTTTCGCAGCGTTTAATCTGGATGATCCCAGAAAGGGGTTCGGCCTTTTTCTGCAGGCTATGAACAGGCTTCTTGTTGCTTTTCCTGATTTAAAAAATTCAGTCAAGCTATTAGTGGTAGGGAAGGCCTCACAGAAGGAGAAAATTTACAGCAGCGGACTGGATGTTTGCTATTTGGGTTTGGTTAGCGGAGAAGAGAATATGGCGAAGGTTTATCAGGCGTCGGATCTGTATGTTACATCTTCACTGGACGAAAACTTCGGATGCACGATAATGGAAGCTCTGGCCTGCGGAACTCCGGTGGTGGCTTTTCCTAGCGGTGGCACGCCCGAGCTGGTGCGCGACCGGGAGACAGGCTTGCTTGCAGACCACGGAAGCGATGAATCGCTGGCCGAAAAAATCGGCGAGATGATAAAGAACGATGCGCTGCGAACAGCATGCGGCGAAAGAGGAGCAAAGGAGATTGATCAGAAGTACAGCCCCTCCATCATTGCCGACCAGTATATTGATTTGTACAAATCGGTTCTTAAGGCTTAATCGTAATAAATGGGCTCGCTCGGCATGATCTGTTCGTGCAGGTGGTTGAATCCGAAAATAGCGATGAAGATGCTGTAAACAAGGAAAAAAACGGCCATGAGAATCAGGCTTGATTTGGCCCAGTTGCTTCGTGACGGATAGGATGTGTTGTTGGTGAAGGCCCATACAAACAGCATAATAATATTCACCAGAGGCAACAACATGACAAGCTGCGTGAGCAGCCAAACTCGCAGAGGCGTGTCTCCGCCGGGATTTTGCAGTTGATCTTCCATTGTTCTTTTCTTCGTCAGACAAGCCAGACTGTCTTTTGTTTTGTCTGGAGGAAGCTCTTCTGGAAGGCGGCGGTGCGCAAGCAAAAAAGACCGCCGGTGAGGCAGTCTTTTTTTTGCATGGGTTTTTCATTTTCTTATTTTCTGTAAGAGAAAAATATTGTTCCTCCCAGTGTCAGGATTATCAGAATCGAGGACAGCAGAGCGACCCAGTCGCCGATGCGGTAGGCGTTCGGCGCATACTTGAATACGATTTGGTGTTCGCCCGCCGGAAGCAGCATGCCTCGAAGCACATAGTCCACGCGGCCGTGTGGTACCGGTACGCCGTCCAGATAGGCTTGCCAGCCCGGCTGGTAGTAGATTTCGGAGAATACGGCAAACTGTTCTTCCGCTGATTTTGTGTAGTACGTCATCTCTTCCGGATGGTAATTCTTCAGCTCAATTTGGCCGCTGCCAGTAAAGTTCAAATTGCCTTTTTGCGGCAGCAGGTTTTCGAATCGCACATCCATGTAGGCTGTGGTTTTCGGATCGAAATTTTTCAGGGCGTTAATTTCCTCGTTGGCATTCTGTACGATTTTCAGCTCTTTCACAAACCAGGCGGCGCCCGCCGCTCCGGCGTTCAGCTTGGCCTCGGTGCGGTTGGTTTTAGGATCGTGGACAATGAAATAGCGGGTGTTGAGCATGTTCAGCACCTGGATGTGGCTTTTGCTCAGGTAGCGGTCGATTATCTCCTGATAGCGCTGCAGTTTGATGGCGCTGTATCCCCCAATGGATTTGTGATGGTAAGAGGTGCGCCCGTTGTTGAACGGGTTGTTCAGATCGAACACACGGAAGTGTTTTGTGCTGTCTGCCAGTATTTCAATGTCTGCCGGTGTTTTCTGGAAATAATTTTTGTTGATGCGCCGCTTCTTTTGGAAGTTGCTGTCATTCAGGTAGCGCTTGTTCACCGGCCACATATCTGCTATTATAAGCATAGAAAGCGCTATAGCAAAATGGCTCGCCTTGACTTTTTCTTTCAGCACGGCCCAAAGCAGTCCTGCGGCCAGAACAAGGAATACCAGCGTTCGCAGCGCATCGGTTCGCAGATAGCTCTGGCGGTCTTCTTTGAGCGCGTCAAGCATCCAGGCGGGAATTTGGGCGGCGGCTTCTCTTGCATTGCTGAATTCCATGAAGCTGCCAGCGAAAGCCAGGAATATCAGGGTAAGCCCGGCACAGATTCCGAAAGCCCATTTCAGCCCCTGCAATGCTTCTTCTTTTTTGATTTTCCCGTTTAAGCTTTGAATAAGGGCGTAAAAGCCAAGGAACGGCAGGGTGATCATGCAGATGGTCAGGGCCATCGTTACGGTTCGGAACTTGTTGTAGAGCGGCAGGTAGTAAAAGAAAAGGTCGTTAATCTGCTCAAAATGCCTTCCCCAGGCTAGCACGATTGAGAATACGGTAAGCCCCAGCGCCCACCACTTAATCGGCCCGCGGACAGTGAAAAGTCCCCAGACAAACAGCAGGATTATTATCGCCCCCATGTACGTTGGTCCGACGGTAAACGGCTGTTCGCCCCAGTACAGCGGAAGCTGCTGGAGAATTCCCTGTGCCTGCTGGGCGTTGGCTCCTCTTCCGATCAGTGCTTTGTAGAGGTGCGAGTTGGCGTCTGCATGCTCGTGCGATCCGCCTCCGTTGAAATAGGGGATGAAAAGGCTCATCGTTTCCATTTTGCCCAGGCTCCACGCAAAGGCGTAGTCTTTGTCCAGGCCTCCCGTTTTTTTTCCGGCAGGCTCGCCTGTTTTGGTTAACTCGGTGCCGCCGCGCGTGCTCGATGGCGCATATTCGGCGGTGGCCCAAAGCCCGACGATGTTGGCGCCAATAGCCACCGAAGCGGCAAAGGCCAGGAGTGCCGAGCGCATCACGAAAGTTTTTGTTTTTTTGTTTTTGAAGCTGCGGTAGGCTTCAAATCCCGCGTAGAGCAGGATCATGAACATCAGATAGTAGTTGATCTGGATGTGCCGGTAGTAAATCTCCATGCCCAGAAAAAAGACTGTAAGACTCATTCCGCGCCATATTTTTCCTTTGTAAACCAGGATTATTCCGGCCAGCACGGGCGCCATGTACACCATGTCGTACACTTTGTTGATGTGGCCGGCCAGGATGCTGATCATCGTGAACGACGAGAGCGCATAGGCCGATGCGCCGGCAAAAGCAATCCAGGGCTTGGCCTTGAAAACGCTTAGCAGAATGTAGAAGCCCAGAAAAGCAAGCGAGAGAAGCAGCACAGGCAGCGGCAGAAGCTTGCTTAGTCCCTGGTGGATCAGTCCGAAGATATTTTTGTTGGAGTCGTGCTGCAGCGGCATGCCCGAAAAGGACGAGCCCGTCCAGTGAATGTCCTCTCCTTTTTGCTTGTACTCGTGCGATTCGTGCTGGATTCCCATGAACTCGATGACGTCCGTTTTCTGCAGGGTTTTGCCCTGGAACACCGGAGAAAAATACAGGAACATCAGAAGCATAAAGCCGAGAAATGCGGCCGCGTGTGGCCATAGTCGTTTGATCAAGTCCATTATCTGAATATATTTTTTAAAAGTTCTAGGGTAAAGCTAAGGCTTTCCGCGAAAATATAAAACTTAGCTTTTCGAGGATTATGCTTGAAACAACAAATGAAAAAGTATACATTGTTTGTTTTTAAAATACAGATTCTGACAATGAAGACTTTTTTTAAAGCCATTCTGATTTTGTGCTTCACAGCAGGGACAAAATGTCTGCTTGCTCAGGCAAAAACTGACAAGCCGGAAAGGTATTATTACAATGAGGCGCTCACGGAGCTGGACGGGCCAGAAGGAGCCAGGTACTATATGGAGTTTACCAAAGCAAAAAAAGGAAAATGGGTGTGCTATCAGTACGAAATGTCCAGCGGAAAGCTTATTGAGGCTTTCCGGTGTCCGGAAAAAGGGAGCATAAAAAAGGCGGGAGTATATAATAAGTATTTTCCAAACGGAAAGCTGAAAGAAAAAGGCGTGAAAGTGGACGGGAAATATTTCGGAACTATGATAAGTTATTACCCTTCGGGTCAAATGATGGAAAAGCGTGAGTATCACGCCAGGAAAGGAGGCTTCAGCTTTGACTGCAAATTTTTGCAAGTATGGACGGAGCAGGGCGAAGAGCTGATTGTGAACGGCAATTCAGGCATTATTCCTTTGGGCAAAGGCACTGAGGTGCAGATAAAGAACAATAAAGCGATAATGGCTCGGTACTACGATATGAGGCAAAAAGATTTTGTGTATTGGATAGCCGGAAAAGCCGCCGCACATAAAAGGGGTAAAGATTTTTTTATGAACTGGATAATCAGCCAGGTGAAATTTCCCTCTTCAAAAAAGAAGCAATTACTGGAAGGAAAGGTTGATATATACGTTTTTATCGGAAAAACAGGTGAAATTTTGGCTGTCCGGTTTGGGCGTGTTTTGCATAAAGATGTGCAGCGTCAGATTACAGCGTTGGTTGTAAAGTCGTCGGGGAATTGGCGGACAGGAAAGTATAACGGAGAAAAAGTGAATATGATAACGGGTCTGACTATTGATTTTCAATCACTTTAAACGGTCTTTGATTTTTTGTAAATCATCTTTTTTATTATATTTTCAAAGTAAAAAATAATCTCCTCATATTGATTTTTTAATTAAATATTACAAAACATGGAAACGACAATACAGGAAATTGAGAAAACAAGCATGAAAGACCAAATACTGAAGTGGGGTGCAATACTGGGTGTGCTTGGAATAATTGTAAACTATCTGGCATACGGAGTGGATGAAAGTCTTCTGGCTTCAAGTACTTTTGACTTTGTCTCTCTGATTATTACTACCATTTTGTTGGTCGTTGGAGGACTTCAGGTTCGCAAATCGATCGGGGGGCTGATGAGCTACAAGCAGGCTTTCAGCTTTTTGTTTTTCACCTTGGCGCTTTCAGGGCTTATAGGCATCTTGGGTCAGATTATTCTTTTTGAACTGATTGATCCGGAACTTGGCAGCAGGCTGGCCGAACAGGTTATCGAAAATGCAGCGGCTTTAGCGGAATCGTTTGGCGGAGATGCCGATGCCGTGGAGGCGGCGATGGATGGGCAGGATCTTGCATCGCAGTATACGGCTGTGGGTATGCTGAAGGCTTATGCTTATGCGCTTGTTGGCTATGTGATTGGCGCGGCGATTGTCGGCCTTTTTATCCGCAAGAATCCTCCGGCAGAAATGGCCTGATTGCGTTGAGGAAAATTATTGGAGTCCGGCATTTGTCGGACTTTTTTTTTGCAACTACTCAAACTGGCGTATCTTTACAGTTCTGTTTGATTTTTGTACTTTACAGGCCGGAAATTTTTGCTAGCTTATGGAAAAAAAACTGGATATCTCGGTGGTTGTCCCTTTACTGAATGAGGAGGAATCGCTTCCTGAACTGCTCGAATGGATACAGCGGGTGATGAAGGAAAACGGCTTTGCTTACGAGGTTGTTTTCGTGAATGACGGGAGCACAGACGGTTCGTGGAGGCTGATCAGAGGATTCGCCGCGCGCCACCCGGAAGTGAAGGGGATTTGTTTCAGCTGCAATTACGGCAAGTCCGCGGCTCTGAACGAGGGATTCAAGCTGGCTCAGGGAGAGGTGGTTATTACGATGGACGCCGATCTGCAGGATTCGCCGGATGAAATTCCGAAGCTGTACAAAGGCATTGTGGAGGGAGGCTACGATTTGATTTCGGGCTGGAAGAAAAAACGCTACGATCCGCTTTCTAAAACCATTCCTTCCAAGTTGTTCAACTGGGTAAACAAGAAGATTTCGGGTATTGAGCTGCATGACCAGAACTGCGGGCTGAAAGCGTACCGGAAGATTGTGGTGAAAAACGTGAGTCTGCACGGAGAGATGCACCGTTATATTCCGGTGCTGGCCAAGTGGCGCGGCTTCAACAAAATCGGCGAGCAGGTGGTGGAACACCGCGCCCGGAAGTTCGGCTCTACCAAGTTTGGGCTGGAGCGGTTTATAAACGGCTTTTTGGACTTGCTGTCCATTACTTTTGTAACCAAATTCCGGAAACGCCCGATGCATTTTTTCGGTACGATCGGTACGCTGAGTTTTTTGGTGGGTTTCGTGTCCACTTGCTGGATTATCGGCGCAAAGCTTTATAATCTGGCGCATAGCCTTCCTTTCAGGGACGTGACCGAGCAGCCGCTTTTTTATATTTCTCTGACGATGCTTATAGTAGGAGCGCAAATGTTTCTCACCGGATTTATAGCAGAAATGATGGCGATGAACAGCCATAAAGAAGACGATTACTTGATTGTAGAACGAGCGGGAGACAATGATTAAATATTCGGTGATTATTCCGGTTTTCAACCGGCCGGACGAGATAGAGGAGCTGCTGGAAAGCCTGACCAGGCAGACCAATAAAAATTTTGAAGTGCTGGTGGTGGAAGACGGCTCGGAGCCTGCTAAGCGATGCGGACATATAGCCGAACGTTATGCCGGACAGCTGGAGCTCAGGTATTTTTTTAAGGAAAACAGCGGACAGGGATTTTCCCGGAATTTTGGCTTTGAGCGTGCATCCGGGGAGTATTTTATTGTTTTTGATTCAGACTGCCTTATTCCTCCGGATTACTTTGAGAAACTTGACAACGCGTTGGAGAAAAAGCCGCTGGATGCGTTCGGAGGACCGGACAGAGCTGGAAGTTCATTTACGCCGGTGCAAAAAGCAATCAGCTATTCCATGACATCGCTGTTTACAACTGGCGGCATTCGCGGAGGAAAAAAACACGTCGGACAGTTCCATCCGAGGAGTTTCAATATGGGCATTAGCCGTGCTGTATGGGAAAAAACCGGCGGGTACATAATCACTCGGATGGGCGAGGATATTGAATTCAGCATCCGCATACACCGCAGCGGATTCCGTATTGGGCTGGTCGAAGAGGCTTTCGTGTACCACAAACGGCGGACGGATTTCAGGCAGTTCTATCGGCAGCTGCACTTTTTCGGGCGCGCGCGCATAAACATTCAGCGTTTTTTCCCATCGGAGCTTAAGCTTGTGCATACTTTTCCGGCCGTTTTTCTGCTGGGCATGGCGGCGTATCTGCTGTTGCCGCTGGTAAGTTTGCCGCTTTTCAAAATCGCTTCAGTTTTTGCGGGTGCTTATTTTCTGGGAATTTTTGTTGATGCTTCACTAAAAAACAAAAGCCTTTATGTTGGCTTGCTGAGTCTTTTGGCTTCTGTGGTGCAGCTTGCCGCTTATGGTGTCGGATTTCTTACCGAACTGAAAACTAGAATTCTTAAAGGTTAAGATATTAGGGCTTTTCTTTGCGTTTGTTCGCTATTTTTGGTGATTTTGCTATATTTATTTTTTGTAAATAAATATTAATAAGATGATTATGAGAAATGTGAACAAATGCATGCTATTGCTTTGCGGGATACTGTTTTGGGCATTGAACGCTTCTGCGCAGCAAAAAATGACAATCGAAGAGTTTTTCGCCAGCGGTGAGAAGTTCGCCGGAAAAGAAGTAACGGTGACCGGCATGGTGAAGGGGGTGTGCAGTAAGTCCGGAAAAAAAGCTTTTCTGATAGGCAAGAATCCCAAGGAAGTGCTGAAAGTGCTGGCCGGAGGAAAAATCGCGATGTTCGACAAATCGCTGATTGGTCAGGATATTACCGTAAAGGGTACAGTGCTCGTCAAGAAAATTGACAAAGCGTATTTGGACAACTGGGCGGAAGAACTGGCCAAAACCGAAACCTGCGAAGACGATAAGCACGACCACAAGAGCGCCAAAGCCGAGGAGCAAACCAACTGCAGCGTGGCTTACAAAAAGTACAAAGAGTTGAAGAAACTGGTAGAGAAAAGCGGCAAAGGCTACTATCCGATTCTGTCGCTGGACGGACTGAGTTTTGAAGTGGTTGAAATTTGAGCAGAAACCGTTTATCGGTTTGGTATACGGAAAAAGATAAAAGAGGCCTTGTTTGTTCGAGGGCCTCTTTTGTTATAGCGCAGTGTTATAAGATTTGCTGGCCAGCGTGTTATTTTTTGGCTGTTATACCCAGCTTCTCTTTCGCTTTTTTCCGGTCAAAAGCCAATAGATAAGTGTTGGGATTCTGAAGGCTTGCCCGGGTGGTGAAAAGCTCTCTGTTATTCTGGATGGCCGGAAACAGATACAATCCCGTTGAGCTGTAGCCTAGTTGTTCCAGTACTACATAGTCCACTTCTTTCTGCACCAGATCACGGATTACTTCCTGGTCGTCTTTCGAGTATTTGTAATTGGTTACCGGACGTTCGGCATGTAGGTAAAACATGGCTGGTTTGCGGCAGGCTATGCGCACTCCTTTGGGCAGGCTTCTTTTTACGCCTTTGGCAATCTGAAAGTAATTTTTGTAAGCCGGGTGTTCGGGCGACTGCGCAATCTTGTGCAGCTGTTTCAGCGGTTTGCTCATAAACAGCAAAATCAGCAGGAAGCCGAAGGGCATCCACTGCAGCTGGCGGGGCGTGTTCCACTTCAGGCGCAGCAAAGAGAAAATGCCGAAATAAAAACACAGAATCAGCAAAGGAACAATAGGCGTGACATAGCGCGAGCCGTTGCCGCCGTGCCAGAGCATAAAGATGCCGATATTGGCAAGAAGAAGACCCAGCATCAGGAATCGGTATTTTCCCAGGTTCCAGGCTCCCCAAAGCACGATCAGAAGTACGGCAATGCCAAGGGCTGTCAGGTGCCAGGCCTGCGGCTGCATGTATTTAATGTTCATGAAGGGAAACAGCGCGTCGACAAAGCCGCGGATGACGGTTTCGTCGAAGTTGTCCAGCATTTTCGACCACATTTCGCCAAAGCTGCTGATGGTTCCCTGCTCAGGTCTCCAGGGGTTTACAGTCATTATCGTTCCGAAGTAGCGCGATTTGAAGCCGTGGCTGGAATTGCGAACCACCCACGGAAGATAAAGCAGCACGAAGCTTCCGGCATAGGCGAGCATTTCCTTCCATCGTTTCCGAAACAGAAAATGCAGCATCACAGCGGCGGCAAGCGAAATGCCAACGGACCGGAAGTAGTATGCGGCTGAAGAGGCCAGAACGGTTCCCCAGAAAAACGGCGACTTCCAAAAAGTTTTTTTCCCGTCTTCGTACTTGAATAAACAAAGCATGGCCAGCAGGATAAAGCACATGTAAGCCGTTTCCGACATCAGCATCGAGGCGAAATGCAGCAGCTGGCGGTTCAGTATGACCAGGCAGGCTGTAACAAAGGCCAGGCCGCTGTTTTGGGTGAATCGTTTGGCAATGAAGAAGCTGAGGAAAGCTCCTGCCAGCAGAAGCATGCCGTTCATCACTTTTAGCGCGCTTACTTTTTTTGTGAAAACCATGAAAAACGCCAGCAAAGCCGAGAAACCGGGAGGATAATGATTGGTTGGCTGGAATTCGCCGCTCAGGGGGCTTTGGTAGCCATGGCCGCTCAGAATGGATTTTGCAAAAATCAGGTAATCGTAGTTGTCGCCGCTGATATGCAGATGGCTGTAGTAAACGTAGGAAAATCCAGCGGCGAATATTACTGCCAGCAGCGTTAGATACAGACTAGTCTTGCTTTTCATTTCAATTTTTTTTGTAAATGCTTTGGGAAATTATTCCCCACTTGCACAGACGGTAAAGGAGGGATACTTTCAATACGCCCAGGCCATAAATGGCGCTTCGTTTCATATTTATAGATGAAGCTTCTTCGAAATATTTGGTCGGGCAGGTGATTTCGCCGATTTCATAGCCGGAATAGAAGATTTGCGCCAACATCTCGTTGTCAAAAATAAAGTCGTCTGAATTTTTTTCGAATGCAATGCTTTCGAGTACCTCGCGCGAAAAGGCTCTGTAACCTGTGTGGTATTCGGAAAGCTTCTGGTTCAGGCAAATATTCTGGAACAGCGTAAGAAAGCGGTTGGCCACGTACTTTGTCAGAGGCATTCCTCCCCTCAGTGCGCCTTTGCCCAAAATCCGGGAGCCAAGCACCACCGGATAAACTCCATGGGCGATAAGGAAAGCCATGGAGTGGATGAGCCTGGGGGAATACTGGTAGTCCGGGTGAAGCATAATAACGATGTCGGCGCCTTCTTCCAGCGCTTTTCTGTAGCATGTTTTTTGGTTTCCTCCGTAGCCCCGGTTTTTTTTGTGTTCCATTATATGGTCAATTCTCAGGCGCTTAGCTTCGTTTATCGTGCCGTCCCGGCTCAGGTCATCGGTTAAAATCACTTCGTCGACGATATCGAATGGAATTTCTGCGTAGGTCCGTTCAAGCGTTTTTTCGGCATTGTATGCAGGCATCACCACTACCACCTTTTTACCCAATATCATAGTTCGTGTGTTGCTTTAAACTAAATTATAAGTTAAAAAAAATAAATATAAATATTATTATTATTTAATCAATGTTTTAAATTCAAATTAATCTAATGTGCTTTCTCTGTGCAGTAGAGTGCCATTTTTCATTTGTGCGATGTATCAAGTCAGAAATACACAGTGAGGATTTTAAAGACAGACTGTTTTTGTGTACATTATTAGCGGGCAGTGTCTGAATTTTTTTGAGAATCACAGGGTCTAGCGAGCGATTTCGAAAAATCACATATATTGTCCGGATTCTTATTTTTTGTCAATTTGATTCAATACCTCCGTTCATTTTTTAAAATACGCGTGAGTTTGTCATTGCCATTACTTTTTTATTAAATTGAGGCGCTTACAAGTTTATTATAAATAGCCTTTCGGGAGATGTGACTTATGCACTTCGGGAAGATAAAATATACAGACATATGAAGTATGAACCAATAAGCAGCGAGCTTTTTATCCAGAACAGAAAGCGTTTCTGCGAGCAGCTGAAGCCAAATTCCATAGCCATATTTCACTCCAACGACATTCTGCCGACTAATGCCGACGGCACAATGCCTTTCAAACAAAATACCGATTTGTTTTATCTTTCGGGAATTGATCAGGAGGAGAGCATTTTGGTTATTTACTCGGATTCGAATTTCGGAGAGTTTCGCGAGGTCCTTTTTCTGAAGGAAACCAGCGAGGAAATTGCCATTTGGGAAGGACACAAGTACACCAAAGAAGAAGCTACAGCTACTTCGGGCATACGGACAATTAAGTGGCTTCCTGATTTCAAAAAGGTGTTTCATATGCTGATGTCGGAGGCGGAGCATGTGTACGTAAGTACCAACGAGCACTGGCGTGCCGACATTTCAGTGGAGACCCGCGATTCCCGTTTCATCAAGTGGTGCAAGGAGTTTTATCCGGTTCATCAGTACGAGCGCGTCAATCCGGTTATGCACCGTTTGCGCTCGGTGAAATCGCAGCTGGAGATTGATCAGATCCAGAAGGCTTGTGACATTACCAACCGAGGTTTCCGCCGCGTGCTGGAGTTCATCAAGCCGGGAGTGATGGAGTATGAAATCGAAGCCGAGTTCATCCACGAGTTTATCCGCAGCCGTTCGGCCGGTTTTGCCTATGCGCCGATTATCGCTTCGGGATACAATGCCTGCGTACTGCATTATATAGACAACAACAAAGAATGTAAAGACGGCGATCTGATTCTTTTTGACGTCGGTGCGGAGTATGCCAATTACAATGCCGATATGTCTCGGACAGTTCCTGTAAGCGGGCGGTTTACCGACCGCCAGAAAGCGGTGTACAATGCGGTGCTGCGTGTGAAAGAGGCTTGTGCCAACGATTTGCTTGTGCCGGGAACGACCATAGTGGAGTACCACAAAGAAGTGGGCAAGCTGATGGAGTCGGAGCTGCTGGGGCTTGGGTTGCTGGACAAGGCGGATATTCAGAACCAGAATCCGGAGTGGCCTGCTTATAAAAAGTACTTTATGCACGGGACTTCGCACTACTTGGGACTTGACGTGCATGATTACGGAGGGCACCATGCTACAATACAAGAGGGTATGGTGTTTACCATTGAGCCGGGCATTTATATACCTGAGGAAAATATGGGAATCCGGCTTGAGGACAATTATGTGATTCAGGACGGCAAACCGCCTGTCAATTTAATGAAGGACATTCCGCTTTCTATTGAAGAGATTGAAGATATCATGAACCGATAATCTGGAAGCAAAACATAATTAAAAAGAGACGTTTAGGTGTCTCTTTTTTTGTTGATACAGCTGTGTAAATAATTTATGTGATAATATGAAGCAGAATTAGTCTAACTATAAGGTGCGAAAAAGTTGACGGATGACAGCTTTTTACATGTTTGACGATTCTGCCTATCGGTTTTAAAGTGTTGAGGGAATGGTGTTTAAATTTGTGGTTATAAAAGTTGTATGATTTTTCAAATATTGTTGTGGTTTTTTAAATAAAAATTAAGTTTTGTTGCGAAACATCATTTTTGTCCGTTAATTTTTTAACCATGATGCGCATCATAGAGAGTCGGCAATAGATGTTATAAATTTGCTTAATCGCTGATAGGAAAGGGTTTAGTGAACATGTTAGATGCTTTTCGTTAGGATAGATAAATCAGAATATTAAAATTATTAAATAAATGAAAAAAATTGCGGTTCTAACTTCAGGAGGGGATGCTCCCGGAATGAATGCTTGTCTGCGTGCTGTAGTGCGCGGAGGACTATATCACGGATTGGATGTGTACGGAGTAGTGAGAGGCTATGATGGGCTGATCCGTGGAGATCTTTACAAGATGAAATCATACTCTGTGAGTAATATTGTCGGGCAGGGCGGAACCATTTTGAAGTCGGCGCGCAGCATGGAATTCAAGACGAAGGAAGGACGCGCAAAAGCAGCTGAGCAACTGAGAGCGCTGGGAATCGAAGGTTTGGTGGTTATAGGCGGAGACGGAACGTTTACGGGAGCGAACCTGCTGTACAACGAGCACGGAATAAAAGTTGTAGGCGCTCCGGGAACTATCGACAACGACCTGTTCGGAACAGACTTCACCATTGGCTATGACACAGCAGTGAACACAGCTCTGGATGCAATTGACAAGATCCGGGATACTGCTAATTCGCACGAGCGGCTGTTCTTTGTGGAAGTAATGGGAAGAGACTCGGGATACATCGCCGTGCAGTCGGCTATCGGCGGAGGCGCTGAGAAGGTTATGGTTCCTGAGACTAAGACAACCATTGACGACGTGGTGAGCTCATTGCAAAAAGGATGGGACAACGAAAAGAGCGCATCGATTGTGATTACCGCTGAAGGTGATAGCGAAGGTTCGGCTATGGAGATTGCTGCGAAAGTGAAGAAACATTGTCCGGACAAAGATATTAAAGTGACGACTTTAGGACACATCCAGCGCGGAGGTTCTCCTTCGGCTTTCGACCGTATTTTGGCGTCTCGCATGGGAATCGCGGCAGTGGAAGCATTGTTGGAAGACAAGAGCAACGTTATGGTGGGTATCGTAAACGACAAGTTGGTTTATACAACTTTGGATGATGCGATTACTAAAGAAAAGCCACTGAATACTGATTTGTTGAAGATGGTTGAAATCTTGAGTATTTGAGATCGGAAGGATTGAAAATGTAATAATTCACCTTGATATATTCGGAAAAAGGACTCATTTGAGTCCTTTTTCTATTTCGGCCTGGATGCAGGCAACGATGTCGTTGAGCTGCCGGGGATGAAACCAGTGAAATTCGGGATCGCGCTTGAACCAGGTCATTTGTTTTTTTGCATAGCGGCGGCTGTTTCTTTTCAGCAGACGAACTGCTTCTTCGTAATCGTGCTTGCCGTTCATATAATCAAATATTTCTTTGTAGCCCACCGTTTGAAGGGCGTTTAGATGCTTAAGCGGATAGAGCGCTTCCGCTTCTTTGAAAAGCCCCTTTTCGATCATCAGGTCCATTCGCCGGTTAATTCGCTCATATAGTTCTTCCCGGTCTCTTTCCAGGGCGATTTTGATAATTCGAAAATTTCTTTTTTTCCGCTCCTTCCAGTACGAACTCAGCGTTTTTCCGGAAACCTCGTGCACTTCAAGGGCGCGAAGCAGCCGCTGAGGATTTTGCAAATCGACTTGCCGGTGGTATTCCGGATCAATTTGCAGCAGCATTTGCTGCAGATGTTCAATTCCCTTTTCATCCAGTTCCCGGTGCCACTTCTGGCGGATTTCTTCCGGAATTGGCGGCATATCGTCGATGCCTTCGCAGACGGCCTGCAGATAAAGTCCGGAGCCTCCGGTAAGGATGATTTCATCATGATGCTGAAACTGCTCGCTTAGTTTTCTTAAGGCGTCGACTTCGTAATCGCCGGCGCTGTAGGGCTCTTCCACCGAACGGTCATTGACAAAAAAATGAGGAACTCCCTGCATTTCTTCGGCATTGGGTTTGGCTGTTCCTATGCTCATTTCGCGGTAGAACTGCCTGGAATCTGCGCTAAATACTACGGTGTCAAAGGCTTGCGCCAGTTGTACGCACAAGTCGGTTTTTCCGACGGCGGTAGGGCCTGCCACAATAATCAACGTTTTCCCTTTCATTTGCTGGTGTTTCATATAGTTTGCTGCCCGAAATTAGCAGATTAATCCGATGCAAAGTAATTCAAGCTGCTTTTCTTAGCGGATTGCTTTAGTCTGAGATAGCCTTATTGCACACAACAAGGGCAGTTATAGTAAGAACACGCCTTTTTCAAATTTGCTCAGATGCATAATTTCGCACTCTTTGTCGGAGTGTTTTTTTCGGGAAAAATCAGGGGATTTATCAAATACAGGAAAGAGGATTCACATTTTGTATCATGAGATTTTGGCAGTGGGAAATTCTTTTGGGAAATTAGCGCTAATGGCTTGAATCAAGCAGAGATACATACAAACCGGTGATTTATGGATTTTACGGCAGAATTAAATAATACAGCGGAAGGCTTGACGGAGGAGGAACGCGCATTATTGAAATTGATGGCAGAGAATGTTCGCAATTCGAAACAGCCCTTGCTTTTAATGAGCCCTGAGGGTGCATTGCTGGAACACTCGTATATTGTGCAGACGATTTTTTCGGATGAAGAGCTTGCTGGAGAGCCGCTCAGGGAGATGCTCTGTCTTGACTACAAGGAGGGGAGCTGTGAGTTGCTGAAACAGCCGAAAGAAATTTGTCGCATGTTTCAGTCGGGAGACCGCGTGCTGGTGCTTGAGCTGGCAGTTCAGGGAGTGGGCTATGGAAAGCTTCTGGCGGTACAGTATAAGATTCTGTCGAACAAGTCAACCGATCTGGCGGGTAATCCAGCCTATAAAGCACTTCTGCAGCGTGGTTCTTCAGTTTTTTTGCGCACAATCGACGGATACAAAAACTGCACGTACGCTTCGGAAAAATGGATGGATTTTTTGGGAAATGCACAGGTGTTGATGGGGCGGGAGTGGCTAAACTCAATATATCATGAAGATATTGCTTCGGTATCCAATGCGCTGGATGAATCGATTGAGAATATCAAGCCATTTGAAATTTGTTATCGGATAAAAAATCAAAAAGGAGAGCTGCGCTGGATTCTGGAATCGGGAACGCCTGAATACTCAGAAGAGCAGCAGCGGCTTGTTTACCCTTGTTCCGCTATCGACATTACCAATCGGATGATTAAGGAGGAGCAGAATAATTTCCAGAAAACCGAAAGAGGAGCGGAGCGAAAAATCGAAAACTTTTTGGAGCATACGAACATTTGGGCGTTTTCGCTGACTAATGAAGGGCGCATAAAATATGTGAATTCAGCTTTTTTGGGCGTGGCAGGCTACCGAAGAGCGGAACTGGAAGGTCAGGACTTTTTTGACTTGATGATTCCCGAGGCTCATCATGAAGCATGCCGGAGAAGGTTTCTGCAGATAATGAACAATTCGGCGTTGTCTGAGGGGGAGTTTTTGTCTATTCCCGTTCGGTTGAGCAATGGTGAAGAAATATATTCACATTTTAATTTTATAGCCTATTTTGACAAGAGACTTCATGTCAGCAGCGTCACGCTGCTGGGCGAGAACATCAGCAACCGCGGGAATGACACGCCTGAATTTTCGAAGACGCATGATCGTCTAGCGGATTTTTTTGAGAATGTGAGCGATTTGATGTTCATACTGAATGCCGATCTGTCATTTCGGAAAGTCAACAAGAAGTGGAATGAGAAAATGGGTTACCGGGATTTGGACTTGCTGAGCCTTCGGTTTCTTGATTTAATAAGTCCGGAAGAAAGGCAGAAAATCAAAGAAGTGTTCGCTTCGCTTGATAAAACCAGCAGTTCGGCTCGGGTAGAAACAGTGTTTGAAGCGCAAAACGGTGAAAAGATTCATGTTTTGGGAAGACTAATCGCCAGCTTTGATGATGACGGGTCTGTAAAGGAATACAGGGCGGCCTTTCATGATATCAACAACCGCATTTTGGCCAAACAGACGCTGCGGCTTTACTATCAGTTGATCAACCTCAACGTCGAAAATCTGGAATATGAAAGTCTTTTTGATAAAATACATAAGCATTTAAGAGATATAGTCCCTTGCAGTAGTTTTTATGTAAAAATTAATTCTTTGGCTGAATATCAGGAGGATTATTATCACATGTGTGATGAATGTTATTCCGGGGAGGAGCTTTTGAAGCAGGTTAATGCGCTTTCGCCGCTGGAACTTTTGAATTATTTTTCAAAGTTGGCGGAATTGAAAGTGCTGAATGCTAGAGAACTGAAGATTCTGGCTTCCCGTTCGAACTGGTCGGTGCCGGAAAAGAAAGTGCTGTCGTGGCTTGGCGTTCCGCTCTGCTTGGGCGATAAGGTGATTGGCTCTGTTGGCTTGGCTTTTTACCGGGAAGGACTTTCTTTTTCGCCAAAGGATCTGGAGGTTATGACTTTCGTTGCCCGGCAACTGGCGGGAATTATCGACAAACGCAAAAAAGAGAATACTTTTCAGACCGAAGAGGCCCGTCACCGGGCGATTTTCAACAGTGGGAATCACCATTTTTGGTCTGTAGACCGGGAGTATGTATTCACTTCCTTCAACAGGGCTTTTCAGAATGAGATGGG
>JAKSBZ010000314.1 GCA_022360875.1 Cytophagales bacterium | reverse complement strand
AGAGAAGAGAGAAGATATAGAAAAAATAAAGAACTTTTACTCGGCCCATAGTGGAATTGAAATATTCGAGAAATTCTTAACCTCAAAAAAGGAGAGAGTCTTTTACTCGGCCCATAGTGGAATTGAAATTCGTTCGTTCTCAGCGTCCTTATCCCGCAAGACCTACTTTTACTCGGCCCATAGTGGAATTGAAATAGCTCTCACAACGTGATAGAAGGGAAAAGGGGCCAGCTCGGTCCGGTATATCCACACGCTCTAAAGGAAGCAACACTTTGCAGGCGTAAGCATTTTCACCGTACAGCAACCCTTTAATGCTTGCAGAAAGGGGCTTTCATTATTGAATGTGGGCAGAAGACTGCTGATGTGAAATCTATGCAGCAAGCGGAAGTTCCGGGGAAGGGGACGTGCGGTTGTTCTGGGAAAAACACAAAAACAGCTGCTTTCTCAGAGGCGTTTTGCGAAGCTTTCCGTTTTGGCAGTTTTAAAAAATAACAGTCATTTTCAGATTCTTCGCCAGAAGGGCTTTGCTCAATTGAACTTTGTCAGTTATGTTCTTTCATTTCTGCAGGCTCAGCACTATTCCATTTTTTTGAGGGATTTCTGTTCTCTATCCTAAAGAACTTATTATCCTTTGCCAGCTCCAAAACAGTATGCTGTTCTATAAAATTCGGATCAACCAAGTCCGCCTTTTCTCTTAACAATGCCCAAATAAACTGGCCGCTTGTTTTGTTTAGCGCCTTATATATTGCGTCAATTTTATTTGAATCAATATCTTCAATGCCATCATATAATACAAACTGAGGGAAATCTAACCCTATATGGTCTAGAAACTTTATGTAAGCCCAGTCAAAGCACATAGTCTCCCCCTTTTTTCTGCCATGACCGACATTTTGATTTTCGCTGGTTATGCCAAAAGTTCGATATCCTTTTTTCTTGTTATATTCAAAACCGAACACATAGTTCTCATCATATAAACTTTGCGAGATTTCTGAAAAATAGTTGTTGAATTGGCAGATGTTATCATTCAGGCCTATATCTGACTTATCAATTTCTTTCTCGATATCCTTCAGTTCTAAGGCAGATTCTTTAATGCCTTTATCTACTTCGTCAACAAGTTTGATAAGCTTTTCAAGTTCTCCCAGCTTTTGATACTTTGTAAATAAAGACTCATTTATTTGGTCATAATCTTTAAAGCCCCCTTGTTTCGAAATAATGGACAAAAGCTTTGACTTTTCTTTTGATACGGCAGAAACTTCTTGCTCGATTTCCGGAAGATGTTTTTCATAGAAATTTATATTTTCATTAATCAATTCCATTCTGTCAGAAATCATGCTTTCATGAAAACCTAAAAGTTCTTCGAATTTGGTTTTTAGGACAGGAAGATTTGAATTTGCCTGATCATAGAGGCTTTTCAAAACATCTACAGGAATCTTTGAAATTGAATTCAGCAAATCCTCTTTGTTTTTTCGCAGGGTTTTCAATTTGTACCTTATTGCCGCAGCTTTGCTGTTCGCCTCTTCTAGTCTTTTGTTGATTGAACCGAGTTCTTCTGACAAATTTTTATGCTTTTCTTCTAACTGAAATTTTTCTTTTTGATTTTCTAATTTGTTAATGCCATCTTTTGTGATGCGAATTAGTTCATTTTGAGACTTTAGTGTTTTTCCTTGAGGCATGAGCGCCTTGCGTTTTTTTTCCAGGTCGGCAATCTTTTTGGTCAATTTCGATTTTCTTTCAAGAAATTCAGGAGAAATACCAGAATGGAATAAAATTGAAAAAACCAGTTCATAGGTTTTATCCTGAGCGTTCTGATTCAAAAACTTAAAGGTCTTTTCAGCAGCTTCGCCTTTGTAGCGCAGGAACTTTGACAACAGCTGCCTGGCGGACGGATTCTTGGCTTGAATATAAAAGAGTTCTCCTTGCAGTGCAGAAACGTAATTTTTCCAATTTGATAATTCGAGGCCGTTTATTTTAAAATAGTTGTTAATGCCTCTTTCCAAAATAAGTTCACGGCCGTCGTTTCTGGAAAGGCTAAGCCTGAAAAAGACGTCTTGGAACTCTAAGAAATTTTTTACGTTTTCGTCTGGAACATTCTTTTCGGAATCTCTGTAAAAAATCTGAGCACTTTGAGCGCCCAAACAAAAGTCTATTGCTCTTAGCGATGTTGTTTTTCCTATGCTATTGCTTTCTCCCTTTTCTCCGGCCTTAAGCTTTCGGTCAATAATTATATTAACCCCTTTTTTAAAAGTAATTTCACGGATCACTTCAGACGTTTTGCCACAGACGACTTCCAGTTTGTTTATTAACATGGTATTAAATCTAAGCGGTCAATTTTACTTTTACTTTCCCTTTTTCCATTTCTACGAGGTTTAACAAGTAGAGCCAGTCTAAGCCCAGTATGAAAAGATGGAATGGGATTTTTATTTTGGAAGGATATTTCTTTTGAAATGCTTTGTGCAAAGCAAGAACATCCCATTTGTACTTGCCCGTTTCATAAAAGGTTTTAAGAATGTATCCGCCAACTGCGTAAAGGCTTTCGTCTGGGTGTGAGTCATATTCTAAAATCATTTTGGCTGTAATTTTGGCGGCATAAAAAGGACTTTGCAGCTGGCAAAAGCTTCGTAAACAACTAATTGGCAACAAGGCTCAATATCTTCATCAATCAAATCTTTCGATTTAATATTTTGCGTCACCTTGTCAACTATATATTCTATACATTTATCCAGAATTTCGTCACCTTTGGTTTTGCGTATTTCATCATCATTTAGATTTTGCTGATCGTAGGTGCCTAACAATTTTAAAAAATGATTATGCAGTAAAAGATGTATCCTGTTTTTTGGCTTAAACTTGCCGTCCGTTTCAGCGACAGTTTTGTAGGCTCTGTCTATGCTTCCCATCTGCTGAACATACAAATGGAGAATTCTCCTTCTGTGCCTTTTTAGGTTGTTGTATTGTATCTTTTCCTTTGTCTTATCTCCTAATGGCGTGGAAATATTTTCTAATTCAATATTATTTGATAAAACAGAAATAATCTCAACTAATATAGAATGACAAATACTTTTCTCTGAATTTAGAGTGTAGTAATTGTCAATGTCGTTGAATACTTGGGTTCCGTTGTCTCCAAAGGTTCCCTTTTGATTGTTGTTTTCGCTGTTATCAAACATTAGGATATTGTCATGTTTTGATTGCCGTGATCTCCAAATGTGCCTTCCATTGTATTTCCTCCTCTGGCTTTGTCTCCCTGAATAGAAATACATTTCTTGCCAGACTTGAAGCCCATTTTGTATCCCGATGTTAATCCTATTAAAAATGACGATATTGTGATTAGACTTGATGTTATGGTTATTCCATCAAAAAATGCTTTCCAAGAATCCATTTTATTAGCGCTTAAAAAATGTAGAAAAATTTGTATAAGCCTACCGACCTCACTTTCTTTCCTACTGCACTTTCCATTACATTAATTTTTATGGAGTCTGACGCTGTGCTTATTGTCTGCACCTCCATAAAGTTTCTCAGCAAACCAGAATGAATGCTGGGGGAGCAATAAGCTTATTGCTATTCATAAAAGTCAACATCTGTTGCTTCTCAAAAATAGGTTTTTAATTTTGGCTTATCAAATATTGTAATGTTTTTATAATATCTTAGTTTAATCATATGTGATTGTTTGGTCAGTATATAATTTTGAGCGTGGTAAACATTTGAGTCTTTTCGAAAATGGAAATTTTGCCAAGAGGAGGGGGCAAGTTGAATATCTTGCCTGAATATTGGCTGCTCCCGGGCTTTATTATGAAGCTGACAGTATTCTGTTTGCCAGCGAGTGCTCAGTTTTTTCTAATTACAAAAATAAGAAAGAGCAGGTTTTTCAATTCAAAATTCTGCTCTTCCTTTTCACAAACGGCCTTTTCCGGAGAATTTCAGTTTAAATTCTAAGTGATTAGATTTTCTCAGCAACAATTCATTACAGCCATGCCAACAAGTCTGTTGTTTCTTATTGGCATGACTTCATTTTTAAGCAGTTAAAAAATTCTTTGCGATAAGATTGTTCATAAAAACAGCCTCCGTACTCAATAGTCGTTGTAGAGCTGTCTTTGTCTTTTATGCCTCTGGAGGACAAGCACTGGTGTTTGGCATCGATTGCCACTATTACGTCTTCTGTTTCCAGAGCTTCTTGCAGTTCCGTCAAAATCTGCAAACAAAGCCTTTCCTGTACCTGCGGACGGCGCGAATAATAATCAACTAGTCGGTTAATCTTGGACAGTCCAATAACCTTGTTCTTCGGAATATAGGCGACATGAGCGTGTCCTGTAATAGGCAGAAAGTGATGCTCGCAGGCAGAGTCGACAACAATATTCTGCTCGATTAGCATTTTGTCATAGCCGTATTTATTCTCAAAAGCCGAAAAGCGGGGCTTTTTTCTTGGGTTCAGCCCGTAAAACAACTCATTCACATACATTTTCGCCACTCTGTAAGGCGTTCCGGACAAACTGTCATCAGTAAGGTCAAGCCCCAGTTCTTCCATGATCTTCTCGAAATGCAGCTTTATGTTTTGTATTTTTTCAATGTCCGGTTTGTCAAAGGCATTTTCACGCATAGGGGTTTCTCTGCTCGTTGAGATGTGATTGTCGCCAATAATCTCAATTTCTTCTTTTTCCATAAGAGTAGTTGTTGTCTATACAGCAATTATTCCCCTGACATTGACAGAATTTTTGATTGTACAGATGCAGGGCAATCAGTGAGAAAGCCGGGATGAAGTGTGCGTTTTCTGGAATCTGAGCCCAGTTTATGGCCTCATTTAGCATGAACAAAAATAAGAGGCACCAGCTCAGCCAAAGCCCGTATTTCAACCAGCTTTTAGATGCAGTTTTTGCGGACCGGAAGACAGCATAAAATGAGAGAAATAAAAAAAGGCAGTCAATCCATTGCCACCAAAATGGCGTTGTCTCGCAGCAACTTGATGTACACGCTTGCGCTGCAAATATAAAAGGTGTGAGAAGGCAGTGGATGAGGCAAATTGAACTGCTTAATGCTCCAAATGTATCAATTCTTCCAGTAAAATATGTCATAGAGAAATATCTAAATGCAATAATGTTGCAAATATAGCAATCGTACGTGCAAATGCAATAATGTTGCATTTAAATTGGTATGCATACAGCATCCTGGGCATATCAAACCAGAAACCCTTGTTTTTAATAAGCTGCAACCGGCATTCTAGATTAACAGAAGCAAAAAAAACCTCTTCTTCGCATTGAAAAGAGGGTTTTCTGCATATATAAAATTATTTGGCTTTAACTTCCTCTGATCGAAAGGGCTTCAGCTTTTAGTTCATTATAGACGGCTTCTTCCGCATCGGAGAGTCTGTTGATAAGGTTGCTAGTTTCATAAGGATCGGCAGTCAAGTTATAAAACCGCTCTGAGCCGTTGTCCAGTACAAAAAGCTTGTAGGTGTTGTTCCTGATGGTGTAGCCCGATTTGGCCGGGGTGCTGTTCAGGACTTCAGAGTAGTTGTACCTTCTGCTGTTGGGCACGGCTTGCGTCAGCAAAGGGAGAAAGCTTTTGCTGTTTTCATATTCACTTGTTGTGACGCCTGCTATTTGTGCAATAGTGGAGAACAGATCGGCGGCATGAATCAGGCTTCGATCCCGTGCGCCTTTCCTCGCAACTCCTTTTCCCGATACGATTAACGGAACCGCAACGCCGCCTTGATAGAGGCTTCCTTTGCTTCGGTTGCTTATGTACGGGCTTTGTGCCACCTGAGCGCTGGTTCCATTGTCGCCAATGAAAATGATAACCGTGTTTTCCAGTTCTTCCGCAGGAATGTTCTCGAACAGCCGGCCTATTTCGTAATCCATGCTTTCGGCCATAGCCATAAAATAAGGCAACGGATTTGCGTTGATGCTTGCCTGGTCCGCCGGCAAATCTCCCTGGGAATGCATGTGGCCGGGCGGAAGATGAAAAGGAGTATGCGGCGCAGTGTAGGCCAGCCAGCAAAACCAGTTATTTTCCTGCGCATTTATCCACTCGATCGCCAAATCGGTGGTTTTGCTCGTGATGTATTCTGTGCTTGGGCTGCTTACTCCGTTTTCCACCAAATCCCACTGGTTGTAATCCTGCGCAGCCCCGCTCAGAAGGCCCGCAAAATAATCAATTCCCATTTGTGTCGGCCGGTTGGGCTCATTGTTCGACAAGTGCCATTTCCCTATAATGGAATGGCTATATACTTTGCCCAGCTGTTCATCCAAATATGCCTGAAGCGTCTTTTCGCTGCTTTGGATGGTAGACGCATTCGAGGCATTCAGCACACCCGTCTTTACGCCGTATTTTCCGGTAAGCACAGCCGCCCGCGTGGGAGAAGACATGGGAGCGGCCCAGCAATTGCCGAAGGTTATCCCGTTGTTTGCCATGCTTTGCAGATGAGGCATATTGGGTTTTGTTGCTCCAATATTATAATTGGGGCAAGCGTCCAGTCCAAAATCATCGGCTATGATGAGAAGAATATTGGGTTTTGTAGGACTCGACAAGTCATTTTCAGGTGCATTGTCTTTGGAGCAAGTAGACAAGGAGACGCTTGCGCAAAAGGACAGCGCGCAGCAGCTGATTGTGTTTTTTACTTTCATTTTGAAATTGTT
>JAKSBZ010000216.1 GCA_022360875.1 Cytophagales bacterium | reverse complement strand
GTGATAAGAGCGATTATTGTACAAATATTATAAAAAAACCGGCGCGAGAAGCCTAGTCCTCACACCGTTTTTCACGTGTGTATGTTTTTTTTAGAAAAATTCACGGTTTCGCTCAAAGAAACTTTTTTCTCTGCGCAGCATGTCCGGTTTGAAATTTTCTGAGTCTCTCAGTTTTTCCATCAGTTTTTTCTCTTCCTTGGAAAGCTCTTTAGGAGTCCAGATGTTTACGTATACCAGTTGGTCTCCTTTGCCGTAGCCGTTCAATTCAGGGATGCCTTTGCCTCGCAGACGAAGCACTCGGCCGCTCTGCGTGCCGGCATCGATTCTGATTTTTGCCTTTCCGCCGATTGTGGGCACTTCCACTTCCGTTCCCAGGGCCGCGTCAGCGAAATTCAGGTAAAGGTCGTACACTACGTTGTTGCCGTCGCGCTTAAGTTCTTTGTGCTCCTCTTCGTCGATAATGATGAGCAGGTCGCCCGGGATGCCGCCGCCTTCAGGGTAATTGCCTTTTCCGGTCATTGAAAGCTGCATGCCTGCTGAAACTCCTGCGGGGATCTTGATTGGAATTTGCTCTTCGGAAACCGCGCGGCCTGCTCCGTGGCAGACGTCGCATTTCTCTTTGATTTGCTTGCCGCTTCCCTGGCATGTCGGACAGGTCGAGGTTGAGGCCATTTGCCCCAGCACTGTGTTGACAACCTGCTGTACTTGCCCTCTGCCGCCGCATGTAGTACATGTTGAAACCGAGGTGCCGTTTTTGGATCCGTTGCCCTGGCATGCTTTGCACTCCTGGTAGCGCTTCAGCTTAATTTTCTTTTCAGTGCCTTCGGCGGCTTCTTCCAAAGTCAGCTTGATCTTGATGCGCAAATTGGAGCCTTTTCTCTGGCGCGCAGCGCGGCTTCTTCCGCCTCCGAAAAAGCTTTCAAACGGATTGTGGCCGCCGAAAATATCTCCGAAGTTAGAGAAAATGTCCTCCATGTTCATGCCGCCGCCGGCAGCGCCGCCCATGCCTGCGTGTCCGAACTGGTCGTAGCGCTGTTTCTTTTCCGGGCTGCTGAGTACTTCATAAGCCTCGGCCGCTTCTTTGAACTTTTCTTCCGCCTGCTTGTCGTCCGGGTTTTTGTCCGGATGGAATTTGATGGCTAGTTTTCGGTAAGCTTTCTTTATTTCTGCAGCACTGGCGTTTTTACTGATGCCAAGCACTTCGTAGTAGTCTCTTTTTGCCATGATGGGTTTTGGGTCTTCGCAAAATTGGAATAAGATGTGGGCAGGAGCAGTTAGGCTCCGATAACCACTTTAGAGAAACGAATCACTTTGTCGCCCAGCTTGTAGCCTTTTTCCACCACGTCAACGATCTTCCCTTTCAGTTCCGGACTAGGAGAAGGAATTTGAGTGATGGCTTCCTGGAACTCGGTATCGAATTCGTCGCCCTGGTTGACCTCAATCAGAGACAGTCCTTCTTTTTCAAGCGTGCTTTTGAATTTGTTGAAAATCAGTTCAGAACCTTCACGCAGCGTTTCGACAGTAATATCCTCTTTGCCTGCATTTTCATTGGCTCTTTCGAAGTCGTCCAGGATAGGGAGCAGGGCGCTGAATGCCTTTTCGTTGGCGGTTTTCATCAGCTCCAGTTTTTCTTTTGCCGTTCTTCTTCTGAAGTTTTCAAATTCAGAATACAACCGAATGTACTTGTCTTTTTCTTTTGCCAGCTCGTCCTTCAAAATTTCCACTTCTTTATCTCCTGTTGAATTTTCAGCCTCAGTTTCTGCTTCCGGGGTATCTTGTATTTCTGTTTCTGCTTTTGTTTCCTGTGCAGTTGTTTCTTCCTGCTGAGTTTCCTCAGAAATATCTTGTTGTGTGTTTGCTTGCACTTCCTGTTCTTCTGTTATATGTTGTTTCTTTTTTTTCGTCATAGCTAGTGAATTTTACACCATGCACATTTTCCCAATATCTCTGCCAATGTAATGAATTCTGCCAACTTGACACAAAAGCTGACAGAATTGCTATGGCTTTCGTTAATTGTCCTCGTTGAGCGCTTTCCAGAGGACATCTTTGAGTTCCATTAGCCCTTTGTGCGCTAGGGAAGAAATAAAGAATGTTTGAACGTCTTCCGGCAGTTCCTCTTTGAATTCTTCAATGAGCTCGTCGTCCAGCAAATCGGTCTTGGAAATGGCAAGAAGACGTTTTTTGTCTAGTAATTCTGGGTTATAACGTTTCAGCTCTCCCAAAAGTATTTCGTATTCTTTTTTTACGTCGACCGTGTCGGCCGGAATCAGAAACAGCAGAATGGAGTTGCGTTCAATGTGTCTAAGGAATCGGGTGCCGAGTCCTTTTCCTTCGGCGGCGCCTTCGATGATGCCCGGAATGTCCGCCATTACAAAAGATTTGAAGTCGCGGTATTCAATTACTCCCAGGTTAGGAGTGATGGTGGTAAACGGATAGTCGCCTATTTCAGGTTTGGCGGCGGACAGAACGGAAAGAAGCGTTGATTTTCCGGCATTCGGAAAGCCCACCAATCCCACATCTGCCAGCAGTTTCAGCTCGAAGACAACCCATTCTTCAATGCCTTCCTCGCCCGGCTGCGCATAGCGCGGAGTTTGGTTGATGGCGGTTTTGAAGTGAGAGTTCCCCAGTCCGCCGCGGCCGCCGGGCGTGAGGATTATTTCTTCGCCGTGTTTGGTGATTTCCAGCTTGGCGTCGCCGGTTTCAGCGTCTTTGACGATTGTTCCCAGCGGCACTTCAAGGATGATGTCTTCCCCTTCGGCGCCGGAGCGGTTGCCGCCTTCGCCGTTGCCTCCGTTGCCGGCGATAACATGTTTGCGGTAGCGAAGATGAAGAAGCGTCCAAAGCTGGCTGTTGCCTCTTACGATAATGTGGCCGCCGCGTCCGCCGTTGCCGCCGTCGGGTCCGCCTTTAGGGACGTGTTTTTCCCTTCTGAAGTGTACGGAGCCTGCTCCTCCGGCGCCGGAGCGCGAACAAAGCCGGACATGGTCGATGAAGTTGGTTGAAGCCATATTCGTAAGTGTTTTGTCCCGAAGGACGGTTAAGAGACTGAGTCCTTTGGTCTGTTAAGTTGTGTCAGGACTTTATCCTGGTTAAATATTAGTATTATTTTTGGTCAGGAGGCTGAATTTGCTTGCCGCCTGCGCTGTCCGCTTTCTGCCAAACGGGGTACTATAAAGAAAGGAATCCATTTTTCATAGATTCCTTTCAATGCTTTTATGTAAGAAAAAGGCGGTTTACGAGATTTTTTCTACTGCAGTGCAGATGTCTCCGAAAATACCGTCGATAGTTCCTACACCGTTGATCGCAGTGTATTTGTCGAACGACTTGTAGTATTGTGCAACCGGAAGCGTTTCTTCATTGTATACGCGGATACGGTTGTTGATTTTTTCGACGCTTTGGTCGTCAGTTCTTCCTGAGCTTTTTCCTCTTTCCAGGATGCGGGTTCTCAGTTCGTCTTCATCTACTTCAAGTGCGATCATTCCTGAGATCGAAAGATCTTTTTCTTCCAGAAGAGTGTCCAGCGCTTTCGCTTGGGCTACGGTTCTCGGGAATCCGTCGAAGATGAAGCCTTTTGCATCGAGACATTCTTTGATACGCTCGTCAACCATACCGATGACAACTTCGTCAGGTACCAGGTTGCCTTCATCCATGTATTTTTGTGCCAGTTGTCCCAGCTCGGTTTTTTCGCCAATGTTCTTGCGAAACAGATCGCCGGTTGAGATGTGTGTCAACTGGAATTTTTCGATCATTTTTTCGCTCTGAGTCCCCTTGCCGGCGCCCGGAGGGCCGAATAGTACGATATTTAACATTAGAGTTGAAGGATTTTTATATAAAATTTTTTTCGAAACACGCAATATAGCAGAATAGCTTGGAATCCTTGCTTTGCGGAAGGGATTTATTCAGATTCTGCCAGCTGATAAACGTCTTTCAGGTTTCGGGCAACGCCGTCGTAGTCCAGTCCGTATCCCAGTACGAATTTGTTCGGAATTTCGAAACCGATGAACTTAAGACCGATGTCTTTTTTGTAGGCCTCTGGCTTGTAAAGCAGTGTGGCTACTTCGATGGATGCCGGGCCAAGGTCTTGCAGCAAATCGTAGATGTGCTCCAGTGTGGTGCCGGTGTCTACGATGTCTTCCACTACGATTACGTGGCGGTTGAAAATGTTTTCGGTCAGACCGATCAG
>JAKSBZ010000163.1 GCA_022360875.1 Cytophagales bacterium | reverse complement strand
TGCAACGAATGATCCGCCAACGGATCGACCACATGCCATCTGCCTATGGCTGGGTCGTACATCCGGACGCCGCAGTCCAGCATGCCGGTTTCGGGCTGTCTTTCTTTACCTAATCAAAGGTAATTTATTTAAAGGGAACAAACCGCCTACCCAGAAAGACCAAATACTCATTCTCCAACCGTACAGGCAAGCCGGAAAACAACATTCGCTTCCTTTTCCCTCTGTCTGCCACAACATTCCTCCCGGATTTGCCGATATATAATTATGATCCTGTCGCCCGATTTATGCCTGCATTTTTTCCATTGCGCTTTGTTTTTTTATTAAATTGAAAAATGAATATAGGACGTTTTTCCTAAGTATTTTTTAGGCAGGCTTCCCGGATTCACAAAAATGTTTCAATTTAAAACAAACAGGTGCGAAAGGCATTATCCGGCAGCGGGATTCCGTATTGTCCACGCAATGGTGTTTTCTTATGACTAAATCCAAGCTTTCCGAAATCCAACACAAAATCCGCCAATACAAGAGAAAATACTTTCTCAACCAGCTTCTGAAGGGAGGGCTTGTCAGCTCGGGCTTGCTGCTCACAAGTTTTTTGCTGCTGAGCCTGCTGGAACATTTTTTCCGCTTTCCCGGTCCCGTGCGCCTAGGTTTTGTTCTTTCCTTTCTAATCCTTTCGCTGGGCGTTTTTGTGTACTGGATAGCCAAACCGCTGGCCAACCTCTTCGGGCTGCGCAACGACTACACCGACGAGCAGGCCTCGAAGGAAATCGGCGAGCTGTTCCCGGGAATCCGCGACCGTCTGCTGAACCTGATGCAGCTGAGCAAAACGAAAAACAGCGATCTGGCCCAGGCTTCTATTCTACAAAACGCCAAAGACATCATTCCGCTGGACTTCAAGAGCAAGATCAGCTATCGAAAAAGCAAAAAACTCCTGCCGCTTTTTCTGATTCCCGCATTCGTCATAATTCTCTCTTTGCTGCTGTCGCCGGATCTGTTGCTGAAAAGCAGCCACCGCATCCGGCATTACAACAAGACCTTCGAAATTGAGCGCCCGTTCGATCTGAAAATCCTCAATGAATTTCTGCTGGCCTTCAACAACGAAGACTTCAAGCTCCGCGTCAAACCCGTGGGCAAACTTCGTCCGGACAATGTATACCTGCTCATCAATGAGCGAAAAATTAAAATGAAGCCAACGGAAGAGGGGACTTTCACTTTTCTTTTTCCGAAAGTGCAGGAAAACCAAACCTTCAATTTCGAAGCGGCGGGATTCCACCAGGGACCGTACACGCTATCGGTCAAAAACCGCCCAAGCCTTTCGTACTTCACGCTCGACCTGAACTATCCGACTTACATCGGCAAAAAAAACGAACACATCGCCAACCTCGGCAACCTGACCATTCCGGAAGGCACGCATGTTAGCTGGAAGTTCCAGACCTTCAACACCGACAGCGCGCGAATGAAACTCGGCGGCTCGCAGCAAAGCGTTATTCTGGAAAAACCGGAAGACAATTATTTTGTCTACTCGCATCGATTTCGCGAAAGCACGCCTTACGAGCTGAGGCTGCACAATGTCTACAGCCAAAATACGGACAAGATTCTATACCAGATAGAAGTGATCAAAGACCAGTATCCGAAAATCACCTTTGAACAGTTCAAGGACACGACGCTTTTCAGCTATCTGATTTTCGGAGGAAACATCAGCGACGACTACGGACTCACGGCGCTGCATGTGCTCTACAAAAAAAACGATGAGAAAAAGTTCCGGACAATTCCGATTCGCGTCGACCGCAGGCAGCGGAACCAGGGATATTATTTCCAATGGATGCTCGACAGCCTGGCTATGGAGTCCGGCGACAAAATCGAATACTTCCTGCAGGTGACCGACAACGACGGCATAAACGGACGAAAATCCAGCAAAACGGCGACCTATATATTTAAGGTGCCTAGCCGGAAGGAAATCAGAGAAAGCATTGCCAAGTCGAGCAAACAGACGGAACAGGACATTGACCAGGCGCTGAAAGACGCCCAGCGGCTAAAGGAAAGTCTGGAAAACACTGAAAAAAAGCTGAAAGGGAAAAAGTACCTGGACTGGCAGGACAGACAGGCCTTGCAGCAGATTGTAAACGACAAAAAGAAACTGGAAGAGGAAATATCGGAGCTCCAGAAGCAGTTCAAAGACGAAATGGCCAAGCGCAAGCATTTCGAGGAAATGGAAGAGCACAAGGAAATTGCCGATAAGGCAGAGAAGCTCCAGGAGCTTATGAACGAACTCCTGGATGATGAAACCAAAAAGCTCTACGACGAGCTGCAAAAGCTTCTGAACGAACAGATGCAGAATTCGGAGTCGATACAGAACAAGCTGGACGAAATCAGCCAAAAGGAAGGAAACCTGGAGAATGAACTGGACAGGGCTCTGGAACTGTTTAAACGCATGAAGTTCGACATGAAGCTCAGCGAGCTGGCCAAGTCGATGGACGAACTAAGCAAAAAGGAGGAGCAGCTCAGCCAGAAAAAATCGAACAAGGAAAACTCAGAGGAAATAGCCGAAAAACAGCAGCAGATTGACGAGGAGTTCAGGCAGATGCAGAAGGAAATGCAAGAGCTCAACAAGCTGAATGAAAACCTGAAAGCCCCTCACAGCATTCCGGATACCCAGCAGGAGCAGCAGCGCATCGGTCAGGAACAGAAAAACTTCCGAGACGCATGGCAGAACAAACAGCGGAAGAAAGGCCGGAAAGCCCAGAAGCAGATGTCCCGAGACATGAAACAGATGGCTCAGAAGATGCAGGACATGCAGAACAGCATGCAAATGCAGCAACTCAGCGAGAACCTCGACGACCTCCGCGACATACAGTCCAACCTCATCAAGCTGTCATTTAACCAGGAGGACGTGCTGAAAAATCTTCGGGAAGTCAACCTGAGCGACCCGAAATTCGTTCAGTTCTCCCAGCAGCAGCTTAAACTCAAGGACGACTCCAGAATCATTTACGACAGTCTCACGGCGCTCTCGAAGCGGGTGTTCCAGATTTCAACCTTCGTAACGCGGGAGCTCAGCGAAATGGACAGGCAAATGGAAGAGGCGCTCAGCCACATCAAAGAACGGAAAATCGCGCGAGCGCTCAACAGCCAGCAGCTTTCCATGACCTCAATGAACAATCTGGCCTTGCTGCTGGACGACATCATGGACCAAATGCAAAACCAAATGCGGCAGAGCATGGGACAGCCCTCACAGGGAGACAAACAGGGAAGCATGAAGCTCAGCGAGCTTCAAAAACAGCTCAACAAGCAAATCAAGGATCTGAAAAAAAGCGGCAAATCTGGCAGAAAACTGTCTGAGGAGATTGCCAAGCTGGCTGCTGAACAAGAAAAAATCAGACGCTCGCTGGAGCAGAACTCAAAAAAATCGGACAACCTGAAAGGGCGGGAGAAAGAAGGAAAAGACGGAGAAAAGTTCGGTAAAAAGAAGGGAGAAGGAGAGGGGAACCCTTACAAACAGCTGATCAAGGAAATGGAAAACACCGAGCTGGATTTGGTGAACAAGCGCCTTACACAGGAAATGATCAACAGACAAGAGGAAATTCTCACCAGGCTTCTTGAAAACGAAAACGCCGACCGCGAGCGGGATCTGGACGAAAAACGGGAAGCCGAGCAGGCAACTGATTACGAGCAAGCGATTCCCAAAGCATTTGAAGAATATATTAAACTCAAAGAAAAGGAATTGGAACAATTAAAAACTGTACCTTTGCGGTTCAATCCGTATTACAAAAAAGAAGTGGATCGCTACTTTCAGCAAAAGAATAAAAAACAGGCTACGAACTAATGGATACGATTAAATTAGAAATCCCTTCGCTGCAGGAAAACGTGCGCATTGTAGAAAGTTTCATTGACAACACCAAAGAAAAATTTCAGCTTACCGACGACATTTACGGAAACATCATGATTGCGGTGACCGAGGCCGTCAACAATGCCATTGTGCACGGAAACAACTGCGACAAGGATAAAACGGTGAAGCTTGAACTGACTCACTGCACGCAGGAAGGACAGATATGCTTTCAGGTAGAAGACCAGGGAATCGGCTTCGACTACGAACACCTTCCGGACCCTACAGCTCCGGAGAATATCTACAAGACCAGTGGCCGGGGAATTTTTTTGATGAAAAGACTGTGTGATGAAGTTGATTTTTTGGAAAAAGGAAGAATTGTGAAACTGTCATTTTATTTGAATTAATGAATCAAATCAATTTCTTTACTGAAGACCTTGAGTTTGAGATCGGGGAAAAGGAAAAAACCGAAGGGTGGTTGCTCAAGGTCATAGAAAACCACGGACACCAGACTAATGAACTTAACTACATATTTTGTTCCGATGAATATCTGCACAAAATAAACGTGGAGTATCTGGATCATGACACCTACACAGACATTATCACATTCGACAACTCAGAATGCGACGAAGAAATAGAGGGCGACATATTCGTCAGTGTCGAGCGCGTTAAGGAAAATGCAGAAAATTTCGGAAAGACTTTCGAAAACGAACTGCGCCGCGTGCTTGCCCACGGCATCCTTCACTTGCTTGGCTACCCGGACAAATCCGAAGAGGAAGCCCGCACCATGCGCCTGAAGGAAGACGAGGCGCTGAAGCTCTATACTGAATAGAAAAGGTGTTCCACGTGGAACACCTTTTTTTTTAAAACAAAACTCCGCATCATGCTTCGATAGCGATGCGCCTTTCAAAATAACAACATCACCCGTTGCAGAACATCTTTCAAGCATTGCGGCAGGTTCTCAATATATCAAAATTATTACAATCCCTCTCAAAATATAAAAATTCAGTCAACAGACATAGTATTGTATTGTCAACTTGACTGTATAAACGCACTGCTGGACTCGTTATGTAAAGCTGTTTTTTCGCCTTACATATTCACATGCAGATATAGCTCTAATGGCCGCATGCAGTATTGCATTGAAAATCGCCAAGTGCATTTCTTAGCAACCAGCATTTCTCTTAGCATTGACTATCGGATCGGAAGCAATTAACCTTTTTTCACACATAGGAAAGCTTTATTTTCTGCAAACAACTGCCGGCATTTGAGCTAAAAATATATGCAAACAACGGCTCTTAAAATAAAAAATATCCTTAAATTTGCAGGTTAAAATTCAGGGATTCTATTGCGGCAGCTGCTCGGATCCCTGACTCCACACACGAATGTTCCACGTGGAACGTTCTAGGGAAAGCAAACCAAAGAACAATGTTTAAAGAGTACGATGTAATTGTTGTAGGAGCCGGACACGCGGGATGCGAAGCGGCGGCCGCGGCGGGGAACATGGGCAAAAGCGTCTTGCTTACAACCATGAACATGAACACGATTGCGCAGATGTCATGCAATCCGGCGATCGGCGGCGTGGCCAAAGGCCAGATTGTGCGTGAAATCGATGCGCTGGGCGGTCTGACGGGAATCATCACGGACAAGACGATGATTCAGTTTCGGATGCTGAACCGCTCGAAGGGTCCGGCTATGTGGTCACCACGTACTCAGAACGACCGTATGCGCTTTGCCGAAGAGTGGAGGCTTGCGCTGGAGCGAAACGAAAACGTTGATTTCTGGCAGGAGATGGTCACGGGACTTCTTGTTGAAGAAGGAAAAGCCGTGGGTGTGAAGACCAGTCTAGGTCTTGAAATACGTTCGAAATCCGTAATTCTAACCAACGGAACGTTCCTGAACGGCGTTATGCACATCGGCGAAAAACAATTCGGCGGAGGCCGCACCGGCGAGGGAGCCGCTTTCGGAATCACCGAACAGCTGATCGAGCTTGGTTTTGAGGCCGGAAGAATGAAAACGGGAACGCCGCCAAGAGTGGATGCACGCTCGCTGAACTTCGACTTAATGGAGGAGCAAAAGGGTGACGAAATTCCGGAAAAATTCTCATACAGCAACGAAACATCGCCTCTAAGCGGCCAAAGAAGCTGCTACATCACCTACACTAACGATGAGGTGCACGAAATCCTGCGTACCGGATTTGAAAAATCCCCGATGTTCAACGGACGCATCAGAGGAATCGGCCCACGATACTGTCCGTCGATCGAAGACAAAATCAACCGGTTTGCAGAAAGAGACCGCCATCAGATATTCGTTGAGCCCGAAGGCTGGGACACTGTGGAAATATACGTTAACGGATTCTCTTCATCGCTTCCGGAAGATGTGCAGCTTAAGGCGCTGAGAAAAATCAAAGGATTCGAAAACGCAAAGATGTTCCGCCCGGGATATGCCATCGAATACGACTTCTTCCAGCCGACGCAGCTCAAAAACACACTTGAAACAAAGAGGATTGAAAATCTGTATTTTGCCGGACAGATCAACGGGACAACGGGCTACGAGGAAGCCGCAAGCCAGGGCCTTGTTGCGGGCATAAACGCCGCGCTGAAAACAGACGAAAAAGAACCGTTAGTGCTGAGCCGTTCCGACGCCTACATCGGCGTGCTTATCGATGATCTTATCAACAAAGGCACCAACGAGCCTTACCGGATGTTTACATCGAGAGCTGAATACAGAATCCTGCTTCGCCAGGACAACGCGGACATCCGCTTAACCCAGAAAGGTTACGACATCGGGCTTGCCAGTGAAGAAAGGCTGAACGTCATGCTCCACAAGAAAAGCAACATTGCCAGACTGATGAACGACCTGAAGCAGAAAAAAGTAAAGCCTTCAGAGGTGAACAGCCAGCTGGAAGCGATTGGAAGCGCAGTACTAAAAGAAGGATCAAGCGCATACAAACTGCTGAAGCGCCCGGAACTATCTGCGGAAAACCTTCGAAACCTTACACCGGAGCTGAAAGAATATCTGTCGAAGTTCACAAAACAGGAAATTGAGCAGGCGGAGATTCTAATCAAATACGACACATACATCGATAAAGAGCAGAAACTGGCTGAAAAAATGGAGGGTCTTGACAAAATCAAAATCAAAAAAGACTTTGATTACAAAGGCTTGACTTCCCTGTCGACCGAAGCGCGGGAAAAGCTTATAAAAATTCAACCTGAGACACTCGGCCAGGCTTCGCGCATCAGCGGCGTTTCCCCGGCAGATATCTCAATCCTGATGGTTTTCCTGAGCAAATAACAGGTCTCGGCACGGGAAAAAATAACAGCTTTCGCATCCGATGGCTGTTATTATTTTTTCATACCTTTATAAGCTGGTTTGGTATATATATCTGCCTTCGCTGTTATCAAATTTGAATTCCTCGTGAAACATCCTTTATAATCGCCTCAAAAACACGTGAGGCATTATTGTTCCGGTTGTTCCATATGGACACAGAAAAACCAATACACACAGATGAAAAATAAGTCTAAAGTAATTCGTTATTTTAGAAATGCCGTTTCCATCCTTGGACTGAGCGGATTGCTGTTTTCAAACTGCGCAAATCCACGGAGCCCAACAGGAGGCGCCAAAGACACTATACCTCCAAGTCTTCTCGAATCAATCCCTCCCCTGCTGGCCACCAACTACAGCGGAAATAAAATAAGATTGGTGTTTGATGAATACATACAAACTCAGAACCTTAAAAAGGAGCTGCTGATTTCCCCGAAACTTAAGACAAAGTATGAAATCAAAGAAGGAGGAAAATATGTGGAAATCAGATTCGATTCTACGCTGGATCAAAATACAACCTATACATTCAACTTTCAGGAAAGCATCAAGGATGTCACCGAAAAAACTCCATGGGAAAAGAATAAATTTGCTTTTAGCACGGGCAGTGAAATCGACTCGCTGCATATAAACGGTAAAGTCCTCAATCTGCTGACCAACCTTCCTATGAAGCAGGCGGTTGTCGGTTTGTACAACGCTTCCGATACCATCAGTCCGTTCAACGGCCAGCCGCTCTACTTTGCAAAAACCGACAAAGAAGGAAAATGGGAAATACTTTATATCAAAGAAGGCGATTACCTGCTTTACACATTCACAGATAAAAACCAGAATCTTACAATCGACCCGAGAAACGATTTTTCGGGATTTTTGGCAGACACGCTGCATCTGAAAAAAAATCTGGATTCTCTAAAACTAGGGATTGTTAAAAGGGATACGCGCGAGCTAAAAATTCAGAAAGCTCTCCCAAGCGGCAAGTACTTCAAGATTGGTTTCAGCAAAGCCATTAATGATTTTTCCGTTAAAGGAGACAGCCTGAACACTCCTCCCTACAATTTGGAGAAAGACCGAAAAACAATCTGTTTCTACAATACAAAGCAGTACTCTCTTAGCGACAGCATTCCAATACGGATTTCGGCAATAGATTCGCTTGAACAGAAAATCGATTCCCTTTTGTATGTCAAATTCCGGGAATCAAAAAGAAAACTGAACGACTTTGAAATCTCTGTAGAAAAACAGACTAAACGGTTCATCGATTCAAATTTTGTCGCTGGCTTCTGGTTTTCCAAACCTGTGTCCGAGATAAACAGCGACAGCATATACTTCGAAATTGATTCGCTGAACACCCTTCCGGTTGACCCGAAAGAGTGCTTCACGTGGAACGATTCAAGAAACCGTCTGAAAATAACAAAGCTTCTTAAGGTTGACAGCGCATCAATTGTTTTAGCAGACTCAACAAAATTTCCAGATCTTCTCAATTTCAGCCTGAAAATGAATCCTGGAAGCTTTATTTCTGTGGAAAAAGATTCGAGCACGCAAATCAGCCAGAACTACCATTTTGCTACGCCGGAAAAAATCGGATCCATCAGCGGAAAGATAAATACCCGCTACAAGAGTTATTTTGTTCAGCTTATAAACAGCAGATACGAAATAGTAGATGAACTGGAAAGCCCGAAAAAATATCGTTTCACAGATGTCGACCCAACAAAATACAGAATCCGCGTGCTCGTTGACGCAAACAACAACGGCCTGTGGGACATGGGGAACATTAACAAGCGAATAGCTCCTGAGCCTGTTTACTTTTTTCCTAAAGAAATTGAGCTCCGGGCAAACTGGGAGTTAACCAACATCGATCTGAAATTCTAAATAATTTTTGCTGAAAAGCGGGAATAGCAACATTTAAAAAAACTCAGGTTTACAAGCCTGAGTTTTTTTATTAGAAACGCCCGACAAGATATCTTGTCGGGCGTTTTTTTTGCAAAATATATTTCAGCCAATCCAAAATCCACATGAAAACACCTTTACTTTTTAATTGAAAAATTCACCAAAAAAAGATAGTTATCAACATGGAAAAGCAAGAATCAGGAATGGCAAAAATTTGAAATTTCTAATGTTCATCAATGTGTGAATAACTCCGCATTAGTCAACAAAAGAACCCAAATTTTGTTTAAAACTATATGCTAAACCGCATAGATATCCACATAAATTATCAACACTACTATTGAGAGAGAGTAATTGTAGAAAAACAGGCAGCAATCTGTAATTTATCCACACCTTTTTCCACTGCAATTTATTCACAGTCGCTGAAAAAAATTATCCACACAAAATCTGACTATTATATATAAAGTATTAATTTTAAACACTATAGATGTGGAAAACCCTGTTGATAACTTATAGAAAATGTGAAGAAAATTAATAACTGTGGAAAAGAAATTGAAATGAAAACTTGTCCACTTTTCCACACTATAATAACGATGATAGAAATTTTAAATATATAATATATATGATTACTAATAGGTTGTTGATAAATCGAAAATTATCATTTAAAAACATACTCATTTTTTTACTTATACCTTTCTTTTCCATTTTTTCAGAGATTGCATTAGCGCAAAATCATAGTCAGGTTTTTTTGGCTAATGAATATGTGTCAAAAGGAGAAATTGAAAAAGCGCTTGAGGTATATCAGGAACTCGCCAAAAAGCGAACTAACCTGCCGCTTATCCACAGAAATTATTTCGAGTTGTTGATAAGTACCAAGGATTTTAAAAAAGCGGGACAGCATATTCGGAAAATGGTGAGGTTTTTTCCCGGGAATTTGTACTATGAGGTTGACCGTGGCCTTTTATACAAGGCGGAAGGCAAGCAAAATGAGGCTGAGCGCTATTTAATGAGACTTGTTCGCGCAAATGCTTCTGTCAAGAAAAATATACAGCAGCTGTCACGCTATCTGTATCAAAAGCGGATGTATGACTGGGCTGAGAAAAGCTACCTGGAAGCCAGAAAGGCGCAGTCAAATCCGGAGCTCTTCAGATATGAACTTGCCAATCTGTATTCGATTTCGAATCAAAAGAAAAAAATGATTGAGGAGTATCTGGCTGTGCTGAACAAGGACAGAAGCAATATCAGTTACATCAAAAGTGTTTGGCAGCGCGTGCTGAGGGATCCGAAAGATTTGGAGGATCTGGAGGGCCGGCTGATAGAACTGGCACAGGAGAATCAGGGGAATTTGCTTTACAATGAGCTGCTGATGTGGACCTACCTTCAGCAAAAGAATTATTATGGCGCATTTATTCAGGCGCGGTCTATAGAAAAACGCAAAAACGGCAAAGGCGAGAAGATTTATGAAATCGGAAACATTGCCTTTTCGAATGGTGAGTTCGAAACAGCTATAGAGATTTATGATCATTTGATAAATAATTATCGGGGCTCAGTTTATTATTCGCTTGGCCGCAAAAAGCGCATTGAAGCACAAACGCAGCATATAGAGCGTCAGTTTCCGGTTGATTTGGATGCTATACACCGCCTGATTTGGGAATATGACCGCCTGATTGAGGATATTGGTGTAAATCCGACTTCCCTGGCTTCACAGCGAAACAAGGCTATGCTGCACGCCTTTTATCTGGGCCAGTATGACTCGGCCACGATTATTCTGGAGCAGGTAGTAAAGAATCCGCGTACGCCAAAACGCCTGCGCATGCAATCCAAGCTGAGTTTGGGAGATATTTACATTTTGTCAGAAAAACCATGGGAGTCGGCATTGCTGTATGCGCAGGTCGAAAAAGAAATGAAAGACTCCCCTATTGCTTATGAAGCCAAGCTGAAAAACGCAAAACTTTCGTACTACAAGGGAGATTTTGAGCTGGCCAAAGGACATCTGGATATTCTCAAGGAAGCGACAAGCAGAGAAATCGCCAACGATGCGATGTCGCTGAGCTTGCTAATAAAGGACAATACGGGGCTGGACTCAACCGAAACAGCAATGCGCCGCTACGCCGCTATTGATTTGCTGGTTTATCAGAACCGTAAAGATGAAGCGCTTAAGGCTGTTGATCTGATGCTAAAGGATTATGCTGGACACAGCCTGGAAGACGAGCTTCTGTGGTTAAATGCTAACATTTTGCATCAGACCGGCCAGTTCGGACAAGGTGTGGAAAGTCTGGAGCTGCTGATAAAAGAATTTCCTGACGATATTCTGATTGATGATGCCATTTTTTTAGCGGCCAAGATTCTGGAGGAAAATCTGGAGGATAAAAGCCGGGCGATGGAATACTACAAACAGCTGATGCTTGAGCATCCCGGGAGCATTTATACTGCCGAAGCCCGGAAACGCTTTCGTATGTTGCGTGGCGATGCCTAGCAAAACCCTGTTTGTGGGCCATAAAAATAGGGATCGATGAGTCGGCTGACAAGGTATTCAGACTTGCGAAACTCAGAGCCTGATTATCTGCTTCATTTTTAAGGAAATAACTTTTTTGAAAAACAAAAAAGTTAATTGTGCCATCATTATTGTTTTATGGTTTATTTTTGAAAATGAAATAATGAAAGCTTGAGCAGACTCGTTAATTTTGTTGACTTTAAGGTAGCTGACTGAATGATTCAGGGGTTTCCTTTTTTGAAGAATATCCATATATGAAGCAAGCGATAAGAAGTATAGGGTGGATTCTATTTTTTTTAGTTCTTTCAAAGCCGGTTTTTTCTCAGAATTCTTATTTAACACTCAGTGCCGATTCTCTTCCTTATCGTTTACAGGAAAAAATAAGGGTACAAGACAGTCTGAGTCGTAAAGCAATTGATGAACTGGCCGGCAGCTGGGGAAGTTACAGTACGGCCCACCGGGAGCTGGTTCGGCAGACTCTTGACGTGCTGCTTCGTGTTTCTGGCAATCGAAAGCATGTGGCGGACTGGACAGAAATTTTGGTTGCGGTTAAGCAAAAGGATAATGACCAGAATTTAAGCAGTTTTTTATCGGGAATTCGGCAGCTTGTCAAAACAAAAAGAAAAAAAGAACTGGTGCGCGTTTTGACTGATATGCGGAATTTTTACCGGCACGATGCTGTTCATTACGAACCGGCCTTTCAGGTACGGTTTGCAAATGCGCGCTATAGCACAGAGTGGTTTATAGAGCCGGAAAGCGGTGATAGCGGAACGAACGGGGGGACAGTTGATGATGAGGTCATTGTCGATGACGGAGACGATGACGGGCTTTGGGAGCAGGATACTGCGGAAGATGGTTTTCAGGACGGACAAGCGGAACAGGAAGAAAGCCCTTTTTTGTACTACAGCAAAGCCCTGGAAACGCCGGAATTTTCAGGTGTTCGGAAAGTGGTATTCGAGACGCTGGATCTTGTCATCAGCAACAAATCCGATACTTTTTTAATCAAGGGAACGGCAGGAGAATACTGGCCGGAGCAGGAGCTGTTCATTGGCAAGGGCGGAAAAGTCGACTGGACGGTTGCTGGGCTTCCCGAGGAAAAGGCATCAGCTGCATTGGGAGAATATATTTTGAACCTGCAGACTTCAGATTTGAAGGCTGTGCGGACACTTTTGAATTTTCCTGAAAAGCTCAACCGACCGGTTGAGGGAGAGTATAAGTTCCGCTTGGTGGATTTTGACAAAAAACAGACGGCGTTTCCCAGCTTTGTCGCATACAAATCGGACTATGAGCTCAAGCATGTTTCGCCGGAACTGCTGCAGCTGCGGGGCGGTTTTGCCTTGGAAGGGAAAAAGCTGAGCAGCAAAGCTTTGGACGAAGGTTTTTCATTGGCGGTGATGAGCAAAAACGGCAAAGAGAAACTGCGTCTGGCTTCCAGAAGCTTTAATCTGTCCGATTCTTCATTTTCAGCAAATCGTGCTTCTTTGTTTATAATGCACGGCAGAGATTCTATAACTCATCCCAGTGTGAATGTGGAATATAACCTGAAGGATTCTCTGACTTTGCTAACGATTCGCCGGAGAAAAAAGTCCAATTATGCCATGACTGGATTCCGGAGTTCTTTTTTTAAAATGGACATAAAAGCCGATTATCTTCAGCTTTACTGGGACAAGGACAGTTTGGATATAAAAAATGTGAAGGCCAGGGAGTTTACGCCCATTTTTTTTGAATCCGAAGATTATTACAACGAAGACAATTATAAGGAGCTGAGCCAGTCTTTCAGCTTCAATCCGGTTGGCGTGCTGGTAAGTCACAGAAAAAAGCATGGAGAAAACGAGTTTTCGCTTTCTTCCTTGCAGGAAATGTATCCGAAGATTAATTCCGAACGCCTTCGTATAGCAATGGAAAAGCTGCGGGAACACCGCTTTATTGACTACAATAGCGAAACGGGATGGATTAAAATTCTGAAAAAGACCGATTATTACCGAAAAGCCAGACGCGGGAAGGTTGATTATGATCAAGTGGCCATTCCTTCAAGGATCTCAGGCTTGCCGAATGCCTCGCTGAACTTAAACGATACCAGCATGGAGGTAAGGGGCATTGCCAAGCTGTACCTGAGCAGAAAGAAAGACGTGTACGCCGAACCGGTCAATAAAAGAATTCAGCTTCTCAGAAACAGAAATATCCACTTCGACGGGCAGATTAACGCCGGAACTTTCGAGTTTTTAGGAAAAGGGTTTGATTTCGATTACGATAAATTTACGGTGGCTCTCAATAAGATCGACTCGATACAGTTTTTTGTGAAGGATCCTGAAACCGGCGAGCGAATAAAGGTAAAGAACAATTTGATGGCCAGCGCGAACGCTGACAGCACTGAGACTAATTTCGAGCACGAGGTGTTCGGAACATTGTATATTGATCATCCTCGCAATAAATCGGGAAAAAAAGGACTGGAGGAGTATCCGTATTTTAACTCCAAAAAGGGCGCGACGGTATATTTTGACAGCCCTACAATATTGGACGGTGCTTACGACAGGAGTGTGTATTTTGAGATTCCGCCTTTTGAAGTGGACAGTCTCAACCAGCAGGATTATATTGGATTCACCGGCACATTTTATTCTGGCGGCATCTTTCCGCCTTTTAAGCAGCAATTAATGATTATGCAGGACAAGTCGCTGGGGTTTATGCATAAAATGCCGCCTGAAGGGATGCCGCTCTACGATGGCAAGGGAAAGTACTACAACGAAGTGAAACTGGACGGAGACGGTCTGCGGGGAGACGGAAATATTCAGTATATCTCTGCTTCGGTGGAGTCGCCGAACTTCGTTTTTTATATCGATTCGGTGAAGGCGAAAGGGCCGAAAGCCGAAGTGAAGGCCGGAATATTTGAAGGTGCAAGTTTTCCGGATATGCAGCTGGCGAATTTTCGTATGAACTGGGATGCTAAGAATGACAGCTTGCGGCTTTTCAGCACGGATTCAGTCAATTTAATGGCCATGTACCAAAGCTCGGCTGTGTTGGACGGCAATGTGGTTGTTAGCAAAGAGGGGCTTTTTGGATCTGGCAAACTGACTACGCGTTTTTCAGAAACCCTCTCATTTGATTATCAATTCAGGGAAAAAGAATTTGAAGCGCGGCATGCGAAATTCAAGATTGAGTCGCTTAACCCGGATAAACCGGCAGTTTACGGTGATGATGTGGCTTTGTATTTTAGTATTGAGGAAGACTATGCGGATATAAGTCCGGAAAATGTAGGAGTCGCGTCTATTTCTTTTCCATACTCTCAGATGAAAACTTCCATCAACAATGCCCGCTGGCATCTTTCGGAAGATGTAGTGCGCATGTCCAAGCCTGAAGATGTGCCAATTGCCTCTTCATACTTTTACGCAACGAAGAAAGAGCTGGACTCATTGGTTTTCAACGCCACCGAAGCCGAGTATAAGATGGAAAGCCAGGAAATGCACATTTCGGGCATTCCTTTCATCCGTGTTGCTGATGCCAAGATTATTCCGCACCAGAATCAGGTGACGATTTTTGAAAATGCGACAATCAACACCCTTAAGAAAGCTTCTTTGGTGATGGATACTACCCATGAGCACCACAATTTGTACAACGGAAACATCTCAATTTTTTCTAGGAATACTTTTATGGGAAATGCCACGTACCGATTTGTAAATGCGGTGCAGGACACCTTTTCGATCCAGTTCGGCGACTTTGAGTCAAAGTCGGTGCATACTGAAAAGAAGTTTATGGATTTCATAAAGTCGAAAAAAGAGAGATATCGCAGGCATACAGTGGCCGGAGGAGAAGTAACCGAACAGGAAGAAATGATTATTTCTCCAGGTATGTTTTTTAAGGGAAAAATTACGATGTACGCCTCCCGGAAAGCGCTTAAACTCAAAGGGCATGTTAAGCTGGACTTGAAAAACATACCGGACTATAATACATGGATTGCCTATGAAAATTCAAATGAGGAGCAACAGGAAGTCCGGGTTGACTTCGATGAAAGTCTTACTGAGGACGGAGAAAAGCTGCAGGCTGGGATTTTCTTTGAAGATGGGACCAATGATATTTACACCACTTTTGTGGCCAACAAGCGGAATGAGGCGGATTATCCGTTTTTTACCCCTTCGGGCGAATTGTCTTACAATCCAGAGAAAGGCGCATACATTATTGTTGACACGGCAAAAGCCAATGGAAATAGCTACCAGGGGAAGCTGTTCGAATACAATGAAGAAAGTTCGGATGTTGAATTTGAAGGGGTAATTTCAATTTTGACGGAACTGGAGCATGATAAAAGAAAGCGTCTGAAAATCGACGCAACGGCAGTAAAGGGCAAAGGAAATATCAATAACAGTGAAATTTCGCTGAACAGTTTGATGGTTTTGGAATGGCCGATGCTGTCGCATGCTTTTGAAGCAGCAGGCGAAGAATGGGAGCAGTACCTGAACGACAACGGGCGGAACGAGGCGGAACCAAACACGGTGCGGTACGTGATCAAACTGTCAGAATATATGGGACACAAGGGCGCTAAAGCTTTTGAACAGCGCCGCGTTTCCGAAGAGGTGAAGCCAATGGATATTGAAAGAATCTTCACCAAAAATATGTCGCTTTCCAATGTTAATCTGCAGTGGTCGGAAGAAAACAAAGCCTGGTTTAACCCGGATGGGAAAATCGGGATGATGAATCTGCTTGACAACAATATTGATCACAGGACAGAGGGATATTTTGAGATTGTAAAAGGACTTGAAGGCGACCGGGTGACCCTATTTTATAAAATAAATTCGGGCCTGTGGATGTATTTGGCATATGACGGAGCTGAAAATCATCTGACAGCCTTTTCGTCGTCGGACGGATTTAATGCAGAGATAAGTAAAAGAACCAATGTATCCAAAGCGAAAATCGGCGAATTGATATTGGACTCGTCCAGTCAAGACGAGGTGCTGCAGTTCATAAAAAAGTTCAGGTATGTGTACATGAACAAAGAGGAAGACTATGAACTGCATATGCCGCAGAAAGCCTTGCCTGCTGTTGAGCAGGAAGACGATGATTATGTGGATCCGTTGTTTTCTGAAGAGGATGTTTCGGAAGAAGAGAAGAAAAAATACGCTGATGAGAATTTGTACCAGGAGGAAGAAGATACAGAGGATTCCGAGCTTTTGCCTGATGAAAGCCAGGAGGATGTGAAAATGAAGGACAAAGATAAGGTGGAAGAGGATTCTGAAGAGGAAAATCAGGAAGAGGACATAATGGCGCCTGTGGATGAGAAAGCCAGAAAAAAGGCGAAAAAAGCGGAGGAAAAGGCAAGGAAAAAGGCGGAACGGGAAGCGGAAAAAGCCAGAAAGAGAAAGGAACGGGAAGAAAGGAAGAAAAAGGCAAAATCTGAGAAAAAAGAAGCGGTTAAAGAAGAGGAACCTAAGCCTGTGCAAAAGCCAGAAGAATCAGAGAAGGAAGAGAATGAGCCTGACAGCGAGGAAGAAGAATTAGAGGAGGATGGTTTTTAATTCGGTCATTTGGTCGTATCTTAAGCTTGAAAACGATAGGATATGAACACAAGTACGAAGATTTTACCTAAAAGGAAAAACATTGCGATTGTAGCTCACGACCACAAGAAAGCGGAGATGATGGCTTGGGCAGAAAAGAACAAGGAAGTGTTGCGCTCGCACCGCATATATGCAACTGGAACAACCGGCAAGCTTCTGGAAGATGTTATTGATGCGCCGGTTCATCGTTTCAAAAGCGGACCGCTGGGTGGCGATCAGCAAATCGGCGCCAAAATATCGGACGGCGAAATTGAAATGATGTTTTTTTTCTGGGATCCGTTGGAAGCTCAGCCTCATGACACCGATGTCAAGGCGCTGTTGCGAATTGCCGTTCTGTATAATATCCCGCTGGCGTCAAACACCAGCACAGCAGATTTCCTGCTTAACTCCAAGTATTTTGAGGAGGACTATGAAATGAGTGTGATGGATTTTGACGGCTACCTGAATCGGCAGATTCTGTAATACTGAGATTGATTCAAACAATATTTTTTTTCAAACACGGGCTTGCCCGTGTTTGTGCTTTTTAGCTAGCGCCTTTTCAGCCAGAGCTCCGGATTCAGATTTTTTTCCTTGTTCCAGACCTGGAACTGCAGTTCGGAAATGCCGCCTGAATCGGTCGTCACTTTGCCAATTGAATCTCCGGTTTTCAGTTCCTGCCCGGTTTTTACCTGAACGTTCGAGAGTTTGGCGTACACGGTGAAATATTCCGGATCGTGCTGTACAATGACCACATTGCGCATAAGGCCCGGCACTACGGCAATGCTTTTCACAACTCCGTCGCGCACAACTTTTACGCTCTCTCCCTTTGAAGTCTGGATATCAACCCCCTGGTTCTGAATCATTATGCCTTTCAGGATAGGGTGCGGATGTTTTCCGAACCGCTGAGCGATGAATCCTTTGTTGACAGGCCAGTCCAGCTTTCGTTTGAGAAGGGAAAAAGAAAGATGTTTTGCGCTGAAGCGCTTGTTTGCCGAAGCGTTCTTTTTTTTCCGTCTGCTTGCTGTTTTCTTGAGCTCAGCGCGAACTACGTCCGCAATCAGCCGCTCGAGCCTTTTTACGGATTTTTTTTCCTTTTTCAGCTGGCGTTTAAGCTTTCCCTGCTGCCGATTGAGCTGGCTAATGAGCGCTTCCTGGCTCTGTTTGAACTTAAGCAGCTTCTCTTTTTGAAGAATGCGTTGCCCCAGAAGCTTTTTCTTTTCCCTGAGCTGGGAAGTCTGTTCTTTTTTCTGAATGTCCAGCTCCTTTCGGACATAATCTATGGCATCAAGCTGCTTATTTCTCGCTTCGGCGTATTGTTCCAGATATTTCATCCGCAGATACAGTTCCCGAAAAGATGAAGAGGCAAACAAGAAGCCCAGTTTATGTTGGCGGCTTCCTGTCTTCTGGGCTTCGTAGAGCATCAGGGCATACTCTTTCTTGAGCTGCTCCATGTCTTGTTGCATGGCGCCTATCAGCTGGCTTTTGGAAAGGATTTCCGTTTCCAGTTGTTTGTTTTCTTCCTGGAAGTGGTCAATAAGCTCATGCTGCATTTTTATTGAATGCTTCAGCGCGTTCAGTTTTCCCAGGGAAGCTTCTTTTTTTTGCTGGGATTCTTTTAGTATGTTATAGGCTTGCCGTATTTTCTGCTGTACTTCCAGTTTTTGCTTTTCAAGCGCTCTTCTTTTGGACTGAGCATGCAGCGGACAGGCCGAAAACAGCGAAAAGGAAAAAAGGAAGGAAAAAAGAAGAAGCTTATTGGCGCACATATTTCCTGGGAATCTTAAAAGGAAACCGAAGCTTCTTGGCCTTTTCTACTTTGTTGACCTTGAAGTCGATTTTATTGCTTATTACCTGATCACCCTTGTAATATATTAGGTCATAAGTACTTTTGAAAGGAAAAAAGATGTTTCTCTTTTTTTTGGCTTTTTTGTCAATAAAATTGAAGTCCGAGTAACAGATGGAAAGCGTATGCTTGGCGTTGTCTTCTTTGACAACTACCTTTTCTACTTTTAAACTCATCGGATCGACCAGGTTTTTGATAAAAAGCTTGTTGTGTCGCTGCAGTAGTTCAAAGTGTTCTTCTTTGCGAACCAATTTATCATTCCACTTTGTTTTGAAAAGCAGATTGCCGGTTAGCATGTTCTGCAAAATATTGTAGCTAAGGTCAATACCGGATTTTTCGGACAGAGTTTTATAATCAAGCACATGATATTTTTTGTCCAGTTTTTTTAAAATACGAATCGAGTCTTTCTCGAATTTTGCACGTACGGCTTCCACGCCCAAATAGGAAATGGATACCCAGACGATCGAGTCGTCTTTTATCCGGATGTTGGCATTGGCTTTTTGCACTTTTTCGCCGTTGTGAAAGCGCACCTGCGACTTTATCTGCAACAGGTCGAAATCCAGGTTTTGCACTTCTACTTTCTCTTTTTCAAAAAAACTGAAATTGAAAATGCGCCTTTGGCAAGAGCTGAAAACAAAAAGTAAGGTAAAAAAAGCAAGCAGTCGAAATAGTTTATTCATATAGTTTACGGTCAGCAATTTTTTTGTCAATTTTATCTGAAGTTTCGCTGTCGGTCAGTTTTGCTTTTTTCCATTGATTAACGGCTCCTTCCACATCGCCAAGCTGGTAAAGTACGTCGCCGTAATGCTCCACTATGACTCCCGACGGTTTAAACGAAATAGCTTTCTCCAGGTACTTTTTAGCCATTTTATAATGCCCAAGCTGATACAAAACCCAGGCATGGGTGTCCAGATAAGTGGCATCGTTCGGATGCATTTCCACAAGCCTTTTAGACATTTCGTTGGCTTTCGAAAGTTTTTCTTTGCGCAGGGAAAGGAAATAGCTGTAGTTGTTGAGAACATGCTCGCTGTTCGGATCGAGCTTTAGGGCTTTGTCGTAGGCTTCGTCCGATTTTTCGTACTGTTTCAGGCTGTTGTAGGCATCTCCCAGTTGTCCCTGCATATCGCCCAGGAGTGCATCGTTGTTCTTGGCCAGCCGGATGCCGGATTTCAGAAAATGAATAGCTTTGGCGTAGGCTTTATCCATAAGATAGCTTGCGCCGCAGAAGTAGTAAAGTACAGCCTGATTCGGGAAAAATTCCAGTGCTTTTTCGGCGTATTTGCCTGCTTGTTTGTATTTTTTTTGGTTGAGCAAAATGCCGATTACATTTTGCCAGATGTTAAGGTTTTCCTGGTTGTACTCCAGCGCTTTATCATAGTATGCTAACGCTTGGTTGTTTCGCTTGGAGGCGTATTCCAAATCGCCGGCCAGCGAGTAGGCATCGCCTTCTTCGGGGTGAGCCTCCAGAAGCAGCTGCACAAGGGCCCGGGCTTCGTCCTGTACTTTCTGGTTGGTCAGGTTCGGAAACAGGCTGGCTATATACTGCACCTTGGCGCTGAGCGAAAGCTTTTTGCTTTTAAGCGCTGTTTTGAGCAATTCATTGGCTTTTTCTTTTTTGCCCTTCCGGTTGTAAATATCGGCAAGGATAAGGCTTGCCTGAGGTGAATTTGGATAGTTTTTTATGAAACTCTCCAGACAAGCGATTCCTTCTGAAGTTTTGTTGTTTGAAAGATACAGTTCGGCCAGTCGCACGGCATAATCTTCATTCGAAGGTTCTTTTTTCAGCAGATCTTTCCCCAATTCAACCGCATTTTCCAGGTCGTTCAGGCGAAGGTAAATCTTTTGCTTCTCTCCTATTACTTTAGGATTGAAGCCAAAAATCTCCTCGATTTTGTCGAAGGAGGCCAGTGCTTTGTCCCAAAGCTTGAGGTACATTTGAATGGCCGCCAGTTCGTATAAGTATTCTTTTGCGTCGGGAAGAGAAGTCAGTTTTTCATAGACACTCATCGCTTCGCGCATTTTTTCCTGAGAAGTCAGCAGGCTGGCGAGGTGGGTGTAATAGAATTTGTTTTTTGGGTTGATGGAAATAGCTTGCTCGTAGTATTTGCGGGATACTTCCATTTGCCCTTCATGGTGTTTGATTTGCGCAAGCTTAAAAAAGATCGCTGCGTTTTTGGGTTTCAGCTCCAAAGAAGCTTGAAAGTACTCCAGGGCTTTGTCGTATTCTTCCAGTATAAAATACTTCTGTCCTTCAGCAAAATAGTATTCGGCCTCCAGGTTTTTGGAGTGAACCATCGGTTTCTCGATCTTGAATTTGTCTTTCTTTTTTTTCTTCTTCTGCGCCCAAACGGGAACAGACAGAAAAAACGACAAAATTGTCAGGCCACAAACGACTATTTTACTGAAGGACTTCCGCATAATATTTATTATTCTTCAATTAGGTTATAATCTCCTACACTCAAATGCCTTGCCTTGCCTAAATAGGTAGCGTTGCTGCCGAACATCGAGTTGGTAATGTTTGCTTTTGTAATTACGCTGTGGTTTTGAACAATTGAATTGTCCACCCGGGAATCCGAAATGGTGGTGTCTCTGCCGATGGACACATAAGGTCCGACAACGCTGTTGGTGATCGTTACGTTTGGCCCGATGTAGCATGGCGGAATAATAACTGAGTTGATTGAACGAACCGACTCGTCTACAAGTTCTTCGTTTTGGATGTAATCCAGGTAACGCTGATTGGTGTGAACGGTTGCGTTTTTATTCCCGCAGTCTAGCCATTCCATTACTTCTCCAGGATAGAAAACAGTGCCTTTTCTTTTCATTCCCTCCAAAGCACGGGTAAGCTGATATTCGCCGCTGTCCATAAGATTCTGCTCAATCATTCCCGCAATTTCATCACGTAATTTTTCAGCTTCTTTAAAGAAATAGATACCAATGATGGCCTTGTCAGAGACAAAGGTTTGCGGCTTCTCAACGAATTCGGTGATGGCTCCGTTTGCATCCAGCTGCACGACTCCGAAGGCTGATGGATCCTCGACCCGCTGTACCCAAATGATTCCGTCTTTAGCGCTGTCCAGCCGGAATTCAGCTTTAAACAGCGTGTCGGCAAAGGCAACAATGACCGGCCCGTCCATTAGTTCTTTGGCGCAGTAAATGGCGTGTGCAGTTCCCAGGGCTTCGTCTTGGTAGAAGATTTCACCCTGAGCACCGATTGAACTGGCAATTTCGAACAGGCTCGCTTCAACTTCTTCACCGAAATGTCTTCCGATAACGAAGCCCACCGTATCGATTTTTTCCTCGCATACTTTGGCTACATCTTCAACTAATCTTTGTACGATAGGTTTCCCTGCAATAGGCACCAGAGGCTTTGGGACAGTTAATGTATGCGGCCTCATGCGCTTGCCCATGCCCGCCATAGGTACAATAATATTCATGTGTATTTAATATAAAGTTTTTAGGGTGAATGCTTTGTTCTTTTCCTTTCCGGAAAGTATGATTTTCACAAAAAAGTAAGGAATTTTGCGGTTTGGCTTTACCCTTTGGTTTAGATATTTTGTTTATTTTCCGGTGCTTCCGTAGCCTCCGGTGCCCCGACCTGTTTCGCTCAGCGTTTCGGCTGCCAGCCATTCCACTTTTTCGTGTTTGGCAATAACCATCTGGGCGATTCGCTCTCCATTCTGAATTACGAATGGTTCGTTTGACAGATTTACAAGGAGCACTTTTAGTTCTCCCCGGTAGTCTGCATCGATGGTTCCGGGACTGTTCAGAACGGTGAGTCCGTGTTTGTAGGCAAGTCCGCTTCTTGGCCGGATCTGAGCTTCGTGTCCTTCTGGAAGCTCTATGTAAAGACCGGTAGCAATCAGCTTTCGTTCCAGCGGAGCAAGCTCTATGGCTTCGTTTAGATTGGCGTGCAAGTCCATCCCTGCAGAAAGTCCGGTTTGGTAACAGGGCAGCGGATGACTTGATTCATTTATAATTTTTACTTTTGTATTCATCTGTTTTTAATGTTTTTCAGCAGCCGGGAGGAACAGTCATTTTTACATTCTTCTCGTGTGTCTCCAGGCTGATTATTTGTCTTCTCAATTGATCCGGCGGCAAGGAGTGCTTCCAGCGGCAATGTTGTTGTTGAATATCGCGGATGTATTCACAAACTTCTAATTTACGGAGTTCTTCTCCCAAATTTTCTTTTTTCATAAAAAAATACGAAGCCCAGATAGAGAACCAGCAGAGCGGCCTGTAAAGTTTTTTGCACGGCGAAAGTGTCAAGCTGTATTTGGCGTATCAGGAAACTGATCAGCAGCGAGCCAAGCAGGATTCCTGCAAGATGAGAAACCGGGTAAGGGATCGGGTATTTTTTTTGGCCCACAAGGTAGTTGGCAACGCACATGGCAAGGTAAGTTACAGTAATCGAAACTGCACCTCCCATGTAGCCCCAGAGCGGAATCAGGAACCAGCTGAGCCCAAAGGACAACAAAGCTCCGCCTAGGGTAAAATAAAGAGCCATGTGGGTTTGGTCGGTAAGTTTGAACCAAATTGAAATATTGAAGTAGATGCCGAGGAAAAGCTGGGCCATCAGCAGGAACGGCACGGCGTCCAGCGCCAAGTGGAAAGCTTCCTGGCGGAGAAAAATCCTGCTGATCAGGTCAAGATTGGTTGCTACGCTTACGAAAACAACTGAGCACAGCAGCACAAAGTAGTACATAACTTTGGCGAATAGCTCGGGAGAGTTCTTGTCTTTGGCTTTGGCAAAGAAGAAAGGTTCGGAGGCGTATCGAAAAGCCATCACTCCCAGCTGCATAAACACCGCGAGCTTGGCGCACTGTCCGTAAATTCCCAGGATATCCTGCTTGCTGAGTCCGGGATAGAAGTTGTCCGGAAGCAGCCAGTCCAGCATGAGTACCGAAGACTGGGCGATAAACATGGCAAGAAAGCCGTTGAAGAGCAGAGGAACACCGTACGAGAGCATGGTTTTCCAGATTCTCTTGTTTATGTGCAAGCGGAGGCCTTTAAGCGTATCCAGCAAAAAGAACAGCGTAAGCCCGTTGGCAATAAGGTTGGCCAGACAAACATAGAAAGGTCCGTCAGCCGAGTCGTACCACCGGAAGTATGGCTGGTATTCTGCCAACAAGTCTCCTGTGCTTATTTTCTTACATAGAAAAATAAAAAAGAGATTGAGGCCGATGGTTAGCAGTATGTTGATAATTTTTACTGAAGCAAAGCGTATGGGACGGCTTTCCAGCCTGAGCTTGGCAAAGGGCAGCGCCATGAAGGCGTCAACAGCAAAAACGGAAGCCATCAGGTAAATGTATTTTTCCTTTCCGGGTAATTCCAGGTAGTTTACCAACAGGCTGGCGAACAGGCACAGCGCACCGCTGAACAACAGGCTGGTCAGCATGACAGAGCTTTGCCCGGTGCTGAAGACCTGTTTTTTATCGAAATCTTTATGGTTGGAAAAGCGGAAAAGCGCTGTTTCCTGCCCATAGGTGTATAGAATGACGAAAAAGGCGGCATAAGCATATAGCTTGACAATGACGCCGTTTTCAGAAGTTGTCAGCATCCCTGTATACAAGGGAACAAGCAAATAATTGAGCAAGCGCGGAATAACGGTTCCCATTCCGTAAAATACCGTGTCGCTTGCCAGTCGTTTCAGTGCGCTCATATTGGTTATTAAACAACGCAGCCGCCCCGTAAGTATTGTGTACACTTTCAGGGCGGCCGCGAAGGTAAGTAGGTCTTTTTATTCTCCTGTAAAGTTTGGTTCTCTTTTATCAACAAAGGCCATGATGCCTTCTTTAAAGTCGTGCGATTTGATGCAGTTCGAGAAACTGTTGGCTTCGGTCTGGAAGCCGGCTTCCTGGTTGCCGAAGGCCGCGTTTACGCAGTTGATAATCATGCCGATGGCCAGGGGTGCTTTTGTAGTGATTTTTTCCAGTACGCTGTTGCTTTTGAATTCCAGCTCCTCAGGGTCGCTAACTAAATAATTGATCAATCCGGCATTTTTGGCTTCCTGAGCATTGACGAAGTCGCAAGTCATCAGTAGCTCCAGCGCTTTGCTTTTACCGACAAGGCGGGTAAGCCGCTGCGTGCCTCCGAATCCGGGAATCATGCCCACATTGGCTTCGGGCATGCCGAATTTTGAGTTTTCTGTGCAAATACGCAGATGGCAGGCCATCGCCAGTTCCATGCCGGCACCCAGGCAGTAGCCGTCGATCGCCGCCACAATCGGTTTGTGGCAGTTTTCGACCAAGTCGAGGATTTCTTGTCCGAATTCGGCGAATTTCCGGCCGTTCATTTCATTAAGCCTGGAGATCTGGTCGATATCCGTTCCGGCTGCAAAAGCCTTCCCTCCTTTTCCTGTAATAATTGCTCCCTTGATGTCCGGATTGTCGTATACATCCTCTATTGCCTGTTTCAGTTCTTCCAACACTCCCATGCTCAGGGCATTCAGTTTGTCCTGCCGGTTGAGCTCTATGGTTTTGGTGTGATTGGTTACTGCAACTTTTACGCTATCAGATTCAGCCATTTTATGCAAAGATATTTTTGTCAAATATACATTTTGGGTCAAGAATCGCAAAAATACCCTGAAGAATATTCTATTTTTTTTAAACCTAATTGAATAATAGGAGGCTTTCTATTTTTTTATAAAAAAAAGAAAGGAGTATCTGATTTAATTAATTGACTTATTTACAGTAGATTAATACATTTTTATGTAACTGTCTCATATTATATTTAATTTATCTGCTTGATATGAAAAATATATGACAAATCATTAGTGTTCGTCAACAATGCAGTTGAGCATTCCGCTGAAAATGAAGTGGTGAAAAGGCAGCATAGCCCACCAATAAAGTCTCCCCAGCAAACCACAGGGTCTGAAGGTCGCTTTCTGCACAAGCTTGTGTCCATCGTCTTCGGCAGTTATTCGGAATTCCAGCCAAGCCTCGCCGGGCAATTTCATTTCGGCATATAGCAAAAGCCTTTGTCCGGGTTTGTCGGCAACGAGCACCCGCCAAAAGTCAAGAGCGTCTCCCGGACGCAATTCGGTTGGGCTTCTCCGGCCTCTCCGCAGTCCTACCCCGCCGGCCAGCTTGTCGATCATCCCTCGGACTCTCCAGAGAAAATCCATCTTATACCAGCCTTTTTGGCCGCCGATTGTCCAGAATCGTTCCAGCACTTCATCCGGATTTTTTCGAAAAAAGCGCTCCCTGCAGTCGGCAACGCAGCCGTACTCTGGAACCTGGAGCTGATCCTGAATATTTGGTTCGGCAATGCCGCTTACGTAAGCGTCTGTCCAGCTGGAAACCACTTCATTCTGCTTGATTTTCTCAAATGCCAGCCTGATGGCGTCCTCGTAGCTGAGCAGCCGCTGCGGGATGATTTCTTCGATTCCTTTATGCTGCACGATTACTTCGTTGCGCATGCTGTCGATCAAACTCTCGGCTAAAGGCATGGTAGTGGTGGTCACGAAGCGAAGCCACTGGGCAGACAGACGGGGCGTAAGCACAGGCAGGGTGAGGATAACACGCCTGAGCTTTCTGACTTTGGCATAGCCGAGCAACATCTGCTTGTAAGTCAGGATGTCCGTTCCGCCGATATCGAAAATTTGGTTGACACAAGCTTGGTTTCCGGCGCATTCTTTCAGGTAATAAATCACGTTGCGAATGGCGATAGGCTGGCAGCGCGTATTCAGCCAGCGCGGAGCGACCATTACGGGCAGTTTTTCTGTTAAGTCCCGGATGATTTCGAATGACGCGCTTCCTGAGCCGATGATGATGCCGGCGCGAAGCGAGGTGACGGCAATGCCGGAGGACTGCAGCGTTTTTTCCACCTGCAGCCGGGAGCTCAGGTGCTTGGACAGCGACGGCGAATTGACAATACCGCTCAAGTATATAAGCTGCCGGCAGCGGGTTTTTCTGATCGCATCGACAAAGTTCAGCGCGGCTTGGTGCTCCATATCGTCGAAGGACTTGCTGGACGCGCTCATTGAATGCACAAGATAGTAGCAGCATTCTATGTCTTCAGGAAGCCGAAGTGATTCCCGTTTCAGCAAATCCCCCGCTAGCACATTTTCTTTTGGGAATTCATCCAGGATATTGAATCGCCCGGGATCTCTAACCAGGCAGATCACGTCGTGGCCTTCGCGGATAAGCACGGGCAGCAATCGCTGTCCAATATATCCGGTTGCCCCCGTAAGCAGTATTTTCATAAGACTTGCATTGTTGTCTGGATAAAACAACTGGTGTGCGCTTGAGCTGTTTCTTTTTCATGCGCACAAGAATAATATATAAGCGAAGAACCATTGTAGAGTTCGGGCCGTATGTCTTAATTTACGGAAACAAAACGGCGCAAAAATGCAAAACCCCAGGCAACCGGCTTTTTTATTCTCTTTATTTGTCTTTTTGAGTATACTCTTCATTCTTCTGGGAGGTTTACTTGTGCTGAAAGCAGATATTCACAGTTTGCTGGTTCTTTGCGTAGTCAGCACTTCGGTGTGGGCTGTTGCCGGCGGTTTTTCTTTTGATGAAATTCTGGAAGGCATGAAGCAGAGCATCAGCAGCGCTAGCAGTGCTTTGCTGATTTTCATTCTTATAGGTACGCTCATCGGTTCATGGATAGCGTCGGGTACGGTGCCGGCATTGGTGTACTATGGGCTGGAGTTGCTGAATTTACAGTACTTTCTTCCTCTGGGGCTGGTGATTTGCAGCCTGGCTTCCACAGCCACCGGCACTTCCTGGGGTACCGTCGGGACAATTGGCTTGGCTATGATGGGCATGGGCTACAGCTTGGGAATTCCGGCTCCGGTTACGGCGGGCATGGTGGTTTCCGGCGCTTTTTTCGGAGACAAGATGTCGCCGATTTCCGACACTACCAATTTATCGGCCATGTCGGCCGAGGCGGACCTGTATGAGCACATACGCAACATGCTCTACACTACCGCTCCTGCGTTTTTACTTTCTTTGGTGACATATTATTTTATCGGCCGGCAGTTTGTTCCCGGTGGTGAAGTTGACGCGGGAAAAATTATGGAAATGCAGGAAGTGCTGGCCCATCAGTTTGAGCTGTCTCCCTGGCTGCTGTTGCCTGTAATAACGCTTTTTACATTAAACCTGTTGCGGGTTCCTGCCGTGCCGGCTATGGCCGTCGGTTCGGGACTGGGAGTGTTGTTTACCGTTGTGTTTCAGGGAAAAGGATTTGCCGAGGCTTTGGCCGTGCTTAATGACGGCTATCATCACGTTTCCGGGCATGCGCTTACCGACAAGCTGTTGAACCGCGGGGGAATTCAGAATATGATGTGGACTTTTTCGCTTTCTTTTATAGCTCTTTGTTTGGGAGGTGTGCTGGAAAAAGCCCGCTTCTTGGAGGTGCTGATTCTTAAGGTGCTAGAAAGGATCAGGAAAGCGCGCACACTGGGCATTTTGACACTTTTAACTTCGCTGCTGGGCAATTTGTCGATGGGTGAAGTGTATCTGTCGATTATTCTGAATGGATCGCTGTACAAGAAAGCTTTTCGTGAGAAGGGACTGCGGAGCAGCATGCTAAGCCGATATATAGAAGAAGGCGCTACGCTGACCGGAGGATTGATACCGTGGACAACCGCCGGTGCGTTTATTTCCGGAGCCCTGGGCGTTGCTACGCTGGAGTATTTGCCGTATACTTTCCTGAGTCTTTTCAATCTGGGAATATCTGTAGTACTTACAGGTTTAGGAATTTTCGTTTTCAGGAACAGGGAAAGTTAATTCAGTTGGGACTGACTGGCTTTTTGCGTCAAAGCTCTTGTCGCGGTAAAAGCGTCTTTTCTCAACGGTCTCCAGTGTTTTAAAATCGGCTCCTTCAAAACAACACTCCGTAGAGTTTTGAGATTTAGAAAAAATAAAAAGGGAAAGTAAATTT
>JAKSBZ010000097.1 GCA_022360875.1 Cytophagales bacterium | reverse complement strand
GCTTTCAGAAGGTCGAAAAGGAGCCCCTAACCGAATAAAATTCTAGCACAACCCGCAAAACGCTTAAGTGGTTGATTTGCAGCGGTTAAGCGTTTTCTCGAAGACCCTTAAGCATTTCCCCAAAAACCCTTAAGCATTTCTCCAAAAACACTTAAGTATTTTACCAAAAACAGTTAAGTATTTTGACCAAAACAGTTAACTGTTTTTCATAAGGTACCTAAAAGCAGTTACCCAGACCTTATTATTTGTTTTTACCATGTGTTTTTTTTAATAAAACAAAGAAAAGTATAGGAGTGCTATCCCTATGAATGGCTTAAAGACATGTCGCGTGAAGTCAAAGCACTCCGGATAACCGGACAGATGAATAGCCTTCAATAAAAAAGCGCTTTTCAGTAAGAATTTAGAATTTTTTCACAGGATAACATGGGGCCTGCGGCAGGCCGAAGACTTGGAAAATGGCGCCCATCCATGCTGTATCCAGCATTTTCCAGGAGATAATCCGGGGCAAACGGCGGAAGTTTATGCCCATATTGCCGAAGCGGGGATTTGTTGTATTAAAAATCCATTGAATGTGTTTGAAATACGCTTATTATATGTAATATTTGAGTCTAAAGTTTAATTTTTTGATCCAAAACGGGAGTTTGGATGCAGAAGAAATAAATAGGATTTGGTATGTTGGACTTCATTAAAAAAACGGCATGTTAGATTTTTATATAATATCGGACTCAGAAGCAAAACCAAAACCAGACAAAATAGATCAACTTGATTATGCGGGAGGTTTAGAATCAGACGTATTCGACCAATTGATAAGAAAAAAAATTATTGACTCACGATTTGATTTTTACTCCGATTTTAGGTGGGGAAATCAGTTGATTAGACAAATTGATTCTAAAACCAAAGAATTTAGTGCAGATTCGGATATATTAACACTAAAAAAAATAATTGATAAAGCATTAGATTCAGAATCTGGATTAATTGCATTTGGGGATTAAGAGTAAAGATATGGTAATTACTCAGATGTAGTCGCTACTATTTGATTTGACATTTGTATGCAGTGCTGAGTTTTCCTTTCGGTTGACATGATACCGTGACAAACGTGTCATGACTTCATAGCCTAACCGCTAACGTTTGTGTAATTTAATAAGGAAAGATATAGATATGATAACAAAGGGGTTTTCGGAAAAATTTGAAAATAACAACACGTTATACCATTATACAGATTTTAATACAGCATTAGAGCATATTCTACGTGATTTTAGATTGCGTTTATCTCCAATAACTTTGGCGAATGATCCTATGGAGAGTGAAAAACCAGCTCCAATTTCTTCATGTAGTGGATGTTATGATCAAGTAGAAAAACATAATACAAAATATAATAGCTTAGAATTGACTAGAAGTGTTACTGAGTACTACGAACAGTTGCGTCAGCTCTGCTTATGTAAAAACTCTAATGAAGCGATAAATGGTATTCATACGTCACCGTTTGAGCCAATAGAACACTTTGGTTTTGCTAAACCAAGAATGTGGGATCAATATGGGAATAAATATAGAGGAGTTTGCTTTGCTATTTCAAATGAGAAATTTAAACAATCATTAGAATCAAAATTCAAGGTACTTGAAGTAGATTATACCAGGAACTATTTATTGAAAGCGAATTTAGACACTTTGGGTATTAATCTAAATGAAGTTGAGGAGCTTGGTCAAGAAGAATATCTCAGATTAAAATATGAATCTGAATTACAAAAAATAAGGGAAAAACATATTGATTATAGGGATGAGAATGAATGTAAAATTATCGTTAGATCTAATAGTGAATATGAATATGTCAGTATAAAAAATTCGTTGCAGGCTGTTTTTTGTACTAAAAAGCTTGGATATAGTAACAGGTGTGAGATAAATAAAGTGCTCAAAAAATATAAGATTCCTTTAATTGAAATTCATTTTTCTCGAGAAGGTTTATCTATATCACAATTTGAAAAAATAGATTTTGATTGTTAGCCCCCTGGCGCAGCGCGTCTTCTTTAACACTCGCATTCACAATGCAGCAAAATGGGTCGCTTAGTTTGATTTTTTTGGCACTTGGAAGTCCTGCGGATGGACTCTCATTAAAAGAGGGTTTTCAGTAAGAATTCAGAATTTTTCACGGGATAGTCGGAGGCTTGTGCAGGCCGAAGGGGCACATAGCTGTTCAGTAGTTCATGAATTGAGAACATTGTCGGAATAAGTATAAACAAGTAAATTAAATGCGAGAGTTAAAATTTTTATTAGTTGCGTGGTTTATTGCTTTTGGATGCAGTATGCAGGAGAAGGGTTATGTGATTAATGGTCATATTGACGGTGTAGAGGATAGTGCCAAGGTTTATTTAATAGATTTAAATGGCAGTCGAGGGTGGTTTGATTCTACTTTTTGTGTAGGAGGTGATTTTTCTTTTAAAGGTTCGGTAGAGACTCCTATGGTATGTAGGGTCAAGTGTAAGGGTGAGGCAGGTATTATTTATTTGGAGAATACGGAAATAAGTTTCAGGTCTCCTTATAAGAATATGTATTATGAGTGTGTGGTGAAGGGAGGCAGAGAGCAGGAGGAAGCGAATAAGGTTGATGCGTTGTTGAAGTCGAAACGGACTGTTTGGCGTAGGTATTTGGATAGCTTGGTAACCAAAAAGTATTTGAATAAGGATCATCGAAAGAAATTAGCAGACAAGTATAATAGTCTTTTTTCAGAGATAGAGAGCGTAAGACGGGATTTCGCCGAAAATAATCCTAATTCTATGGAATCTTTACAGGTTATGCATGTTTACAGGAATCTTTATAATAGGGATACTTTAAAGGCTGTTTTCAGCAGATTGGATTCAGAGCATAAGGAGAGTTTTTTTGCGAAATCTTTACGGGTGTATTTGGAGAAGCCGTTGGCTAAGGTAGGTTCTAAGTGTATTGATTTTGAAGCGCGGACGTTAAAAGGTGAGTCTTTCAAATTATCTTCCTTAGAAGGGAAATATGTATTACTGGTATTTGTGGATCCGAGTTGTGGATATTGTTCCCTTATGCACAAGGCTATACGAGAATCTTTAGCCGAATTGCCGGAAGATTTAGAGGTAGTTTCTTTTAATAAAGAGATTAATGAGGAGTATTGGAGGGCTTCGAGTGTTAGGGATAGTGTTAGTTGGCATTATGTGAGAGATACTGCGGATTTTTATAATGTGGCTACTCAGTACGGTGTTGTAGGAGTGCCTCATAGTTGTCTGATAGGTAAAGACGGGAAGGTGTTGAGGTTTGAGGCTTACAGTCCGGATGTGATGTCTGTGGTTGTTAAAGAGATAGAAAAGCAAGAGATTGGAGGAGCCCCCTGCGCAGCGCGTCTTTAACACCCTGAACCATTTATCCTTTGTTTCATCATCAATACAAAGATTGAGGAACAGCTCCGGGAATAGCAAATATATGCGCTTATCGAACAGCGGGTAGTGGCGGGTTAGCCATCGATGTTTTTTGCAAGCCGCACGAAGGGAAATACTCAGGTATTCACTGCCATGAACCTCATTGAAGTATAAGCGTCAGGATCGGATCAAATTACTCAAACGGCAAGCGCTGAGCTTTATTGCAAATGTTTGAATTCGCTGCAATTTAAGATGAAATTTCTTTAAATTGGATTTTTCAACCAAAATTTTATCATATGAAGTGCGTGTTACATTTTGTAGCCGTGTTTTTTGCGGCTTTTTCTTCTTACTCCCAGCAATGTTATGACGAGGATTTTCCAGAGATGCTCGACTTCGCTAAAGCCGGTGTGCGGAATGGCATTCCGGATAACCTCCAGACAGTGAAAATAATCGCGCCCGGAGCCGACATCAATGAGGCCATCCAACAAGCCAAGGCGGCTGGGGGAGGGGTTGTTCTTTTGGGTAAAGGCGAATACCCTTTTAACAAAACCATTGCGATTCCATCCAATATTGTTCTGCGGGGCGAAAGCCGCGAAGAAACCATTTTACGTTGTCAGATGCGTTCGAAATCCAAAGTTTCGGCTTTGCTGTTCAAGAACGCAAAAAAATCCGGACTCGAAAACCTGAGTGTTATTTTCGACGCCGGCAATTTGGAACCCGTAGACCGCAAAACCCGGACTGAGGGAGGCTGGTGCGGCGACTGCTTCAAAAACAACCCCGGAGGCGTGTCGGATCTTTATGTTCGTCTTGTTCACATCGACCGCTCAAGCGCCGATTGCTGGGTGAGCGAATGTTCCATTATTAAATCGGGCACCGATCCCGTTTTGATTGAAGGACAGCACAACACCTTCCAGAACAGCCTTGTAGACCGCTGCTACAATAAAGGCAGCGGCGGCAATGGCTATTATGACCTTCGCGGCGCGCACAATTTGATCAAGAATAACACGATCAAAAGAATACGGCATTTCGCAGTGCAGCAAGGGGCGCATCATAATGTCGTTACGAAAAACTATTTTGAAGTCGACATTAACTTCCATAACAAAGACCAAGGCCGCAACCTTATCGAGGCGAACAAAATATTCCTGGCGCACTGGCACGGCTGGGACATCTTCGCGACTGGCGGAGCGACTTACGGACACATGCCACCCGGCGCCAGAAATTTCATCCTTAACAACCACACTAAATACAAGTGGGAGGCTGAGAATAAACGTTATGCTAAGCCCAATACCGTCTATACTTTCAAAGGTTTTGGCGGACCGAAAGAAAGCGGCTGGGACGTTCCCCCTTGTAATACTTTTTTGATTGATCTGGGCGCGCCCGAAAACAAGCCGGTCATTGATGAGTCTCCGGAAGCCCTGACGATTTGCCAAGGCGAAAATGCCGCATTTAAGGTAAAGGCTTCCGGTGCGAAAACTTATCAGTGGTATTTTAAAGGAAGCAGGCTTGTCGATAATTCGATCTATTCGGGAACGAAAAGCGCTTCTTTGCTCATAAAAAAGACTGCCGAGACAAGTGCCGGTTACTATCAAGTAAAAGTGGTCGGCATTAACGGTGCGGAAACCGAGTCGGACAAAGTTGAGCTTACGGTTAATCCTTTGCCAAAGGTTACAAAACTTGTTGATGTCTCAGCGGAAGCCGGAAGCGAAGCCGTTTTCGAAATCGGCCTGGAAGAAGCCAATGATGAAAATTACGCCCTGCAATGGTATTCGCAATCAGGCTCAGATTCGGAACCAGTGCTGATCGAAAACGAAACTAACGTCCGTCTCGCGATTGCTCCGGAAATGGCTTCGAACGGAAATTCCTACGCCGTGAAGATCACCGCCCAAAACGGATGTTCCGTTATGTCAAACATGGCGCGTCTTAGTCTTTATCGTCTGATGGACGTCGATGCGGAAGAGAAGCATGTTTCGGTATGGCCCAATCCCAGTCAGAATTATGCGAATATCCGTGGCATAAAAGCCGAACGCATCTCCTTATTCACTTCGAACGGAGGATTGATTCTCGCGAACGTTCCAGTGCAAGATCAGCGTGTGAATCTGAAAGGAGTCGTTCCGGGATTTTACTTCTTACGAATCACATCGGGCGAGAAAACCGCCTTGGTGAAATTGCTTGTGGAATAAACTCAAAACCCGACATAAGGAGGAGCTTACGGCGGATTGGAGGGCTAAGCATTTTTAAGTCGAATATGAAGTTTTGTGTCACCTTTGAGGGTTTTTAGTAATAATATGGATTTTTTTATGGGACAACATAGGGCTTGTGCAGGCTGAAGAGGTGTAAAAAAAAGAAAATAAATTCAATGGATAAAAAAATTGAAACCTTTTGTCCTTCTGATAAAAAAGACTGGAGAGACTGGCTCGAGCAGAATCATAAAAAGAAAGAGGCTGTTTGGTTGATTTTTTTTAAGAAAAAATCCAGTACGCCTAATTTAAGCTGGAGCGAAGCCGTTGATGTGGCTCTTTGCTTTGGGTGGATTGACAGCGTCAAAAAAACGATAGATTCAGAGAGGTATATACAGTATTTCAGCAGGCGAAAGCCCAATAGTATTTGGTCAAAAATAAACAAGGATAAAATTGAAAAATTGACGGAATCCGGACTAATGACTGAACCGGGTCTAAAGAGCATAGAGATCGCGAAGCAAAACGGATCCTGGACGCTGCTGGACAGTGTGGAAAACCTTGAGATTCCTGAGGATTTGGAACAAGAATTCAAGCAATATCCCGAGTCAAAAGACAATTTTTTATGTTTAAGCAAATCTGTTCGCAAGACAATGCTGGCGTGGGTGGCTTTAGCCAAGAGACAAGATACCAGGGCTAAGCGAGTAACTGAAATTGCAAAAAATGCAAGACATAAAAAGAAGCCAAAACAATTTCGGTTAGAGAAAAACGGTATAAAAAAATAAGGCTCTTATGGCGGACTAGGGGGCTGAGAATTTTTCAAGTCAATCAGGTCGTTTTATGTGCTATAATTCGCTTCTGAGAGCCTATTTAGCGCTTTAATTCAGCCTAAATATTCTTAACCCTCTCTAGTGTTGGATAAGACCCATCGCATTATTTCCCTTCGGAGCTTCCTTGACACTCACAT
>JAKSBZ010000179.1 GCA_022360875.1 Cytophagales bacterium | reverse complement strand
TTCCGGGGCCGATCCGGCGTTGTTGCTGATCCGCATTTGGCCTAATTCGAAGCCGCGGACAATTGTCGGAAACACGCTGAGACATGCGCTTTACGCATAGGTTGAAAAAGGGTGAAAGCGCATGTTTATCATAGCCTTAATGCGCCACACTTAGGTCGCTTTGCAGCCATTTGCCGCCGCATTTTGCGCACTCTTCGCGGCCCGCTCCTGGAGGCGCTGACCCAGCTCCGCAAGGCCGTTGCTCAGGCCGATGGCAAGAGCGCCCAGTCCCTGAAGCAGTCGGTTCGGTTTGGCCTTGGCCGCCGACAGCCGCGGGGCCGGCCTGTCGCGCAGGCGCTCCCACTCTCCGACGGCCTTCTCATCGACGTAGACGCCACCGGCGCGCAGGATGGACAGTTGCACCAGATCCATGGCTTTCCTCATCGTCTTGCCGTGCGGCCCGATTGGCCTGCACTTGAAAAACTCATCTATGATAGATAGTTAAGCCATAGGAATGACGGCGGCAAACGAGGCTTTTTCAGGCTCAAGATGAAGAAATCTCATTATGGCGCGTGCCCGTAGACTGCCGTCGCTGAACGGGCTCAGGGCCTTCGAGGCGACCGGCCGGCACCTCAGCTTCACCAAGGCGGCGGAAGAGCTGAACGTCACCCAGACGGCGGTCAGCCACCAGATCAAGGGCCTGGAGGCGCAGCTTGGCCTCAAGCTCTTCCACCGCAGTCCCGGCCGCGTCGAGCTGACCCGGGAAGGGCGCCTGCTGCTGCCGGGCCTGACCGAGGCCTTCGACCGCATGACGCAGGCGGTGGAGGACGTGCGGCCGGCCTCGGACGGGCGTCCCTTGATCGTCTCGGTGACGCCGGCTTTCGGCTCCAAGTGGCTGGCCGGCCGCCTCGGCCGCTTCTGGCGCCAGCACCCGGAGGTCGAGCTGGTCATCCAGCATACCATGAGCCTGGTCGGCCTGACCCGTGACGAGGTGGACGTGGCGGTGCGCTTCGGCGACGGCGACTGGCCGGGCCTGGTCGCGGAGAAGCTGGTGGCCAAGGACATGGTGCCGCTCTGCAGTCCCGCCCTGCTGGAGAGCGCGCACCCGCTACGCACGCCCGCCGACCTGAAGCATTACACGCTATTGCACGAGGACGACCAGGAGGACTGGGTCGAGTGGCTGCGTATCGCCGGAGTCACGGATATCGACCCCCGCC
>JAKSBZ010000208.1 GCA_022360875.1 Cytophagales bacterium | reverse complement strand
AACTGTCTACCAAAATACGTAAACTGCCTACAAAAATACGTGAACTGTCTACCAAAATACGTAAACTACCTACCAAAATACGTAAACTATCTACAAAAATACGTGAACTGCCTACCAAAATACGAAAATATCGTTTATCTTGTCCTTTGTAAAGCATTTCAGCTTGATTTGAATAGTATTTAACCCTTTATTTTTATCATCAAGCCTGCTTCTTCTCTGTATAATTGTAGGCATTACGTTTTTATGAAGAATACAATAAAGATTCAAGCAGACAAGTATCGGATTGTCAAGTCCAATAAACTTGTCAACAGCCGGCAGCCTTTTTCCGCATTGCAGCAAAGGATAATAACCCTTCTTGCTTCGCGCATCAATCCGAGTGATGAACAGCTGAAGGAACATACGTTTGATATTTCAGAGTTTTACATGAGGAATAACGGAAATATCGGAGGGCAGCAATACCATGATGTGAAAAAGGCGCTGAATGGTTTGATGGACGGAAAGATAGAAATTGAAACCTTTGTGGAAGACGGTAGCAGGGAGTGGGTCAGGTACAATTTATTTTCTAAGGCGAAGTATGTTGAGAAAACAAAAACGGCCTGCCTGTCCTTTGCGCCGGATATGAGGACCTTTTTTCTGCACCTGAAGGGAAATTATACTAGTTATTTTCTTAAAGACGTAAACAGCTTCAATAAGACGTACACCATTCGTATTTACGAATTGTGCAAGCAGTATTTTCCGCAAATCAAGGAGCGGAAGATAGATTTGGAACAGCTCAAATTTCTTTTGGCGATTGACGGAAAGTATTCGAGATGGTCAAATTTCAGGGAAAAGGTGCTGGATCAGTCGATTAAGGAGATCAACGATTTTTCTGATTTGACGGTGAGTTTTAAAACAGAAATTCAGAAGAGAAAAGTCGTTGCCGTTATATTTAAAATTTCTGGCAAGGCAACCTGCGAAGTTAATCTGTTGCCGCCGAAGGAAGAGGAGCAAAGCCGAATCAGCAATGAGGTGGGGGCTGAGCAAGTGGAGAAAAGCTCCGGTTTTAAGCTTCCGGAATGGCTAAATGAAAAACAGTACGCAAATCTTTTGAGCAAGGGTTTTGGGAAAAAGGAAATTCAGCAGGGAATTGAGGCAATAGAGTTTAAGAACAATGTAAAGGTTCCCAGCGCATATCTTTATAAAGGATTGAAAGCTGGCTGGTTTGCCAGCAAGGAGGCGGAAGAAAAAGTTAATGCGGTTCCTGCGCAGAGCAGTCAGGCGACAAAGCAGCGAATGGTTTTGGAAGATCTCAGGGAAAAGGTCACGAGAGAATTTGATCAGAAGCGGAACGAGCTGCTAAACAGCGTGAACGTTGACGAGGATGCGGTGGACGAATTTGTTTTTGCCTTTGACGGAACCGAGGACCGCTATATGCAGAAGTGCGTTAACCAGCTGAGCGGCGGTGAGCTGTCGGACATGAACCGAAAAAGAATTGCTGTGTGGCTTATCAATAATGAAGAGGAGAGCTATTCTGAAGAAGAACTGATGCTGGCAAACTCTAGGATAGAGGAGTATGCGAAGAAGAATTACGGGCTGAAGTGGAAGTGATTTTATAGCCTGTATTGGCGGGGGCTGAATTGAAGTTCTTATCGCTGCAAGTCAGACTTTGCAGTTTTTAGAACAGAATAAAAATGACCGGCAACGGAGTAGTGGCGGAAATTGTTTTGTGTTTTTTACAAACATATATTAACCCTACAGCGGCATGCATGATTTTTGATGTTAATGTTTTGAATTTTATTGTTTTTGCTTTATATAAATTATGTTAAACAGGAAGTGTGATTCAGTAAAATTCCAAAAGATGAGCGGCGGAGAAGAACATAACCGCTAAAGGGGGAAGCGACTGTTAATTCTCTCCGCTCGTCATCTTGGGACTTTCTTGTGTTGTGCTGTTGTTGCGAATCACAGAAAGTTTGGCTCCTGATGTGTTTCATGGGAATGCATCTAATCGCTTCAACTTCATATTTGAGCAATCCCGCTGGCGCATTGAAACGCACGATTACAAATTTGGCTTACCAGTTGTCTTTCTGTTTCCCTTCGTTTTCGCCGCAGTTTTTGACCTTAAGCATCTCTTAGTACAGCACCTCCTGAACTGTAACCGAAAATTTTCATTTTTTTTAATAAAAGCGCTTTTACAGCAATGCCAGCGCTGAAAATTTCATTTCCCTTGGGCTTTGCTGTTTTGTTTTGTCGGGCAACAAACCATATTCCCAGCATTTTTTTTGATAAAATGTATGAATTGAATGCATTATAACTAAACAATTTGGCGGGCTTGGCACTTATTTTATGATGTTTACGGGTGAAATTAATTTTTCATAAGGGTCAAAATCAACCAACAACAAACAAATGACTAATCTCACCCATGAACTAAGGGCTCAGGGCTATGACCTTATTTCGGGACCTGTAAGAGACCAAAAGCTTTTACAGCTCTGGATTAAGAAATTCCTGAGCGATGCACAGCTGGCCTACACAAATTTACAAAACGTGTTTCAGGGCTCCGCCAAACTCCAGGCTGTAGAAGCTCCGGCGCTCAACGTCAATTCTAACCTCAAAGACCAGTACAGCTTTAATCTGGGAATTTCCATGCTTCAGGAGATTCTTCATGCCATTGGGCTGGACTCTTTCGATCTTTCATCTGTAATACAGTCCGGACGGAGTCTGAGCATCAGTTACCAGGATGCTTTTACCCAGCAAATTCCTATCGGTCAGCTCCAGGATTTTCTCTCGTCAGCCGATTTCCGCTATCCGAACCAGGTGCTGCTGCGAGAAGCCAACCGGAATGACTTGTTGGCCGTCTCGGGCATTATGCAGGCGAAAAAACTGCTGGTCAGCATACAAACCAATGAACAGCTTAGCGACAGCCAGGCCGCTGAGGCCAGCAAAAAGGGGCAGGGCAAACTTAAATGCAATTTGTCGGGAAACCACCAGCTGGACATGAGCTATAGTGGAAACGCTCCTTTTCCCATAGCTGTTATGGCTAACCGATTGTGTTTCGATAAAGGCCATTTCCGAAAAACCGAGTTGCTGACTGACCGCGAACATCTGTTTTAATCCGGAATTCTTTTTTAAGCATCCGGATCTTTTTCGTATTCTTTAAAACTGTTCCACGAAACTACTCACACACATGATCATAAAATCTATGTTTGATTTAACAGTAAAAAATTATGAGTCCTTGAGTGATCCCCCCAAAAAAAGAGCCGCTGAAAACAGAGGCAAGACGGAAAAAGCTGCTCTTTAAAGAGCTTTCCGGCGGCTTCCGCAGGCAATATTTTGCCTCTGCGATTTTATTTACACAAAAACAAACAACCATGAAAGAGGAGAAAAGCTCAGCGAGCTTACTTGCCCAGTTGCATGGTTACGAGAGCTCCAATTTTCAAAGTTTTGAATGGGCCCTTCGGGTTAGCCGCTCTCACCTGACACTGGAACGAAAACCTACTCTATACGTCTACCATAAAGATCAGGAAGCCCACCGGGGCTTTCAAAAATTCATTAAAACCATAGGAAGCCCTAAAGAGGTCTTGCAAGCCCAGCGAAAATCAATAGGCACAGCCGTTTATCAGGGGCTGAGAATTCCTTACCGCACCCAAGACGACAAGTATTTGTTTATACATGACCATGGGCAAAACGCCATTCAGTCGTACCGCTGGAAGGACGACACAGCCTTTGAGTATTGCGAATACCTGCATATGGATGACCTGAAAGAATCTGAATTGTCGGATTACCTGTGCAGAGACCTGCTGCCGCTTGGCCGGAGATTGTTCCGTTATATGAAGGCCCATGAAGAATCGGGAATTTGGCTTCGGAAAAGTAAACGGGGCGTAGAAGAAATTTACTTTTCCTTTCCCCATCGTCCTCAGGTGGACTGGCTGCTTGCTTCGGCAAAAGGCGCTCTTCCTACACCAATGCACACGCAAATGCATCCTTATCGGAAAATGTGTTTCAGGAACGTGGGACTGAGTCCGCTTTCAGGGCAGGAGACCAGATTGTCTTTCTATCTTTCGGTGCCTGCTGGAGCGAGGCTGCCCAGCGAAGCTTCCGATCTCTTTGAAAAGACTTACCAGGACTATATGGAAGTTCCGGGTTTCATGGCTCAGGCAAACGCCTGATCGAAAAACAAAAAAAGGGGTATTTGTGCCGGCAAAGAAATCATTTGCAAAAAAACGAGCTTGAAAAGGCACGCAGGCTATGGGACAAGATATTATTTTAAAGCAAAGGCCGCGGCAATGTTACCGCGGCCTTTGAATTATTTACAGGTTTCCAAATTCAATAAAGCATTGCCCGGAGGCGAAGTCTCAGCAAATCCCAATCGCTTACCCATTCGAAGTAAGTGTGGTCGGAGTTGTTCCGTATTTGTTTCAAAGACACATAGGCCTCGTCGAACTGCCTTTCCCGCAACAAAGTCATTGCGTAAAACCACTGCCTGTATTCCTCCCACTGTTGGCTCATAGGAGCGTGAAGCAGCAACAACGACTTATCGCTTTGCCGAGACTCCAGATAGCTTATACTCAGCAGAATGCGTTCTTTTTCACCCAAAGATTTATGTGATCCCAGCAGTTCAATCACTTGCTTAAAGTCTGAGCGAAAAAAAGCTTCTTCCCAAAGCTGATTCCCGTTGGACCGGCGCAGAATGCTTTGGGCAACCCCGCTGTTCATATCGCTGTACAAATCCTGGCTAACCAGCCAATACAAACTGCCAAACACCAACAGCAGACTCACGCAAGCGGCCCAAAGCACTGATGCGTAGCGCCGGCGGATAGGAGCTTCTGCCGAATTCGGAACGTGCAGAGCATACAAGCGCTTCAGATCTTCCCGGGCATGGCGACGATATACCGCTCGTTTCAGTTCTTGAACCGCCAAACGGTTAAGCTGAAACTCCCGGTCGTGTTCCAGTTCCTGGAGTAGCTCTTGCTGACTGAGAGGAACACAGTCTTCAAGATCATTTAAGAGTAAGTCCCAGTTGGCCTTTTTCATAGTTCAAAAATGTTAAGCGTTCATGAGTATTGTAATTCTAATTGGTGTCGCAGTGCCTGTTCAACCACTTTGTCTTTTTCCATGAGCGACCGAGCACTGATAATGCATTTTCTTTTTTTGTTCCTCATGCTCTGTTCATTGGAAAATCGCCCCCGGAAGCGCTGCAGTATTTCGGACATTTTCAAAGACTCGTAATAGAAAGCCTTAAGAATGGACGAACAGGGTTCTCCCAGTTTAGCCAGCAATTGGTCGATGGCGCGGTGAAATTCCATGACAGGTTCCTGCACCGGCTCGGGTTCCAGCGAGCCAAACTGATTCAGAGTATATTCGTCGTGAGTGTCTTTTAGCAAATAGCGTTTTTTGTGCCCCAGCTGTTTTAACCATAAGTTGCGGCAAATGGCGTAAAGGAAAGTTTTCAGAGAACATTTGTGATGAAATTTGCCCTCCCGAACAGACTCAAGCAGAATGAGCAATCCTTCTTGAAAGAGCTCCTCGACATCGGAAATTTGCCCGCTGTTCTGCAGCACCAGCGAATAAATCATAGGCTGATATTCCTGAATCATGAACACATAGGCTTCTTGAATCGATTTCTGGCTGACAATAGCGTTGATAAGCTGTTCGTCGCTCCATTCAGGCTTCTTTCGGACGACTTTTCTTAACATGTTCATGCGTGTGAGGGATTAGTTAGGGATTAAGTTATACAATATTTCTATAATTTAATTCGCCATTTACAGTGAAAAGGTACTCCGGCTGCTGTGCAGCTGCAGTTATAAACTGCTTGTAAATAGTCCGCAGTTTAATATAAAATCACAATTTTGTCTTCTTCCTCATCATCTTCGTCATCTCCTCCTGAGTAGCTGGTAGTTCCGGACGTAAGCAGCTGAATTTCTACTTTGCGTTCGTAAACGGTTACTTGGCCATTCTTAGTAACAGTTGCCAATACAGTGAGCTTACCTGATATCCCCTGCGACTGCAAATAAGACAGATCCAGCACCCCATGGCTCAGGTCCATAATCTTTGAGCCTCCCCGTGTAAATAATTCGTATTGAACCAGCGCGCCGCTCAGATCCACATTTACAAATATCGGAGCCAGTGTCGGCGTATTGCCGCTGCTTACCGAATAGGTTCCGGATTGGTAGTAAAAACCGCCTGCACTCTGTGTGGCATATCCGGATTTTTTGACAGATAAATTGTCCGAATGAACGATTAATGATTCTTCCATAGATCCCATTGGGTCGAAAGACTCGCTGCAGCTGTTGAAGAAGATAGAAAAGGACGTAAAAAGCACCCATAACAGTTTTGTTATCAGATTGTTGTTCATGATTTTGAGTTTTTGAGTTGTTGATTTCGACCCTTGGTACGAAAGAGGGTTTCTTGTAACCGTTTTTTTCTTTTTTTCAATGAAAATCGGCTGTCGAACACATACAAGACCTGTTCTTAATAGCCCGCTCTTTTGTCTTCAAAAACAGTTTTCCTCCAAAGAATAGTTAATAAGATATCCCGACTCCCTACAGCCTGCACAATATTTGCGCTTCTCATCGGAAAGGAAAAAAACTGAAAGCACTTCTTTTTTTCTGCTCTTTCTCACTTATAGCGGCACTAAAATCACAAGGGCCCTACAGAGGTAAGAATTCTAATAAGATGCATAATAAATAAGAAAAAAAGCCAGAGAAGACGCGAGATCTTGCCCTTTGGCGGAATCAGCTCTATCTGGCTTTCCGGGGCGTTTTGGATTCGAAATGCATTAAAAGTTGAACTTGGACTATAACTTGGGACTTATCTTGAAAACTTGTTTATTATTGCTCTTGGGCATTCTGTGCCTGAGGTATCCGCTTTGCGGTCAAAACAACTCGAATCTTCTAAAAAGAAACGCCGATCTTTTAACTGAAATAAGAGAGGCACATGAACAAAAAAACTGGCTTCGCATAACCAAGCTAGCCAAAAAAATCCAACCTGAGCATCTACCCGACTCCGCACAACACTACTTTTACGGGCGGGTTTTCCGCCTCAAGGTTTGCATGAAGCTCAGCGAGCCTGTGCTGCGAAAACATCTGCAAGGTTATCTCCGCCTGTTGCAAAAGGACGAGCTAACCGATTCGCTAACCTTGCTGCAGCTTTATTCCACATACCAGTATTACCACTACCAAAATGGTAATCAGGATAGTGTGTATCATTACCTTACAAAACAAAGCGCTTATCTGGGGCCGGGAACCCCTGCGCATTATTACCGCAACCATTACAATCTGCTGGGAATTATTTTTTTTAAAAAAAGAGAATATGAGCTGGCTTACAAAATGGGCCGCCTAGCTTATCAGTACGCTCTTCAGACCAATACCACTCTTTCTGGATTGGGCCGCATGCAGCTGAACCTTGTTTCCTACGCCTTGGAAATGAATAAACCGGAAGAGGCCAGAGGAATCCTGAATCAATTGCTTCGAGAGAATCCTTCGATGCCTGACTTCCAGCTAAACAGCGTATCGCGTTACTATGTCTACCGTGAATTCTCCAAGCTGTACACCAAAACTAAACAATACGACTCTGCTCTTCATTTCGCCAGCCTTATGGCAAAAGTTTACGAAAAATCGGGAGGGACAACGCACCAGTCTCTTTGGTACAACAACATTATGCAGAAAGGACGCATTTTTCAGGCAATGGATAAATGCCCCGAGGCTGAGGAATGTTTCCGGCAAGTATACCAGAGCGCCGGAAATTCGCAATTCTCCAAAGCCAGGAGAGTAGAGGCTATAATTGAGCTGGCGCATTTGGCGATTCACCGGAAATCGATAGAAGAGGCAAACCGTTTTTTAAAAGAAGCTTTCAGCCAGTCAGAACTGAACTCGGCCAGCTGGCAGTCCACTTATTATTCTTTGTTTATCCGGTGGCATCACGCCTATGCCCAGCTCCAGTGGGCGCGGTACCAACAAGCACCCGAATCCGATTCTCTGCGCCAGGCTGTTATAAAGTCCTATGTAAAGACAAACCGTATGCTGTGGATGTTCCGCCAGTACGCAGTTAGCATGCAAGACAAAAGCCGTATCTTGATGGATTTCTCACACTTTCATGAAGAAATTCTTCATCATTTGCACAGTATTTATCAAAAGCATCCCAGCCAGCAACTTCTGGAACAGGTGCTGGGGCTAATGGACTTGAATCAGGCTACCCGCTTGCAGGACAAGCTGTATTTGGATGATGCTCTTTCAGAATCACAAAAAAAAGTCTATCAAGAGCTGGCTGTAGAGCGATCGATGACGCTGTGGGACGAAACGCTGTCGGCAGAGCAGAAACAGCGGCGCCTCGACTCGCTGGATACCAATCTGCAGCTGCTCTATGGAAACTATGCTCAGGAGAAAACACGCTACTGCAAACTGAAGCTAAAAGATTTTCTTTTTCAGCTTGAGCGCCGCAAGGTGGCATATCTGGACTTTCACCTGGGAAAAAAGCATGTATATTTATTGCTTCTAACGGCTGAACATCAGGAGTTTTTAAAATTGAAAATCGACGAAAGCTTTCGAAGAAATCTTCGGGAAGTGTTTCAGGCACTTTACCAGAAAACGTCCAGAAGGCTTGCCTTTTCCGGCAAACGCCAGGCTCGCGAGCTGTACAGATTTCTCATTGAGCCTATTTCGCACCGGATTGCTCACTACAAAAACCTGCTGATTACTCCGAACCAGGAATTGAGCTACATTCCTTTCGATGTGCTTCGCAAACCTGACGGCCGCTATATGATCGAAGATCAGATTATTTTTTACGCCCCTTCAGCAAGCCTTTGGATGCACTCACAGCATAATAAGCGAAGGCTGTCAGCTATGAATCCCATGCTGGCAATGGCCCCTTTTGCCGAAAAAAGGCAAAGTACGCCGTCAGCTTATCCTTTTGAAATTTTTCGGAATTCCCGCCGAGCACTTGCCTCGCTTCCATATTCCAGAAAGGAAGTTGAAAGCGTTAGCGAAAAACCAGTTTTGGGCGAACAGGCATCGAAAAAGTTTTTTATGGACAAGGCAGATGAGTTTCCGATTATTCACCTTGCCACGCATGCCATAGCTTCTGAGAACAACCCGGATCTGTCATACATTCAATTTTTTCCTTCAAACCAGGACCTGACGCACAAAAACAGGCTGTATGCACACGAAATTCAGCACTTAAAGCTCGACAATACCTTATTGCTGACCTTAAGCGCCTGCAATACCGGCAATGGCCAGTTACTGGTAGGAGAGGGGATTATGAGTCTGTCCAGAGCATTTCAACAAGCCGGCGTGTCCAATGTGCTTTTTACGCACTGGGTTGCCGAAGACAAGAGCACGGCACAGCTTATTGAAGCGTTTTACCGAAATCTTAATGATGGGATGGGGAAAGCCGAAGCATTATGGAAAGCAAAAATTGATTTTATGAAAGCCCAGGAGGCTCACGGAGTAAAAAGTCTGAACCCTTTCTATTGGGCAAACCTGCAGCTTTCCGGAAATAACGCACCTTTGCTTAGAAAACGCCGCCTACCGGTTTACTGGTTGCTTTTGGGAATGGGCTTGCTGTGCGGGGCCGTTTTAGTAAGATACCGTTACTGGAGGTTTTCTAAAAAGAGATAAAAAACTTTAAACCATAAAAAAAATATCCTTTAGATCTGCCGTTTTCGTCCCTGGAACATGGGACGCATGAACCTTTTTTTAATTTTCAGGAATTGATAAACAATAGCCCGCATTAGCAATTCAGCCGGGAAACCACATCATTAAGAACAACTGAAGGGGTGTGCAGAAACAACTGGTACCTAAGGATCCAGAGCAAATGTGGATCAACCCATTGTTGACAAGGATGATACGATGCTCCGGCTATTTGTTTTAAAAGTTTATAAGCTTCTTGTTTTTTGCCGGATCTAAGATGGTTCATTGCCAGATACCAAGTCCTATAATTTTCCCATGCCCCTTGCATCGGTTCTGACAGAGACGCTCTGGAAAGCGACAATTCCTGTTGCTCCAACGCCGCTACTCCCAGGAACAAACGCTGTTTATCAGTTTTTATCGGCAAGCTGCTTAGTATCTGAACAACCTGCTCAAAATCTTTTTGAGCAAAAGACTGTTCCCAGGATTTTGGGAACTCTTCGGAGCGGATCGTATTATGCGGCAGCCCGTGGTACAACCGGTCAAAAAGATCAATCTGAAGCAACCCCAGCCCCAGCCCCAAAAAAATCAGCACTCCTCCGCAGGCGGCCCAAAGCCATCTGCTTCTACCGGCAGATTTTCTCATTTCCTGACGGTAAACTGCCCGAAGCTCATTGCGAATGCCCGATCGGAATGAAGCGTCGGCCACTTCCTTTTTTACTCGCCTTTCAAATTTCACAAAAGGTTCATCAGCGGATCGGAGCAGTATGACCCGCTCTTTTTCCGTAAGCCGTCCATCGGCTTCTTTGACGACTAATTCCCAAATTCTGTTTTTCATGACAATGATGTTTAGGCGTGAACAAAGCCTAGCTGCTCGCGCAGCAATTGCTCCAAATCAGGATGGCGGGCAATTATTCGCCGAACAAGCCGCATGCAGCTGCTTTTTTTATTTCTCAGGCTTTGCTCAGTTGAAAATTGCCCCTTGTAGCGGGGAACCAGTTCCGTGATGCTAAGAGATTCATAGTAAAATCCCTCCAGAATCGATCGGCAAGGATCGCCGAGTTCAGCAAAAACCTGATCCATGGCCTTTTTTATATTCAGCTCGGCCTCCGGAAAGAGTGTCAGGCCATCTGCGCTTTCCAGGCTAAGCAGTTGATCTTCGGTAAGATCATGCAAAAGGAAGGTCTTTTTTTTGCGAAGCGAATCGAGCCAAATATTGCGGCAAATAGCGTAAAAAAAAGTTTTCAGACTGCATTTTCGGCTGAACGATCCTTTTTTTACCGCTTCAACCAAACGAATCACTCCTTCCTGAAATACGTCATCTACATCTTCGGTCTGCCCCCGGTTTTTGAGCACCATTCTGCGGATCATGGGCTGGTATTCGCGAACCAGAAAACGAAAAACAGGCTCCAGACGCTTACATTGGTCAATGGTTTCAATTATATCTGCATCACTGAGAAAAGTTGTTTTTGGGAACCGCATGGGAAAATAATCGAGCATTAACAAATATATCAATTATTTATATTTTTTGTCGAAAATTTATAATTCAACTTTTCTTTTGATGTTCCCTATGTAGTGATTATAATAAATTTTTTCAAAAATTCTTCTTCTTCTCTTTTTCTGCGTTCTTCTTCAGATTCATCGTCATTCTGCAATGCAAACGGCGCATGCCCCAGCCACATGCTCTGCTCAGAATCGCTGAGGATCTTTTCTTTGATTTCCAGCTGCAGTTCTGTTAAAATCTGTTCACCGCTGGCTGTAAACTGTGCTTTTATCTTTAGTTTACCGGAAATGCCAAGACGGTACAGCTGCCAGGCTTTGATTTTTCCGTTGGCCAAATCAAGCAGTTTGTTGCCCTGCAGATCATACAACGCAAAGGTGCCGCAGAGTGATGTCATCGCCTTGCCGTCCCATATAGGCACAAAGGTTATTTCGCCGCTTTCCCGTATGAACGTGTCTGTGCTGTAATCCAGCTTTTCCGATATATCAATATCCTGATGTGTTTCATAGACCAACTCCGCAACGGTGTTCGGCGAGGTGTCATTTTCGATAAAATCCAACTCAGAGGTGCAGCTGCAGAAGTAAATTATCAGAAATAAAAAAGCCGGTAAAGTTAATTTTGAGTGTTTCATCTGTTTAAAATGGTTTTTGTGGCTAGATGGAACATCCATTACAAGCATACCTCTCGTGTGTAAATCGATTATTATGAATGCTTCATCTGGTTTAATAGTTTTTCAATGGCTAAAATTGATTTCAATGCTAATCATACAGTTTCGTTAAGTGAAAAATAAGTACTTCTTACTTATTTATATTTTCAGTTATGTTTCATGAAGCTCCCTTGTACTTATTGGTTGTGCGGAAAACTAAACTATAACTGGAATTGAAACTTTTTTTCGCAGTCAACAATTTTTTTTGCTGAAAAACTATTGTCCACGAATTGCAATATATCCAATAAAGGTTGTTCTGAATTTTTAAAGCAAACACGGTTTCCGGCAAAAAAATATCCTGATCAAAAATATTTATTGAAAGACCGGTTATGTTTTCCATTTTTCCACGACCAACGAATAAAAATAGAACAATCCTGCACACGGCATCCCAAACAATGATCACAAACTCTATCCCGCTTTTTTTAATCCGAAAGCTGCTGGAAGATTCGCGCCAGGTTTTTGACGACACGTACCTTGAGCAAAGATTGCTCAGCCACCCGAACTATCCTTCTTTGCAGGCTGTCACAGACACTTTGGAGGGACTTGGGATCAATCATTTGACAGCAAAAATAACCAAGGAATCAATAGAGCGTTTGCCCGAGTTATTTTTGGCAAAGCTCAGGGATGCAACCGGCGAGTCGATGGTGCTTGTCGAACGAAAGGGGCAAAACTATCTGATTATTGCCGGCAGCAGCCGCTTTTACGTATCATCGGAAGAACTAAAAGAATATTGGACAGGGAGTGTTTTGGTTGTGGACGCCAACACACCTGACCGAAAATATTACAGCCATATTTTGGTTTTGTCTGCAGGACTTCTGGCGCTGACAATAGGCGTGCTGCTGTTATCAGGAAGCTGGCTGTGGGCCGGATACCTGGCGCTTGGAACGACGGGCTGTCTGCTTAGCGCAGGTTTGCTGCAAGAACAGCACGGAGAAGGAAACTTTTTGCGGCAGATCTTCGGAACTGACAAAGTCCGCTTAAACTGGCAACTACCAATCGGTCGTTTTCGACGGTATTTCAGAAACCATGCTGACGAAATATTGGCTTTTTATTTTTTCTCTACAAGTCTGACGGCACTGTTCTCATTGGTGCTATCAATGCAGTTTCCTCGCTCACTTGTTTGGCTTGCTTTGGCTGGTTTGCCGTACTCAATTTTATTGCTTCTGAGAAATTACAGACAGACGGCCCGTCTGATTTTGAGTGGACTGCTGGGGGCGCAAGCAATTCTGCTTGTCGCCGCCCAGCTATTTTCTCCTAATTTCGCTGATACTAAACATTTGTTGCTTTTCGGAGTGATTTCCTGCCTGCTGGTCGCCGTATGGAGCTTTGTCAAAAGACTTTGGAAAAAATCCCGACAGTTTACCCAGGCTTCCGTCAGTTTGCTGGCTTTTCAAAGAAATGAAAATCTGTTTCTCGCCCAGCATATAATGCAATCTCCGCTAAAAGAATTTTTCTGGGAAGGCAATATATTCTGTATCGGGCCTTCTGGCTCCGACCTTGTGCTGACCACAGTGCTCTGCCCGGAATGTTCCCGAAGCCGAGCCCTTTACCAGAACCTTCGTAAGCAGACAGAAATTTCCGGACAAAATTTTGAGTGGCAGCTTGTTTTTTATAACCGCAAAGGATCTAGCTCTTATTGTCTGATCTCAAGAATGATGATCGATGTATTTCTGCAGCTCGGCCCCATTTGCGGATCCCAGGCTGTTGACGAGTGGTGCCAGACCTACGGAGACGAGGGCCTTGCTCTTCGCTGGAAGGAAAAGTGGTCGGAGAAAATAAAAGGAAACAGCCGCTTGGCAAAAGAGTACGCGCTTCTTCACAGGCGATGGTGTAAAGACAACGGCATACGGCAGGTGCCGGCGGTAACAGTAAACGGAAAGCATCTGCAGCCTCCATATCAGCCCGAAGATGTTGTCATTTTTTTAACGCGGCTTCAGGACCATTATATTAAAGAGACCCAGGAATCCGAAGACTTGGTGCTTATTTAAACCACCTAATATTTTTCTGCCCGCGCTTTTTTTCTACAGAAAAAAAAGAGGACACAAAGTATAAATACAATGCCTGTCCACTGCCAAAAAGTAACAGCCGATGTTTCATTAGACGGATAATACATGGGCAAAGCATTGCCTGCAAGCTGCACATTGGCCCAGTAATAAGGATTTCTGTTTTTTCGATGGCTGGACTGTTTCATAAATTTCAGCTTGGCTTTTCTTAGCGCTTCGGTTTTGGACTCTCCTTTCTTGAGGTAGCGATAAAAAGAAACAATCAAATCCGAGGTGCTTTGGTCGTCAGCGTACCAATACGTGAACAGCACATTAGATGCTCCCGCTTGCTGAAAGGCATTCGAGATGCTGACAATGCCTTCTCCCTGAACGATTTTGCCGTAACCCGTTTGGCAAGCGCTAAGCGCTACCAGCAATACATGGCGCAAGTTCATTTGCATGATTTCATGATAATACAGCCTAGTCTCGCCTGATCCTCCTTGAGGGTAAAATTGTATATAGGAAAGTTCCGGAGACTGAGTGGATGTGACTGCATGAGTGGCCAAATGAATGACTTCATGTTTTAAAGCGTTTTTTATAAATTCTTTTTTGGAAGCTGTGTCACCGAGCATAGGATGATCGTGCACTTCTGCCACTTCCTGGTGTGAATACGGAAGCTTTGGCCAGTCTTCTGTTTCCTTTGGCAAACGGTACGCAGATGCAGCCGTTTTTTTCTGCAGGTTGAATGGAGCCATGGCCAACACGCGGCGCTTCGCTTCCGGTGCGGATTCCCGCCGCTTTTCTTTTTGATAAGCTTGCTCCCACAAATCAACTGAATAAGTATAATAAACCGAATAATCTTCGATTAAAAAGCGGTTTGATTTGCTTTGCAGCAAGTCGAAAGGAATATAACTGAGCTCATTGTGAGGAGTGACCAACAGGTTCGGATAATTTGATATTTGCGGAACCACCGGGTCTATTAATTCCTGGTATAGCTTCTGTGCCGCTTTTTTGCCTGAGAAACCCAAAGAGCGCGTTTCATCTTCGTAAAGCGCCCAAATCATTTGGCTAATTCCCCGCTGCATTTCTTCATTTCTCGTCCGGCGCAGCAATTGCTGACTCTCGGGTGTAATAACCAGCAAATATAAGTGTTTCTTTCCCAGATAATAGCTGACATAAGCCGACTGCTCCTGCTTTAAAGAGGCGCAAAAATGATTCAGCCGCACTCCTTCAGGTTTTTGAAGGCGAAGCTTGAACTGCTCTTCAAGCAGGCGGATTGCTCCCTGAATCGAATCCAGCTGCGCTGTCTTCTGCTGAACCGGTATCGAATTGTCAAGCAGTAGGCGGGAGCGGAAATACTGCAGCTTCTGGTAGCTTTTCCAGTAAAAAGAAGGAAGGTTCTCTTTCCTGTGGCTCTTGGATTTTCGTTGAAACGCATGCTGCTGCTCAAGAAGCCTAAAACTTGCGTCGATGATCTGCGGCGAATGCGGCGAATAAGTATAAAGCGTCGAAAGGCGCTCAAGCGACTGCTCGTAAAAATCTTTGAAATACCCCATGATCGGCTCCTGATCCCAAAGGCTGGAAGCCGTCAGGCGAAACAGTTCTATCATCCGGATTAGCTCAAACTCATTGTTCAGCAGCCTGTTCCGCACGCCGGCTTCTTCCAGCTTCAGTTTGTTCTCTTTCCACTCCAGCTGCGCCATCACCAGCTGCCAGCGGATGCGGTGAGGATAATAGAGCGAAGTCTCGGAAAATTGTCCGAATTCCCGGATGGCAAGCAGACGGTGCAGCAATTCTTTGGCGTTTTTCAACCGTCCCTGGCGCACTAACAGACTGGCCTGATTCAGACTGGCTTCAAAACGGTAGGCCAGAAGCTCCTCCGGCTTCGATGCGGCAATTGAAGCCGCTTCCTGGTACAGCAAGACAGCTTTCGGCAAATGTTCCATCGCTTCCCGTATCTGCCCTTTTTTCAACAGCAGCAAACAATAGGCTGCGGAATTTTCCGGTCTGGGCTGTCTGGAAACAATTGCTTCGGCCCGTTCAAGCCATTCCAGCGCTTTGCCAAACTTCCTGCTGGTCTTGAAATAGTTTGCCAATGAATGGTAAATATGAAAATGGCTTACGCCCTGATCGCAATAAGGAGGAAACAGGTCTTTCTTTTGAAGAATTTCTTTGAGAATAACATAGCTCCTTTCGTTCTCTCCTATGTACTGGCAGAGACTTGCCTCGTTGTACTTCAGTGCGTATACTGCCCGGTCCGAAAAAGCCCGCTTTTTGGCGATGGCTGAAGACTGCCGGGCAAAAGTGTAGGCCGAAAAGTACTCTTTCTTTTTTGTATAAATAGCCGCGATGAGATTATAATACTGCAGGCGGACAAGCTCCGAACTGTTGCGGGGCAGATAGGACAGACATTTCTTGCTCATTCGGTAAGCTGAATCCAGATGCCCTTTTTCGAATTCCAGTTTCGAATAAATAAAATAAAACTCTGAGTAGACGAGCGAATCCGTTTCTGAAGTTTGAAGCGACTTCAAGTGCCGGGCATAGTGCGACCGGAAAAAATCGAGCGGCAAATATTCCAGAAGATGCACATTCAGCAAAGAGGCGTAAAAATTTTCCCGCTGTCGCTCGCCAAGTCCGGACGGATCGATTTTCCGAAGCAATTCAGCCGCCTGCTTCCATTCACGCTTTTTGAGCTTTTCGCCAAGCTGCGTCCAATTTTCTGGGGAATAAGACCGAAAATCCGCGGACTGAGAGCACAGCAGAATAGAAAACAAAAGGACATAAAAAATTTGCAGGCGTCGGTTGCTTTTTTTCTTTCGGTGCATATTATGCACATTTTTTATAAAATATAACAAAAATAAGCCAGCAATAAAATATAGCCTGCTCGATAAACAATGCAACAACCTTTGCTCGATTGAATTTCAAACCGGCAGCAACTTCTCTTCTACTGAAAAAATACGAATTAAAAAATCAGAGTTAGCCGCGCGGCTCAAATTGCCGCGCGGCTGAACCCATCTCAAAAAGGCTTTACTTTTTCGGGTATAATACCCAAGTACCGAGTGTTGAATTTTTTCTTTTGATAAAAATCTTTAGGCCTCCAGTCTTTCCAGTCCGATCCGCTAAAGCTCCAGCTGCTCAGATCCTCCAATTCGTCGCCTACCCGGTCTAACTGCTGCTGCAGCTGTCCCATAGCCGAAAGATTGGTGCTGATTCCCTGACCGATCCACCGAATGCCCTCCGAAGCGCTGAAGGGGATGGGATAAAACCGAAGCTCATCGCGCCCTTTGGTAACCGAAAGCATTCTTTGGGTTTTGTGAGCTTCCAGCTTCAGGTACTTCACGCCGTTGTTGACGCCAATTGTGCTTTCATTGAAATCGGCAATAAAACTTAGTCCGTTGGGCTGCTGGCTAGAATATGCCAAACCAATTGCCACAATGTCTTGGTTGGGAAGTATAAGCGGAAAGCTTTTGAAGAAAGTGCTGAAGCTGTCGAAATTTTTGCTGGACAGCCTGAACGAACTTTCTTTAAGCTTGTAGTAAACAAGCGCGCTGTTTTGATCAGCATACGGCTGCAAAGAACCGCTGAGTTCAAAAGTCATTGACTTTCCGCCGGTCATAATGCCCAGCCCCAAGTCGCTGCTTCTCAGAAAACCCAGCTCGTTCCATTTGCTGTAAATGCTCTGGGCATCAGGACTCAGTCCTCTGAAAATTTCGTCCAAAAATTCAGAAGACCACTGATCCGCATTTTCTACCTTGTTGAGCTTGACCAGCTGGCTAGCAAAGGAATTGCCAATGTCCAGGTACGACCAAGAGCCTCCCATTGTGCTGAGGCCTCCATTGTCGGCAAAATAGTAGAGCCTTTTCAAAGCAATAAAATCCTGCGTCATCATGCGCTTTCGGAGCATTTGGCGCGCTCCGGGAAGCGAAAGCACATCGTTGCTGTTTCCGGTGGAAAACCACGGAATCAAGTCAAACCAGTTTACAATCCAAACGCCCAGAGGCACAAATCCGCTAAGCCCTGACTCCGACTCAGACGGCTGGTCCTGGGCCAGAAAGCTTTTTCCCTTCAGATCGGCCACGAACTTTTCTTCCTCCTTTTCCGGCTTTTCTTCGGGCTGAGGCTCTTTTTCCAGCGTGTCGATATCGTCGTTTTTCACCTGGTTGACCAGGTCGTACAGTCCGCCAAGATCGGAATTCTCTTTTGCCTGTTTCATAAAATCGGCAAGGCTCAAGTCAGGATCTTTTTCCCTGGCTTTGTCAAAAGCGGACGCTATCGCGAAGGCTTCCAGCCCTTTTCCGTCCTTTATTTCTCCGATTTTGTCGGCCAGGCCGGGCGTTTCGGGAGGCTTCTGGAAAGGAGGAATGCTCGGGATATAATCAGGCGGAAGCGTCATGGTAGGCGCTACGCTGAGCACTTTCACATCGGCAAGCTCCGCAAAGGATTTTCCGCTTACTTCCTTAAACCATTCGTCGGTTTGTTTTTTCACGCAGTCGCCCATTATCAGCGCCTGGCTGTTGACTACTACAGAGGCGTGGTCTGTTCCCTGTCCGCCGTCGTAGGTAGCCTGCACGCTTATGCTGGAACCGATGCCGGAATATTCAAAAGTACCTTTTCCTCCGTATTTCCAGCGGTTCGAATTGCTTTTATTCGACATATTCATTGAAACCGTACCGATGCCTCCCCACAGCACTCCCACCACAATGCCGTCGTTGAAATTGCTGAAAAACCGGTTGACGCTAGTCAGCCAGTTCTGAATAGCCTCTTTTTCTTTCGGATATTTGTCCGGCCCAGAGGAAAGGATAGTTTCCAGACTCACCCCCGATTCTTCAACTGCCTTGTTCATGGTGTTGAAAGCCTCCAAAGCCCGAATAATTAGCTGTCTGGGAGCTCCTGAAAGCGCATTCACAAAATCTTCGACCGTTAGATTGTCAAAATTGATGACCTCCGTTGCGTTTACAACCTGGATGTTGTAATTCACCGTAATGCTTTTTTCGTCGCTGGCCTTGGCATTTCCCACATAGCCCCCCACAGACGACGACACTCTGCTGATGCCTGAAATTCCGTAAGACCCCGAGATGCCCAGCGTTCCCTGGTTCATGGACTCGGTATGCACAAAACTGCTTTCTCCGGTCATGCTTTTTATTTCTTCTTTCTGCGTTTGAGGAATAATGGAAATGTTTTCGTTGATGACGGGAGTGATCTCGAACTGCGAGTTTTGAGCTGAAATTGTCGAACCTATAGAAACTCCATAAAGAGGATTGTTCATAATTCAATAGCATTAGAAAATATAATGGAAGATGAGTAATGAAAAGACAAGCGCTTCCGCATTTTTACTAAATTCCGTCAGCAGCCTGAATTCCTTTTGGACCACAAAAACAGAAAGAAGAGCACAGAAAAACACGCAGACTTGAAATATGTGCGGATCAAACGAATTTCTGTGCTCTTAGCCATGCCGCAAAGCGAATTGTCAAATAAAATACTGACAACCAGAGACTAAGGATGGGCGAATTTTATCAGAAAATAAGTATACACATTCACAGGCCTGGATTCAGCATCTCCGCCTCCGGTTACTTCGTGCGTATGAGCTCCCGCAGAATTAATAGACTTTCCCCCCGAGTTCCAGATAGCCTGGTAGCTGCCGGCTATAGCGTAGGACGAATTGTCTTTGGGAATGTGCGGCACCGAGTGCGAGTGCGAGCCGTTGGTCGTGGACGTAATAGCATCTACAGGCATACCGGTGGCAAAGGCCTGCACCGATCCCACCTTGTTTCCTGTGTTGCCTCCATTGAGAGAACCGCGCTTGCCGGCGTCAGGATCATTTGTTGTGTCGCCCGAAACTCCCCGAAGGAAAGTGCCTCGAAAATCCGGCAGGTTGAAGGTGCTTTTTTGATCGCCGGATCCGTAGCTGGTGCCGATTATTTTAAATAGGTCGCTGTATTTGTCCCGGCCTATCGCATTTCCGTTGCAGTAAAGCCAGCCTTGCTTTTCGAAGGCCTCAACGTTCAGCGAACCTCCGTAAGACATTATGGTGCCGATAGGTAGTTTTCCTTGCGGCACGTCTCCTGATGACTGAATCATTTTTTCTTTTTTTAGGTAAGTAATTATTTAAAAATATTCCGAACTGAAATGTAAAGTCCGGTTGTCCGGGCACGCATTAAAACAGCGTGTATTGTCTTGGCAGACAAAGGACAACCCTACTTTTTGACGCCGCTGAAAATGATGTAATTGAAATACACGTTTTCGGGTCTTGTTTCAGCATCGCCTCCGCTGCTAAAATCGTGAGTGTGCGATCCGTCTGTGCTGGAGGTTACACTGCCGCTGTTCCACTTGGCATAGTGCGATCCGGCTATTTTGTACCATGAGCTGTCTTTGGGCAAACCGGACAGATTGTGCGTGTGGTTTCCGCTGCTGTCGATGCCCGATCCCTTCGGATTGCCCGTCTTCAGCGTTGAGTCCTTCGGCAAGGCGGTGGCATAGTGCTGCGCGCTGCCGATTTTGCTTCCGCTGTTTCCTCCATGCTGCAAACATGTCCGCCCGGCCGCATCCGGGTCCCGGTTGGAGCCGTCGTCAACACCTCTCAAAAAATATCCCTGCAGCTTAGGAAGACAGAACTTTCCCTCGCCGGAGCTGCCCCAGGCCGTGCCTATTGCTTCATACAGGTCAGGATAGTCGCTTTTGTTCACTTCCTGCCCGTCGCAGGACAAAAAACCGGGAGGCAGATTGCCCTGCGGATTATAGCCTATGGCTATTATGGATCCGATAATAATGCTCATGGTTTATTCAGAATATTTGATGATGAAATTTACATACGTATTGATCGGGCGGCTTTCAGCGTTGTAGCCGCTGTTAATGGAGTGATGATGGTCTCCCGAAGAATTCGTGCTTCTGCTGCCGCTGTTCCATAACCCGTAGTGGCTTCCGGCTACGGCATAAGCGTTGTTGTTGACCGGCGCATTGGGAACCTGATGAGTGTGCGCGCCCGCCTGATTGGACTTAAAAGCAACCAACGGTTTTCCGGTAGCAAAGCTCTGCAGCGAACCGATTTTATTTCTGTCGTTGCCGCCCAGATTTGATGCTTTCCGGATTGAAGCGTCAGGGTCCGCGCCGTCTTTTCCGGAAACTGCCCGCATGAACCGCCCCCTTAAGTCAGGCACATTGAAAGACCCGTTTGGCCCGCCAGAAGGCTCGCCGTAGGCGCTGCCTATAGTCAGGGCTAATAAAGCGTACTTTTTTTTTGGATAAGCCGTACCGTCGCAGGGCAGCCAGCCCATTGAGTGAATCAGCTTAATAGACTTTTCAGTAAATTCTCCCGCAAACGGAACAATAGTACCGGTCGGAATTAAGTTGTCCATAAATGCAATAAGTTTGTGAAGGTTAATAAATAAGGTAAAACAAAAAAGATGGTTGATAAAAAGGGGCCTTGAGGCTAAGCAAAAGGTAGTTGGCCTGGCCGCGAATATAGTGCCAGGCAAGCCGGGAAAATACAGCCAGACTTGGCGTATTTATAAAGAAATTTTTGCCATAAAAAAACGGATAACAACTGAACATTTTCTCCAAAAACAGCTGTCTTTGCGCAAGATGCTTTTATGAATATAATCCTATAATCACCTGTTTGAATTTTTATGAAAAATAAAGGCAATACACTTACTAACTTATATTTTAGTGTTTATTTAATTTTAAGATTATTTAAATATTACAACCTAAATGGGTAACAATTTTATTTTTTCAGGAATTAATTCAAGTCGCTGTTGCTAACTAAGCATTATTCCGAAGCGCCCTGCTGTTTTTTTCATATCCAAACCCCATCAAAAACACTAGTGCATGAAGACGGCCTCTTCCGGTTTTTCTTTTCAAAAGGAAGATTCAAACTCGCATCTTCATTCCCCCGCTGCGTTTCCCGAAATTTCTCTGCCCCGGGGCGGAGGGGCTCTGCAGGGCATTGAGGACAAATTCCAGGTGCAGGCGGCAACAGGCACATCGTCTTTGGAAATTTCCTTGCCGCTGAGCGCTTCGCGAAAAGATTTTGTACCCGAACTATCACTAAGCTACAATTCCGGATCCGGCAACAGCGCCTTCGGTCTGGGATGGAATATCGAACAGCCCTCCGTTAGCCGGAAAACCCACCAAGAGCTTCCGAAATATCAGGATGAAACCGAATCCGACACTTTCATTCTCAGCGGATTGGAAGACTTGGTCCCCAAGAAAAAAGAGAAAAGCGGGAACTGGGTGAAGAAGACAAGCGCCCGTATATTCGAAGGAGCGAACTACAAAGTAGCTGAATACCGGCCGCGGGTAGAGCGGGCGCATCTTCGCATCGAGCGCTGGGTGCGGGAATCGGACGGAGACACATACTGGAAGACAGTCAGCCCGGACAATGTGCATACATATTACGGCCTTACAGAAAGCAGCCGGATTTCAGATCCTGAGGACCCTAAGAAGATTTTTGAGTGGAAGATTTGCCGGCAATATGATGACCAGGGAAGTCTGACGGTTTACGAATACAAAAAAGAAGATTTTGAAGGAGTTCCTTTTTCAGCAGCTGAAAAAAACAAAATAGGCCGAAGCACCCAATTGTATCTGAAAAAGGTCTGCTACGGAGTCCGCACGCCCTATTATACGGGCGATGCAGTACCAGACTCGGACGGTTTCCTGTTTCAGCTTGTTCTGGACTACGGCGAACATGCAACTGACGGCGAGCCGCCTAAGGATGTCCACCTTGAGTCGTCAACCTGGAATGTTCGTCAGGACCCGTTTTCGTCCTTTCGGTCCGGATTCGAAATCCGCTCCTACAGGCGCTGCCGCCGCCTGCTGATGTTTCACTGCTTTGACACGCCCGACCTGCCCCACAAGCCTTATCTGGCTAAATCTCTGGATCTTTTTTATAATGAAGAACAGCCTTTTTCTCTTTTGGAAAAAGCGCAAAATCAGGGTTATCAGTGGGATGAAGGCCAGAACCGGTACCGGCGCAAATCCGTGCCTCCTTTCCAATTGAATTATCAGCAGCCCGCCTGGAATGCAAGCGCGGTTAAAATTTCTCCTGAATCCGCCATGCACGCGCCAGAAGGAATAAAGGATTACCGCTACATGTGGGTGGATCTTTTCAGTGAAGGAATAGCCGGAATTCTGACAGAAAAACAGGGATGCTGGCATTACAAGTCCAATCTGGGCGAAGGAGAGTTCTCTCCAGCCAGCCCGGTTTCGCAGCGTCCTTCCTTCCGCGGGCTGAATTATGGACGCACGGCGCTAATGGATTTGGAGGCCAGCGGCGAGAAAACGCTGGTTCAGCTGGACCGGAGACCTCAGGGATTTTTTAAGCTGGATGCGGAAGACAACTGGGAAGTTTTCCGGACTTTTGAATCCATACCCAATATTGACTGGAAAAGCGGCCGGCTGCATACGCTTGATCTCAACGGAAACGGCAAATCGGATCTGCTGCTCAGCGAGGACAACTGCCTCCGTTGGTATTCCAGCCTGGGCGACAAGGGGTTCTCTGTTTCGCAAAAAATTGTACAGGCAATAGACGAAGAGCAAGGCCCGGCGCTTCTTTTTAACGACGAAAGCCAGTCCGTCTTTTTCGCAGATATGAGCGGCGATGGTCTCAGCGACATTCTTCGGGTCCGAAACGGAGAAACCGTATACTGGCCTAACTTAGGCTACGGGCGCTTCGGTGCAAAAGTGGCCATGGAAAATGCCCCGCTTTTTGACGCGGCGGAAAATTTCAACCTGCGGAATCTGCGCCTGGCGGATATTGACGGATCCGGGGCCACTGACCTGATATATCTGGGGAAAAAAGATTTCCGTGTCTGGATTAACCAAAGCGGCAATGCCTGGGCGCCGTCGCCGCAAATCCTCGAAAGTCTTCCTGTCGTTGACAACCTCTCCGACGTGGCTGTTCTGGATTTTCTTGGAACAGGCACTGGCTGTGTTGTGTTTTCCTCTCCGCTGCCGCATCATAAAGGAAAACCGGTCATTTACGTGGATCTTATGGACAGCCGAAAGCCTTATCTGCTGACCGGGTACAGCAACAACATGGGCAAGAAGATTTCAATAGAATACAAAAGCTCTGCGCATTTCTATCTTCAAGACAAAATCGAGGGACATCCCTGGATCACGAAGCTTCCGTTTCCGGTGCACTGCGTCTGGAAAATCAGCATGAAGGACCATGTTCGGAAAACGGTTTTTTCATCGTCCTACCGGTACAGCCACGGATATTACGATCCTTCGGAAAGAGAGTACAGAGGCTTTGCCCGGGTGGAACAACTGGATACTGAAGAATTCTCGCAGCACAGGCTTAATGACGCAAAAAATGTAGTAGAAGAGACACTGTACCAACCGCCTGTGCGCACAGTTTCCTGGTTCCACACCGGCGCATTATTAAGAAACGAGAAAATCCTGCATCAGCTTCAGAAAGAGTATTTTGACAATTCCTTTTTTGCCGAACATAATTTAAAACCGCTTCTGCTTGCCGAAAGCATGAGTGCAGAAGAAAAAAGCGAAGCGCTCAGGGCCTTTAAAGGAATGCTGCTCCGCACCGAGGTTTACGCTGAAGACGGCACTGAAAAAAGCGGCTTTCCATATGCTGTTGGTATGCTGAACGCGTCAGTCCAAAAGCTGCAGCCTAAAGCAGGAAGCAAACACGCCTCTTTTCAGGTGCTTCCCGCCGAAAGCATTCAGTATGTTTATGACCGAAATCCCGAAGATCCCCGGATTTCCCATTCTTTTACACTGGAAACGGACCAATTGGGGAACGTCACCCAAAGCGCTTCAGTGGTTTACCCGCGGGCAAGCAGACCGACGGGAGACCAGGCTGTTCCTGACAGCGTTTGGGAAGAACAGAACAAACAGCATATTCTTTACGGAGAAACAGATTTTTCCCAAGACATTCTGGAAGAAGACTGCTACCGGCTAAGGGTTCCCTGCGAAAACCGCGTCTATGAGCTTTCTGGGCTTGCCCCTTCCGGCGGCTTTTATTTTCAGCTTAATGAACTAAAAACTGAAATCAGCAAAGCCGCGGCAATCCAGTATGAGGAAGAATTTACAAGCGGCGTCCAAAAAAGACTGAGCTCGCACCAGCGCATTTATTTCTGGAATGACAGCCTGTCGGCAGTCCTTCCGCTGGGAGAATTGTCGCACTTGGGCATCCCGTGCCAGCAAAACCGGCTGGCCTTTACCAAAAACATGATTCCGCTGCACTACGGAAGCAAGCTGGATGATGCATCGATGCAGGCTGCCGGATATGTGCACTCGGAAGGCGACGAACATTGGTGGACACAAGGCGGAAAAACGCTGTTTGCGGCCCAGCCTAAAGACAATTTTTACCTGCCGGTCGGGTCTGAGGATGTCTATGGAAATGCAAGCACCCTGCAGCACGATTCATATCACTTTTTTATCCTCTCATTTACAAACGCACTGGGACACACAGCCAGCAGATCCGTTGATTACCGCACGCTTTCCACAGAGAAATCCCTGGACCTGAACGGGAACCGCATAGAAGCAGAACGGGATGAGCTGGGTGTTGTGACAAAAACCGCGCTCACCGGAAAAGAGGGAGAAGACGAAGGCGACAGCCTGGAAGATCCGACAGCCCGGCTGGAGTACGATTTGTTCAACTGGATGGACCGCGGAAGCCCCAATTTCATTCATACTTTTACAAGAGAAAAACACGGAGCGGACAATCCGCGCTGGCAGGAAACCTACCTGTACGCCGACGGAAGCGGTTCTGAGCTTATGGTCAAATCGCAGGCAGAGCCGGGCGAAGCGCTGGTTTGGAATACGGACACTCAGCAGACGGACAAAGTGCATACTAACGCAAGATGGATTGGCAACGGGCGGACAATTCTGAACAACAAAGGCAATCCCGTTAAATCTTTTGAACCTTATTTCAGCACGACGCACGAATTCGAAGAAGAGGACGCTTTAGTGGAAACAGGCCATTCCGCCCTCAGTTGCTACGACCCTGTCGGCAGGCCGTTCCGCACCGATTTTCCCAACGGCACTTTCGGAAAATCGGTTTTTGATCCCTGGACAGTAAAAAGCTACGACGCCAACGACACCGTTATTGACAGCCAGTGGTACACGGACAGAAACAGCCCGGATCCTCTGGGTGCTGAGCCGGCTAACCAGGAAGAGCGCGCCGCCTGGCTGACCGCCCACCATGCAGAAACGCCGGCGGCTGTATTTCTGGACAGCCTGGGCAGAGCCTGCAGCACGCTGGCAGACTACGGATCGGGAAAAACAACGCATACTTCAGGGAAAAGCGGCCTAACGGGGCGGCACAACAAAGCTTACGACCAAAAAGACCGAATGGCATCCGAAGAGCACTTGAACTTGCTGGGAGTAACAATGCGCGGCTGGACAGCAGAGAAGGGAGAACAATGGGCTTTCCTGGACGTCATGGGGCGTCCGGTGAAAATGTGGGACAATGACCGGTATGAATTCCGGATTACGTTTGATGAAATTCACAGGCCGGTAAGCACTTATATGAAAGAGGGCAGACATGAAGTGCTTCTAAACCATTTGGTTTACGGAGATATTCTGGCAAATGCCGAAGAGCGGAATTTAAAAGGAGTGCCGTTTATGATCTTTGACCAATCGGGCGCCGTAACCGTAGATGCAATGGATTTTAAAGGCAATCCAACAAGCGCCAAAAGACAGCTGTGCAAAGATTACAAACAACTGATTGACTGGTCGGCATTAGAAGGCCTGGACACGGAACAGGCTATTGCACAGGCCGCCGCTCCAATACTGGAAGATGAAGTCTTTGAGTCTTCGGCAATTCTGGATGCTTTGAACCGGCCGTCTCTGATCGTTCTCCCGGACGGCTCAGAAATCGAGAGTGCGTACAATGAATCCAATACGCTGAAGTCTCTTCGTGTAAAAATCGGAGGTCAGGGAGATTTCCAAAACTTCCTGAACAGCCAGTCATATAATGCGAAAGGACAGCGGGAATCCGTAAACTACAACAACGGGCTGATAACGAATTATTTTTATGATCCCAAAACTTTCCGGTTGACAGAGCTGCTTACCAAGGCTTCAGGAGCTCCGGACAGCCAGGCGATCCAGCACCTGCACTACACCTTTGATCCTGTCGGAAATATTGTTCATCAAAAAGACGATGCGCGGCAAACGCATTTTTTCAGCAATGCTGTGGTGAAAGCCGAGCGCTTTTATGAATATGACGCCGTGTATCAGCTCATCAAGGCCACAGGCCGCGAGCATGCGGGACTTGCCGGAAACGCTCAGAGAAACCACAGCGACTTGCCTTTTGCAAGCCCTCTGCCCCATGCCAATGACACGCATGCCATGGCAAGCTACACGGAGAGCTACCAATATGACGACTGCGGGAATATTCTTCAGATGAAGCATCAGACCAGCGGCGGAAACTGGACAAGAAAGTACAGGTACGCTTACCAGGCAAACGCACTGGACGCAACAAACAGACTGACAGCTTCCAGCCAGCCCGGCGATCCGGTGAGCGGCCCCTATTCGGATGAATATGCTTACGACGCGCACGGAAACATGACCAGCATGCCTCATTTGCAGGAGATGGTTTGGAATTTTATGGACCAGCTTCGGGAAGCGGATCTGGGCGGAGGCGGAAAGATGTATTGCACGTACGGAACAGGAGGCGTGCGAGCAAGAAAAGTCACCGAAAGAATAGGCGGCCAGCGCCAGGAGAGAATCTATCTGGGAGCTCTGGAAATTTTCAGAGAATACCAGGGAAATGATTTAAAGCTGGAACGCAGCACGCTGCATGTGTCCGACAACGCCGGAAAGTTTGCCCAGATTGACACTAAAACGCTGGACACCGACAATTCCGATCCGGACAACCCTTTGAACCGGCCGCTGATCAGGTACCAGTACGGCGACCACCTGGGATCTTCCGTTCTGGAAACCGACCACCACGGCAATGTGATTTCCTATGAAGAGTTTCACCCGTTCGGAACAAGCGCCTGTCGCATAGGCACCAGCGGCGCAAGCCTCAGTCTGAAAAGATACCGCTTTTGCGGAAAAGAACTTGACGATGAAACAGGCCTGTACAGCATGGGAGCCCGATACTACGCTCCTTGGCTTGGGCGGTGGACAAGCAGCGACCCAGCGGGATTTGTAAGCGGATTCAACCTTTACAGATACTGCCGGAACAATCCGGTAAACTATCACGATCCGAACGGGATGGAAGAAACAGTTCATGCCAACGTATCAGTTCCAGAGCATCTTCAAACCCATGTTTTTAAAGACTCGAACGACGCCAGAAACGCGCTCAATAGTTATTTTCTGGGCAGAACATTTACAGTAGACGGCATGACTTTCATGTACCGGCCAAACAGCATGTACTGGAAAGACGGAAGAAACAGAGGCCGAATGGACCGAATTGACAGCGGCGGAAGCGGAAATTCTCCTGCTCCCCCCGCCACGCCAAGTCCTGATCCGTCTCCCGACCCTGACGCAGGGAGTGCCCCGCAAGCTGAAGATCCCGGCGACTCAGGTGGCAGCGCGGGAGCTGGCGCAGTTACCCACGCCGGACCGGCGGCAGAGCGGTTTATCTGGAACTACAAGTGGAAAGGCGGACTGAACGGCGCTTCGCAGCGGGGCTTTATTTTGCAGAATCTCTACACGAACAACCTCAATATAATGGAAAGGGACAGTGTCCCTCGATTTGACAACGAGACGCCGACAAATGTGCAGCAGATCAAATCCATGAAAGCATCGTCGGCGGCATATACAAGGAGAGTGACCAGCGGCGCAACCAAGGCAGCAGGAGAGGCCGTCACCGGAAATCTTTCGGGAACCATGACCGGCAAACGCCCTCAGGCTGTAATCATTACCGAAACGGATGCTCCGGCCTGGGTGGGAGACGAAATTCAGGAGGGCTACGACCGCATGCGCAGACCGCCCGCCAATTCGGTGGATCCCGAGCATGTCCGCGGCCTTCCGGGACGGGTCGGCATGGCCACCCGGGGTTTGACCGTGCTCGGCACCGGCGCTTCAGTATGGGGCCTGTGGAATGACATTCAGCGGGGAGACGTCGCCATGGGAGTCGGCGATACGCTGGGCGTTGCAGGAGGCGGATTGGAAATTTATGCAATTGCTTCGCCGGGAGCCACCGTGGCCGGCGTGAGCGCAATGTCCGCCGGACTTATAGTCGGTGGCCTGGGCATTTCCGTCACTTCCGGTATCAGCTCAGTCCGCTCTTTCCGCCGCGGAGACACCGCCGGCGGCGTGGCCGGTTTGGTGGGTGTAGGAGCAGGCGTCGCCATTACAGCCGGAGCGGGAATTATGGCGGCAAGCGCGGCGGGCGTTGCCGTAGGAGCTTTCGCCACTGCGGCGGCGCCATTGCTGTTGGCTTTCGGCGTCGTGGCCGCTCTCGGCGTCGGAGCCTTTCACCTCGGACGCTACTTTGACTGGTGGTAGAACGTCCGGCGCTGTCCATGTCTTTAATAAAAATGGGCGAGAATATCTCCCCGGTTACTTTTGAACAAACATAACACACATACTATGAACAATCCTGATTCAAGCTCTCCTATTTCCAAAAAAAGAGCAGAAAAAGAAAAAGCCATCCGAGTCCATAATGCGCTGAAAAAGCTAAAATATTCTATTGATCCCCAAGAAGTTCGCGAGCGAAAGCTCGGGAAAAGCACGCAGGAGGCCATACGCAGTTTCCAGAAAGACAACCGCTTAAAAGTCACCGGCCTGTTGAACGCTCCCACTTTGGAAGCGATGAATAAAAAAACCGACGACCAGTTTTACTCAAAAAGCAAAGCGCGTACAGCCAAGTTCCATGCAATGCTGGAAGGCCTGGGCTATGCTGTGGACAAAGAAGAAAAGAACAAGCGGCAATTTGGCGATAAAACACGCTTGCTGGTAAAGAAAATACAGAAGTCGGCCAAACTGAAAGCGGACGGCAATATGAGCAAAGAGCTGGTGGATTTTGTGGAAGAAAAAGCTGTTGAGAAAAAATTTCAATCCAAAACTCAGACAGGAAAGCTTCAACGGTCTTTGCAGAGAGCGCTGTCTATTGCGAAAATTCCGGCGGAAATAGAGGAGAAAGAACTTCAGGATAAAAAAATAGGCGATTCCTCAAAAAAAGCACTCGCAGCTTTTCAAGAGAAATACAATCTGTCCGCAACCGGAGAGCTGAACAAAGCCACTGTTGAGAAAATCCAAAGCGTTGCATCCAGCAAGGGGGTTAAAAAAAATACAGTTAAAAAATCTGCAGCCGGTGACTTAAGGCTTGTGCGCGGAAGACTGAGCATCAACAAACAATCGGCGCAAGTGAAAGAACTGCAGAAGATTCTCAGCTTTCTGAACTATCCGATCAATGCGGATGAGTTCAGCACCCAAACCTTCGGCAAAAGCACTTACCATGCACTGGTAGACTATCAGGCGTCACAAGGGCTTCCGCAAAGTGGAAAAATGGACAGCAAAACGGCGAAAAGCCTGAACATGCTCGTTGCGTCCGTTAACCCGGAGAGCGAGAAAGACTGGGAAAACTACCGCATCAAGGGTTCAGTGCGGAACGAGCTGCACGAGCGCGCCGGCAACCACGTGCTGCATATTCACGAGCAGCTGCTCAACAAAGCCGGAGAAAAACCGCTGATGACCAAGAAAAACCACAGCAACGGGTTTTTCGACATTGTCTACGATCCTCCCATCGATAAACTCACCGGACAGCCGAAAGAGCGGTTTCATTTGCTGGTCAAGCTTTTTGACGGAAAGGACAATTTTCTGACTTCCAAGGTTTTTTACAACGTCAGCCGGACCCAGTGGGTGAATTTCAATCTTTCGGATGTAAAATACCAGGGCGACTCGCTGTACGCCATGCTGGACAAAACGCTTGGCAAAGCCTTGGGAGACGACACGGTGCTTTCCGTCAAGGAAACCGAAGCAGAGAAGCAAGTCACTCAGCTGAGCATCGAAACGGGCATCAGCACCGACGAGCTGATGCGCTATCTTTTGTCGCACCACCTTGCCGAAGACAAAGAAATCCCGGATGCATTGAGCGCCGAAGTGTTTTTTGCACTGGTCACGCAAAGCCTTCCGCAGGATCTGCCTGCCGATCTGCTTCAGGCCAGCAACCTTTGGGAAACCTTCCCGCAGCTGGTGGAAAACGCGAAAAACGGAATCGTTTTTACCGATTCGGAAACAATTGAAGATGCGCTGGACCACGCAATTTCCCAGAATCTCGTGCCGCTGACCGTCAAACTTGAGAAAGAAAAAATCCAGAACGAACTTTCCGGTTTGCTGCAGACTTTCTCGCTGGAGAAGCCCATTTTGACCGGGAATTCCAGCCTGAAAACGCTCCTGGACATGTCCAAGCTTGATTCTTCAAATTACGCCAAAACAGGGGCGCTGTTTCTGTACTACAGCGGGGCGACGAAGGAATTCTGGAAGGCCCTGGAGAGTGAATCGGATATTAAGCAAGAAGAGATTGAAAACCTGTACCAGGTCGTGCAGCTGGGCGACATCTGCAAAAACTACGAGCCGAACCTGGAGTACTTCTTAAGCAACATAGGAAGCGGACAGAACAAGCCTTACAAACAAAACAGCGACCTGGCAAAACTGAGCGAGTCCGATTTTTACAACCTCATAAAAAGCGACAAGCTCAAAGTGCCCGACTATATGCCGGGAGACAGCGATGAAGAACGCTCGGCGGCTTATGCGGCCACTCTGAGCGAGCGGGCGGAGTACACTTTTCCGTTGGTAAGCTTAATTGCGGAAGTGAAGCGGGGGGGTGGATCAACACTGAAGCAGCTGAAAAAAGTGGAAGAGTTCTATGACCGGCATTCGGATGTTGATTTCAGAAGTGAAAACCTGGATGATTTTATTCAAAAAAACGAACTCAGCGTAGATGAACCTTTAAAAGAAGAGCTCAAACTCGTGCAGCGCGTAAACAAACTGCATTCAAAGTCGGCGGTGGGCAGACTGCTGATCGAAGAAGGGTTCCACAGTTCCTCCGTAATTTACCAGAAAAGCAAGACGAGCCTGGGGAATTTGTTTGAGAAAAAAGGACTCGACCGGCCGCTTGCCTATCAGGTGTACGAACAGGCCAAAACGCAGTATGCGCTGATTTTAGCGAAATGGCTGGAGTACGCGCCGCAGCTCCACTGGGGCAACCCTCAGGCTCTTCCTGATTTTATACTCAGCCAGGAAGAACTGGAGGAAGTTCTTGGCGACATTCCGAATCTGGAATCTCTCTTCGGGTCGATGGACTACTGCGCCTGCGACCACTGCAAGTCACTTTACGGACCGGCCGCTTACCTGACTGACCTGCTGCGCTTTTTGCACACACACGATTCTTTGATAGAACAAAGCGGAGACACGCTTTCAGTCAGAGAGGTGCTGCTCGACAGAAGACCCGATCTCGGAAACATAAAGCTGAACTGCGACAACACCAACACACCGATGCCGTACATCGACCTGGTTTGTGAAATCCTGGAAAACCATGTGTCCCCGCAGCAGCTGAGCTTCAACTATCAGTCAACCCGTCCGGCCGCGGAGCTTCTGGCCATGCCGGAACATATCCGTCCGCATGCCTACCGGACACTTGCCGACTCGGACTTTCCAATGGATTTTTCCTTTAATTTATGGCAGGAAGAAGCCCGCACGTACTTGAATTTCCTCCGGGTGCCAAGGCACGAGCTGATGGCTGCTTTCCAGACCAGCGGCGCGGCTGGCGACCCCGTT
>JAKSBZ010000117.1 GCA_022360875.1 Cytophagales bacterium | reverse complement strand
CTGCCACGAATCCGAAATACCAGTACGAGCTGCAGTATAAAAAAGATTTTAAAGACCATAAGGAACACGATCTGATCTTAAGCGCTACAGGCGACTTCTTCGGCAAAGACAAGCAATCGCTTTTCAAAACCGGTGAAATAAACGCACAAAAAACCCAAACGGATTTCGCTGAAGCAAAATACCTGTTCAAAATTGACTACACCCACCCGTTTTCCGAAAAATTCAGTATGGAGAACGGAGCACAGTACAAAATCAGCAATGTCACCAACGACTATTCCGTAAGCGAATTCCAAAACAACCTGTGGATCAACAACGCTTCGCAAACCAATGTATTCAATTACCTGCAGGCCGTACTGGGAGCGTATGCCACCGGAGCGTATGAAGGAGAAAAATGGGGAATCAAAGCGGGCGTTCGCCTGGAAAACACCCAGCTGGACACCGAAATGGAAACCACCAACGAGAAAAACGACCAAAGCTATGTTGACCTGTTTCCGAGCGTGCACACTTCTTACAAAATCAACAAAGATCTTTCGCTGCAGGCCGGATATTCCAGCCGGATCAACCGCCCGAGGCTGTGGAACCTGAATCCTTTCACAAGCATCCGGGACAACTACAACATCCGCACGGGCAACCCGAACCTGAAGCCGGAATACACCGACTCTTATGAAGTGTCCGGAATCTACAAACACGGCGGCTTCAACCTGAGCACCAGCGTTTACCACCGCTACACCACCGACGCGGTTGAAAGAGTAATCACCTACAAAAACAGCGTCAGCATTTCCAGGCCGGAAAACGCCGGCACCAACAAGGCCACTGGACTCGAGCTGAACACCGAATACTCTCCGGTCAACTGGCTTTCGCTCACCGGTGATTTCAACTACAACCACTACAAACGGGAAGGCTCTTGGGAGACAACCGTAAACCACAAGCCTGAAGTCAGCGTATTCGACTTCAGCTCCGACTACTGGAAGCTGAGAGTGAAAACCAAAATCAAACTGCCCGGCAACTTTGACGTGGAAATGTCGGGCCGGTACCGCTCCGAATACCAAACGATTCAGACCACGCTGTCTTCATTTTATTCCGCCAATTTGGGCATCCGGAAAAAAATATTAAAAGGAAAGGCCGTAGTAAACCTCAACGTGCGGGACCTGTTCGCTTCAGGTAAATACGAAGGCGTTTCCTCCTCAGAGAACTTCCGCTTGTACGATTACGGCAAGCGCGGCCGCTTTGTCATTCTGGGCTTCAGCTACGGATTCGGCAAAGGCGAAGCCATGCACTTTTCCGGTCAAAAACGCTTCTAACCGCGCACCGGGGAGATTCATCTCCCCGGTTTTAACTTTGGAATATCTGTTCCAGCGTAACCCTTCGGTCTTCCACAGGTCATGATTTGCTTCTCAAAAACATCCTGAAATTTTATTGAAAATTTTCTTTTAGGGGGAGCAGTTCACCTATCCGGTTGATCGGATGCTCATTGATTTTGGTAAGAACGTGCACCATCCATTCAT
>JAKSBZ010000125.1 GCA_022360875.1 Cytophagales bacterium | reverse complement strand
GGCAAAATCTGCGGCGTCAACATTGTTTACGGCTTCGCTGAAGGTAGCCCGGAAAACGAGGCTGTTTGCGTTTGTAGAGCTTGTTGCCGGAGTTTGCCGCGCAAAGCTGCTTGCTGACGGTGCGGAGCTGTCATAGCTTTCGGTGTCGGTGGCTGCCGATCCGGCGTTCCCTGCCGGGTCGGTAAGCGTAACGCTCAGTGTCAGTGTTCCGTCCGACAGACCGCTCACGTCAATCCCCGAGACGGTTTCGGTGGCCGATGCGACCGTGCCGCTTGATGTGACAGGCGTACCGCCGCCTGAGCTGGAGAAGGAGTAGTTGTACGCTGCTCCAGTTTCCGCTCCTGCAAAGGTGAAGCTAACAGCCGTTTCATTGCCTGCATTTATCGGGCTTTGGTCGATGGTGACGCTGTATCCCGAAGGCGCAATATTGTCGACAGTATAGGCTTCGTCCGTGGCAGGTTCGCCTCCTGTAAGTGAATTTCCCTGGCTGTCGGTGATATTCTGGCTTCCGCTGAGGTTTAATCCAACGGAGCCGTTGAAACTTGCCAGATCGCCTCCTGAAACAGTGACGTCGTAGACTGAAGAGCTAACCGTAGTGACTGTAGTCACTGTCGCCGTTGTTGTTCCGTCTGCGGCAAAATCTGCGGCGTCAACATTGTTTACGGCTTCGCTGAAGGTGGCTCGGAAAACGAGGCTGCTGGCGTTTGTAGAGCCTGCGGCCGGCGTTTGCCGCGCAAAGCTGCTGGCTGTCGGCGCGGAGGCGTCGTAGCTTTCGGTGTCAGTGGCCGCTGATCCGGCGTTCCCTGCCGGGTCGGTAAGCGTAACGCTCAGTGTCAGTGTTCCGTCCGACAGACTGCTGATATCGATCCCCGATATGGTTTCGGTGGCCGATGCGACCGTGCCGCTAGATGTGACAGGCGTACCGCCTCCAGAGCTGGAGAAGGAGTAGTTGTACGTTGCTCCGGTTTCTGCTCCTGCAAAGGTGAAACTTACAGCAGTTTCATTGCCTGCATTTATCGGACTTTGATCAATGGTAATTGAATAGCCTGAAGGGGCGGTGTTGTCAAGCGTATAGGTCTCGTCTGTAGTTGGCTCACCGCTTGGCAGCGCGTTTGAAGCAAGGTCGGTTATGTTCTGTCCGCCGCTCAGGTCCAGGCCAGCGGATCCTTCGAAGCTTGCCAGGTCGCCCCCTGAAACAGTGATGTCGTAAGTAGATGCTGTAACCTGGCTCACGTCTGTAATCGTGGCAGTGGTTGAACTGTTTACGGCAAAATCTGCTGCGTCGACCGCTGTAACGTCTTCATCGAAAGTCGCCAGGAACACCAGCGAGTTGGCGTTGGTGGTGCCTGATGTAGGCGTTTTTCTTGTGAAGCTGGTAATTCCCGGAGCTGTGGCGTCGTAGCTTTCGGTGTCAGTGGCCGCCAATCCGGCATTGCCTGCCGGGTCAGTGAGCGTGACGCTCAATGTCAGCGTCCCGTCTGTCAGTCCGCTCACGTCAATACCCGAAATGGTTTCGGTGGCCGATGCGACCGTGCCGCTTGACGTGACAGGCGTTCCGCCGCCTGAGCTTGAGAAGGAGTAGTTATAGGTTGCTCCTGTTTCCGCTCCTGTAAAGGAGAAGCTTACAGCATTGTCATTGCCTGAATTCACCGGACTTTGGTCAATGTTGACAGAATAGCCCGAAGGAGCCGTGTTGTCAACGGTATAGGTTTCATCCGTGGCGGGCTCTCCTCCTGCTAACGGATTGCTTTCAGTGTCGGTGATGTTCTGGCTTCCGCTGAGATCAATTCCCACATTTCCGTTGAATCCTGCCAGATCGCCTCCTGAAACGGTAACGTCGTAGACTGAAGAGCTGACCGGAGTGACTGCAGTCACTGTCGCTGTGGTTGTTCCGTTCACGGCAAAATCTGCGGCGTCAACATTGTTTACGGCTTCGCTGAAGGTAGCCCGGAAAACGAGGCTGTTTGCGTTTGTAGAGCTTGTTGCCGGAGTTTGCCGCGCAAAGCTGCTTGCTGACGGTGCGGAGCTGTCATAGCTTTC
>JAKSBZ010000174.1 GCA_022360875.1 Cytophagales bacterium | reverse complement strand
TTACCATTGACCAAAGTCCTGTAAATTCAGGCAATAACAACGATGTAAGCTTCACCTTTGCCGGAGCGGAAACAGGGGCATCATATAATTACACTTTCTCCAGCTCAGGAGGCGGAACTCCAGCCACGTCAAGCGGTACGGTCGCATCAGCCACCGAAACTGTCTCGGGTATTGACCTCAGCAGTCTGGCAGAGGGCACGCTGACACTAACCGTTACCCTTACCGACCCGGCAGGGAACGCCGGATTGGCGGCCACCGACACTGAAAGCTACGACGCCACCGCTCCGACAACCAGCAGCTTCGAGCGGCAAACTCCGGCCTCAAGCCCTACCAACGCCAACAGTCTCGTATTCCGAGCTACCTTCAGCGAAGCCGTAACTGCCATTGACGCTGCCGACTTTGCTGTGAACGGAACTACTACTGCAACGGTGACTTCCGTTAGCCCAGTAAGTTCTTCAGTTTATGATGTCACGGTATCCGGGGGAGACCTGGCAGGGTTCGAAGGCACCGTAGGAATAGATCTCAGCGGAAGCCAGAACATCACCGATGCTTCAGGCAATGCACTGCCTGGCAGCGAGCCAAGCACTGATGAAACCTACACCGTTGACAACACGGCGCCTTCTGGTTATTCTGTCACCATTGACCAAAGTCCGGTGAATTCAGGCAATGACAATGCTGTAAGCTTCACCTTTGCCGGAGCAGAAACAGGAGCCACTTATAACTACTCCTTCTCTAGCTCAGGCGGCGGTACGTCTGTCACATCAAGCGGTACGGTCGCATCGGCTACCGAAACCATTTCGGGTATTGACGTGAGCGGACTATCTGACGGGACACTGACATTGAATGTGACATTAACAGACCCTGCAGGAAATGCCGGATCGGCTGCTTCCGATACCGAAAGCTATGATTCCAGCGTACCGGGCATTACCAGCTTTACAAGAAAAACACCTTCATCAAGTCCTACCAATGCCAATTCGCTGGTATTCCTGGCTACTTTCGATGAAGATGTAACAGCGGTTGATGCAGGAGATTTTGCCATAAACGGAACAACCACGGCAACAGTCACAAGTGTCGCTCAGCTTACAGCCTCCACATACGATATTACCGTTTCAGGAGGAGATCTGGCAAGCTTCGATGGATCCGTTGGCTTGAACCTAAGCGGAAGTCAGAACATAACAGACCTCGCTTCGAATGCACTGCCAAGCGGTGAACCATCTACAGACGAGGCCTATACTCTTGACAACACCGCCCCTTCAGGGTATTCAATTACTATTGACCAAAGCCCTATTAACGCAGGAAATGAAACTGCTGTAAGCTTCACTTTTGCAGGAGCGGAAACAGGAGCAACGTACAACTACTCCTTCTCCAGCTCAGGCGGCGGCACGCCTGTCACATCAAGCGGTACGGTCGCATCGGCCACCGAGACCATCTCGGGCATTGACGTGAGCGGACTGACAGACGGAACACTGACACTTAGCGTCACGCTCACCGATCCAGCCGGAAACGCAGGATCTGCAGCCACTGACACCGAAAGCTACGACGCCTCTGCGCCGACAGTCAGCAGCTTTGCAAGACAGAGTCCAGCTGCAAATCCAACCAATGCAGGAAGCCTTACCTTCAGGGCTACCTTCAGCGAAGCCGTTACTGCTATTGACGCCGCGGACTTTGCCGTGAACGGAACGACTACCGCTGGAGTTACCGCTGTTAGTCCGATTAGCTCTTCAGTTTATGACATTACCGTCTCAGGAGGAGATTTGGCAGGGTTCAACGGAAATGTGGGAATAGATCTCAGCGGAAGCCAAAACATTACTGATTCCGAAGGGAACGCGCTTACAGGCGGAGAACCTGCCACTGATGAAACCTACATGGTTGACAATACAGCGCCGTCAGGCTACTCAGTCACCATTGACCAAAGCCCTGTAAATGCAGACAACGAAAACGCTGTAAGCTTTACTTTCGCAGGGGCAGAGGTTGGCGCCACTTACAACTACTCTATAATCAGCTCAGGGGGCGGAACTCCGGCAGCGGCAAGCGGCACCATATCTTCGGCAACGCAAAGCATTTCAGGGATAGATGTCAGCAATCTGCCGGACGGAACACTGACACTTAGCGTTACGCTTACCGACCCGGCCGGGAACGCAGGATCGGCAGCGACAGACACAGAAACTAAGGATACTGAAACTCCTTCAGGTTATTCTGTCACCATTGATCAAAGTCCTGTTAACGGAAGCAACTATACAGCAGCCAGCTTCACATTCTCGGGTGCGGAAGTTTCCGCAACGTACAATTACACTTTCAGTACCTCTGGCGGCTCAGGCACCCAAACAGGATCTGGAACAGTTTCTTCGGCAACACAAACAATTTCAGGAATTGATCTCACCCCTGTGCAAGACGGCACCATCACTCTGACCGTTACCCTGACAGACACAAACGGCAACTCAGGCACCGCTGTCACAGACACAGAAACCAAGGACACGCAGGCTCCAAGCAGCTACAGTGTAACCATAGACCAAACGCCAGTGAATCTCTCAAATGAAGGAAACGTAAGTTTCACATTTGCTGGAGCAGAAACAGGCGCAACCTACAACTACACCGTAAGCAGCTCAGGCGGCGGAACTCCTGTTTCATCAACTGGCACGGTCGCATCAGCTACC
>JAKSBZ010000026.1 GCA_022360875.1 Cytophagales bacterium | reverse complement strand
ACCATATCCTAGCGATACCTGCCACGATCCCCAGTTCCTAACCGAATACTGTCTGTCTTTATCGTTAGGTAATGATCCGCCTTCTAACCAATTGTTAATTCCAATATCAAAAATTAGCGATGAATAACCAGTAATTCGTCTTTTTTCCTGTTGTTTTTGAAACTGCTTGACTTTCATTTTTCCGTACCATTTGCGGTGTTCCGGAAGTGGATCGTCGTATGGTGATGCCGTTGAATCCGGTGCTCTTTGACGATAAATCACTCCGTTTTTGTCTTCAATCTGTATCATCTCAATTTCCGGATTCGCCGACTTTCTAAATTTCACAATATCATTGATCATCTTGTTAAAGTCATACTGCAGCAGATCCTCCAATTCCGCATTCTCTTTCGTGATCAGCATGACTTTGGTTTTATTCTTCAGCTCTATCGTGATGGTATCGCCCGGCTCCAAAGATTTTGAAAATCCCCATTGAGCACCAAGCAACAAAAAGAATATTAAATAAAATGAATGCTTCATATTAAACGTGTATTTATAAATGTTCTTTATAAGTCAAAAACTTTTATTCTATCCAATCTTCAAAAAACCGCTAATTAAACCTGTTTTTCAGCTTAGTAAACTGGCGGCTGAGCACCTGATTCAAGCTCCACCTTCTGGAACGCATGCTTGTTTTACTGCTGACAAGCGTGATCAGCACCTCGATTTCCTCAGGCTTCGGTTGCTTCAGAAGATGGCGCTCGTTAAAATGAAGAGCGACAGGCTTGGAAACTTCCGGCCGCAAAGGAAGAGAAGCAATAGCCGGAACCGCTGCCGGCATCACATCGCTTGCCTCGACAGAAACCGTTTCAAGGACCGGTTTTTCTTTCGGCGGCACCTCGCTCAATTTTTCAACAGAAGCACTTGCGGAATTCACTGCTTCCGGCAATATCTTTTGCGCCGCAGCTGTTTCCTCGATTTTCGGAAGATGCAGCATTTCCGGCTCGGGATGCGCAACCTGAACCGCCGGAAGAGCTTGCCGAAAAGCCAGAGGCTTTACCGGCACGGACATCCGGTTGGTTCGAAAAAAAAGAATGCCTGTACAAACAGCCAGCACGAATACAGCCGCCACCTTATACCAAAGCACAACCGACTTTTTTCTCCGCCGCAGTGTCAGCTGCTGCTCCAGCTGCTCCCACGCCCCCGCTCCGGGAGCCATCTTATGATCAGCCAATTTCTCCCTGAAGAGCTGGTCTATTCCATCGGATGAATTCATATTCTCTGTTGTTTTAGTATTGCTTCTGATTCCAAAATTTCTTTTCTCAGCAAAGCCCTTGCCCGGCTAAGCTGAGACTTCGAAGTGCCGGCGCTGATCTGCAGCAACTCAGCGATTTCGGCATGGCTGTACCCCTCGATAACATACAAGTTAAACACAGCCCGGTAGCCGCACGGCAGCCTTTGGATCATCTGAAGCAGATCTTCTTCTTCCAAGTAACTGGCCGCCGTCAAATCCGCCTCTTCGTTTCCCAACGATTCCACGTCTGTTTCCAAATACAGCTTCTGGTTCCTCCGCAGGTAAGTCAGACTTTCATTTACCATGATCCGGCGAATCCACGCTCCCAACTCTCCTTTTCCCTCGAACTGCCCAAGATGCTGAAAAACTTTCATGAAGCCTTTCACCAAAACTCCCTCCGCCTCCAGCCGATCATGGATATAGCGCGAGCAGACTCCCAGCATCATGGCCGAAAAGTAATCATACAAATCGCGCTGAGCTTTTGCCTCCTGACGAAGGCACCCCTTTATCGTTTTATTAAGATTCACTGATTTTCTGAGTAGAGCTCTTTTCATTAAAAAATATCCATTTTCACTCGCTTGATGCAAGCAGCATTCAAATGGTTGCGCGAGTGTTGAAAAAAAATATACTCTTAAAAAAAATTCGACGCCCTCCGCTGAAGAATAATTATGACCGCTGGTAAAATCTTACGTGCTGGATGCAACTTATTAAAGATATTGAATGTCAATGGTTAGGATTTAAAAATCCTCAAAACTTTACACGATCAGAAAAATTAGTTCAGTCATTTAACTTTTTAAAAAAACAAAAATATGAAAAAGCTACTGTATGTGTTGATTCTCGCCGTTATTGCCCCTCACCTGTCAGCCTTTGCGGATGACATTAAAAGGGAACGCAAGCTTCCTGCATTTTCAAGCCTTAACATCTCCGGGGCCTTTATCGTCTATTTCACCCAAGGAGACGAAGACAGGGTGAGCGTGGAGGCTTCGGAAAGAATGTACGACAAAATCATCACCGAAGTGAAAGGCAGAACCCTGCATATTAAACTGGAACCGCGGATGCGATTCAGAAACCCGGGAAGAATGGCTATTTACATTCAAAGCGATGACCTGGAAGTATTGGATATAAGCGGCGCGTGCAAGTTCTACACAAAAAATACTCTCTCCGCAAAAAACTTTAACATGGACCTGTCCGGAGCTTCCAAAATCGAGATGGACATTACAGCAGAAAAAATAAGCCTGGACGCAAGCGGTGCCAGCAAACTTAAAATTTCCGGAAAAACTGAGGAACTTAAACTTGACCTGTCAGGCGCTTCTTCCATACAAAGCAAAGACCTTGTATCCGACAATGTAAAAATTGACGCTAGCGGCGCTTCTTCAATCAGTCTGAATGTGCAGAAATCGCTGAAGGCGGAATTATCGGGTGCTTCGAAAATTCGCTATTTAGGCAGCCCTGAACATTACAATGTAGACGCCTCCGGCGCTTCTTCCGTAAAAAAGCTATAGGCTTATAAATTTTGGACTATCAGCAAAAGATAAAAGCGGTTGCTGACCGCTTTTATCTTTTATATTCAATTCTGACTTACTCACTATGGCTGTTCCACTGCAGATTGTCAACAATTATCTGTTTGGACCCCGCCGCGCGGACCTCCAGAGAGAACTTGCCAGTAACATTCAGTGAGTCCAGCACAAACAAATGCTTGGCATCGTCTGTAATACTCTCCGATGTGCTTATGGAATCCCCATTGATAAACACCGATACTTTCCGCGTACCGCTGCTGGTCAGTCCTTTGTACAGCTCCATGCTCAGCACGCTGATCCCTCCGCTGATAGAGTCGGAAAACAGCCGGCTCAGATAATCGTCGTCCACTCCTCTGAGCATAAGCGAATTTGGATCCAAGTTCGGTATGTTGTTGTTATCGCCAGCTCTGCTCTCAACATAAGTCCATATCACACCATGATTGCCAACAAACGACGCACTGTCGTAACTGCCGTTCAGTCCCGTATTGTCAAAAGTCTCTGAATAATCGTAACTCGGAGCAGGCTCAACTTCCTGAAGAGTAATATCTCCAGTAACCGGATCAATGACCATAATAATTTCTTTCTGGTCCACCGCAGCATCAACGTTGATGCCGACACCCAAATTCACACCATCGACAATGGTAACCTGTGCGTTCCAAAGCTCTCTGGGATTTGTTGCCTGCGTAAAAGAAGGCTCCAGCGTATCGCCGCTGTCTTTCACAAGCATAAACGAAAAGGTTAAATCTCCGGGGAGGAAATACGCTTTTCTCGTGTCATCCTCCTGAAACTCCAGCGAGCCCTGGTCAGACTCTACACTAATCGAATAATTGCTGAATGCCTGCTTGAATTCGTCGGTAGCCGCCAGCTGAATGGCCACATTGCTCTGAATACACACGACGGGTACATCGAGTTGCGATTGTCCGTCCACCGTAAAATTGCTGCATCCTTCGTAAACCGGTGTATCCCAGGCAGGCTGACCAAAATCTTCCGATTTCGCGCATACCTCGTAATCTCCGGCTTCAAGAGTCAAAAAATCGGGCATATCGCTCAAATGCCCGTACTCAAATAAAACATTGCCGTTTTGCCGAATAACAATCTGAAAACTGTCGGCCGGAGGAACCGCCAGCATTCTCGCCAAGGGATTTCTTTCAATTACTGACTCGTCAACATCAAGATCAAGCTTCAGTGAAACACTGTGCTCTTCCTCCTGCTGAATTCTCTCTAGACAGCCCGAAAAAAAAGCAACTGATACCAGGCATGCAAAAACGATTTTTAGTGTTTTGGTTGTTTTCATATTTTTAGATTTTTTTTAGCAACCAAAACATCAAATCATATTCCTCTGCGTGCTTCAAAAAGCATCAAAGAATTCGCTTCTTGTTTTATGTAAACAAAAATACATTCAGACAACAATGCACTTTATTTTTCCAATTCTTCCGACTTTCCTTCCAAAAACTTCATCACCTGCTCATTCATCTTGTTTTTGTGAGTCATTAGCAATATGAGCAGTTCCTTGGCTGTTTGTTTGGCAAAAAGGCTGTCGCTGGCCTGGTTTTCCAAATACTGGTATGCGTCTAGAAAATCCACCCTGTATTTCATGCTTTTCTCTTTGTAAGGCATAGAGTTTTCCGTGCCGAACAAGAGCAGGTACAAATAACTGCTGGCATGGGCTTTAGCTTCAGAGAAGAAGACGCTCTTAGGATACTTCAGCATATAATGCTCCCAGCGGACTATTCTTTCGGCAATTTCCTGCGGTCTGACCAGCAGCTTGCCGCTTGAATAATCAACAAAGGCAGATACTCTGTCCGCGCTCCACTGGTTGAGAAAATCCTGAGCGCTTTGACTGATATAAGGAAAAAACAAATTGGCAATCACCTGCGGATCGGTACTGAAACTTACGCTGTCGCCCGAAAACTGAAGGTACAGACCGTAGGCGTGTACCTGCCTGCCGGCTTCCTTGTTTCTAGGATTTAGCCTGTTTAGCGCGGCACGGAGAGAATCGCTTGTGCGGGCCTCCTCGTTCAGCCGGTCGATCAGCTCCGACTGAAACAACATAAATTCCATAAGCGACGAATCGTTGTACACCGTGCTGTTCTTGTCAATCTTATCACGGAAAATGCGCATCGCCTCTTCATTCGAATGCGGACGAGTCAAAGGAAGTTTGTCCAGAGCAATCTGATATTTCTCATAGGCATTGTAAACCCTCTTTACGGAAGCCAAGCTGTATTCCATCTGCTCAACGCCAAGCGTGTCGCGCCATACCCGCTGAAAAATCAGCGAGTCGTTGGCTATCCATGCCGTCTGCTTTGGGCTCCAGTACTGAAGCGGCTCATCAGGGTAAGGAACTTCCTGCTCATACAGCAGCTTCACAACGCTTTCGGCCGGCGTTTGATATATCTGCAAACCGCTCATCTGCACGCCGTCCTCCAAGCTGAACGAACTGACAAGCAACTTGCTTCGGTCAGGCGTAAGCATTGGCACATTCCAGGTCCAGGTCTCTATTCCCGTTTCCAAATCAAGCATGAAAAAAAGATTCTTGCGTTCCCGCTCAATCGTAAAGCACACCAAATCCAAATCCGGATAATAGGCATTGACCCTGTACCGCTGCCTCGGTTTTATTTGGTTCTGAAATTTTATCTTTGCCCCGCTCTTCAAATGCACTGTGTATATCTCTCCTCTTTTTGTGATGAAAGAATAAAGCTCCGGAGCAATCCCGTTCTGTCTCCGCAGCACCGCGCGCTTTTCATAGTCTCTGTAACGGTTCTCCGGAATCGTTTCAAAAGAAAACATGTATTTGTTCCTTGTCACGCTCTTGAAGTTCAGCGTAAGAAGCCGGTCCTGAATTACAGTATCAGCAAGATCAATAACCGGAGAAGCTACCAGACTGTCCGCCGACACATGAGCCGTATCGATGTTTCCGGACTCCTGCCCCTGCTTTTTTTGACAGGAAACCAGCAGAAAAAAGAAAAACTGAATCGAAAAAAAGAGGGTGTGCTTCATTTTGATGCTTGTACAAAATATAAAAACCATTAGAAAAATTACGCATTGGCTGCAGAGCCGGACAAACTCTCCAAAGCAAGTATTCGGCGGCATTGCATTAAGCCATGCCTTTCAAATGTATTAAAAATGATCAATCCTGAAAAGAACCAGTTCAAAAAAGGACCAGCTAGCTCTTTGGGTTAAGGTGTACACTTTTCAGCCGAATTTCCCTTACCGGCCCAAAATTTTTCTTAAAGCTGTGCTGACCGTATGTTTGAGAACTGCCAAGGTTAAGCCAGCGAAAACCCTTTTCCCTGAGAAACTGGCAAAATCTGTACTGAGCAACCGTGGGCAGCTCCTTGCTGCTGGCTGAAGTCGCTGAGAAATGAACATAAGCGCCTCGGCAACTGGCTTCTACAAACTGCACAGCCTGTAATTTTTCATTGAAAAACAATCCCAGCCCCATCAAGCCTTCGCAAGAACTGCCCTGTCCCGAACCGGAAAAAGAAAGAACATCGAACGGATGCGCTGAAGGTCGCGAAGCATTGCGGAGAAGCCCTTCTACAGCCGGCATATCTGAACTTTCCAGCATGCGGCAGCTCATTGGAATGCTGTTCATTTTATTGAGCCTGTTTCGAACGTTGCTGAACACTTTTCCCTCTGCCTTCACCGTTTTTTCAAGCGAAAGAACAGGAGCCGGATAAGCAAAATCCAGCGATTTGTCCCGAACCGCTCGGGCAGCAACATGCTTTTGCCTATTGAATACCTTGCATACTCTTTCCTCCGCAAAACGGTCACATCGTATTACAGACCACTCCCCCCCTTCTTCCTGTTCGCGCATTAATTTGAGAAGAGTTTTTGTTTCACCTGTGCACACAGGAGGAAGAATCAAGTTGTGGTTTTCCTTTAGCGGGTGCTTAAAAAAATGAACCGGATATTCACCGTCAAAACGGCTTATCGCTCCCTTGCTCAAATAAGAGAGATAATGAGCGCTCCGCAGAAAAGGATCGGCATAATGCCTGTACTTAGACTGTAAAAAAGAGAGTTCCATTGGACATTGGTTTGCGTCTTTTCAAAGACAATTTTCTGTACACAGCTAGCATATTTATGACCGGAAATTCCATGCTGCAAATCAAATCAGGCAAAATCCTCCAAATTAACCACAAGAATTGTAGCTTTGCGCGCCAGCTTCCAGCTTCTCAGCAAAAAGTTCAAACATTTTAACTGCCTGAACCGCAAGCATCATATTCGCCCACAAGCCGGAACGGGATCTTTAAAAAAAACAATTTCTTGGAATGAAACAAAAAAACTGGAAAGTAATTGCTTTTGACGCCGATGACACACTCTGGATAAACGAACCCATCTTTTCGGGGACAGTAAGGAAATTCGAGCAGATTCTTGACAAATACCTGACCATCGACGCTAAAATGGAAGAGGAGATTTATCAAAGAGAAAAACGCAACCTCAGCTTGTTCGGCTACGGCATCAAAGCGTATACGCTGTCGCTGATTGAAACAGCAATTGAAATAACGGAAGGCAGAATTACGGGAGATGACATACAAAAAGTGCTTGACATCGGAAAAGACATGCTGGCCCATCCCATAGAGCTGATTGAAGGAGTGCAGGAAACCATCGAGCAGCTCGGCGCTCTGTACGAACTGATGGTCATTACCAAAGGCGACCTCTTCGACCAGGAAAACAAACTGGCGCGCTCGGGACTGGCGGACAGTTTCAAGTACGTGGAAATCGTCTCGGAAAAAGACAAAGCAACCTATTCAAGGCTTTTGAAACGGCACGAGCTGGAACCGGAAGAGATTATGATGGTAGGCAACTCGCTGAAATCCGATGTTCTTCCGGTGCTAGAACTCGGCGGACAGGCGGTTCATATCCCCTTCCGTTCAACATGGATTCACGAGCAAGTGGCCGAGGAACAACTGAAAGGACTGGATTTCATTCAACTGAAAAATATCCGGGAGCTCATGCCTTTCCTTGTTAAAAAGGCATATTCTTAACACGTCCATACCGATTTCCATCGGAGAATTTTCTAAGTTTACAAAAAAACAAACTAGACATGAAAAAAGTACTTTTGGCTCTGGCCTTATTGTTTTCCGTAGAGAGCGCTTTCTCGTGGGGGAAAACCGGACACAGGGTAATTGGTGAGCTGGCCCAGCTGCATTTGTCCAAAAAAGCAAAAAAAACAGTAAAGGAAATTCTGGGGAACGAAGACCTGGCGTCAGCCTCAAACTGGTTCGATTTCATCAAATCAGATTCTGCTTACGACAACACGCACTGCTGGCACTACGTAGGCATTCCGGACGGAAAAACTTATGCCGAATCTGAAAAAAATCCGTGCGGAGATGTGATCGAAGCTATTGGCCGCTTCAAAAAAACACTGGCTTCGGAAACTGCCAGCCTAGAGGATAAAAAATTTGCACTGCGCGGAATAATCCATTTGATCGGCGACATCCACCAGCCGCTGCATGTAGGCAACGGCAGCGACCGGGGCGGCAACGACGTGAAGGTAAGCTGGTTCTGGAAAGACTCCAATCTGCACCGCGTATGGGACACCGGACTGGTTGACGGCCAGCAGCTCAGCTACACCGAATACACAAAAAAGCTGAACCACTATACCAAAAGCGAAGAAAAAAGGTGGCAAAACGACAGCATCAGCGAATGGGTAGCCGAAGTTATGGCCCTGCGCCCAAGCATTTACGATATCGGCGACGGCAAACTGAACTACCGCTACACCTACGACCACATCGGTCAGGTAGACGAACAGCTTCGCAAAGGCGGCATGCGCTTGGCAGGTGTTCTCAACGCCGTTTTCAAATAAGCTATGAATCCGAAGGCTTAAAAACACCAATCAGCGGGAGAATCGGTTCGATCGGTTCTCCCAGCTTATAATCAATTCCTCTGTTGAGCGCATAAATGTATGTGAAAAAGGAAAGCAAATCCTGAAACAGCTCATCAACATTTCCGCTTGTATTTACTTTCCGCAACTCAAAAACAGGCGCCTCTTCGCCACTTTCCAGCCGGTCAGTTTGATTGCCAAACCTACCCAAAGACTCTAAATGCGATCTCGCCTTCTCATCAGGAAAAGTTCTTTCGGTAAGCAAGTCAACACCGCCTGGAATAGCCATTATCCACTCTTTTCTTGTTAGACACTTAAGCATTTCTGTCGAATACATCGGATAGTCCCTTCGGTTGTTGTAAATACCGTTAGTAAACATCGGAACCTCCAAAGAATAATTTCTGACAGGGTTTACAAACTTCCTGAAACACCGGTCCGGATGACCAGCCTTAAACGGCTGATCGGCGAGGGCATATCTGGCCGAAAACATTAATTCAAACAATTTACCCCATTCTTTCCTGTCATTTTTTTTAAAATATTCCTGCTCGGAAGACGGAAGCAGCTCATAAAGCTTTGAAAAATCTGTGCGCATGAGAATACGGGCAAAGGCCTTGGGGTAGGTCATTACTATTGAAGAAGCAAAATACAGATAAACAATCATAAGCGAAAGCAGACCGGCTAACTCATTGCTAGGAACAGGCTGTGGCGGCGAAGCAGTAGACCGCCAGTATTCATTAAGCGCATTTTCCACAACATAGACAGCTTTTCCCATCAAATATGTCTTCCCTTCAAAGCCGCCCATTGCATTCAATCCGACGACATTTCGTCCGTACAGCCGGCGCGCACCAAGAGCCGGCGCTTCATCTTCAGCGCCAAAACCAAAGTCGCGCATTATAGCACTAAATCCCGAAAGTCTGAGACCGGCTGTAATCTGAGGAGCAAGGCCTTGATAAGTCGAAGAAGTGTAGTGAAGAAATGTATTTTTTCTGATAACCTTTGCCAGGTGATTCTCCTCAAGAATATTCAAGCGCATCTGAGGCGTATATTTGCCTATTAGAACTAAAATCTTCCGAAGATCAATTAAACAACGCTGCAGTTCCCCAAAGCCCATTTTCGAATCATCAAATGGCTTACTGACAAATTCCAGGTCCGATTTTCCGTCAAGTAATTCGTCAACCTGAAGCTCCATTAAATCATGCCTGGCTAAAACATCCCCTTCTTCCAAAAACGAACAGTCCTCAACAGGAATCGGCGATTCCAAAAAAAGCTCTTCGGAAGGCGCCTCATACACAATACGGTGAGGCAATTCTATCTCAAAGCCGAAAGCGCATTGAATCATCTTCGGCGGCTGTTTACACAGTCCCTGCGGGGGATTCTTGGATTGTTTTTTTACTATTGATTCAACCCTTAGAAACATAAAGGAGTAGACTATATGACAATTGCCGGTTTAATTGCAAATGGCAGACCTCTCTCAGCTGTAAGCTAATCTGTGCTAAAATAATTCACTTGTAAAGAGAGCCGGTGAAAAATCACACATCGGTTTCCTGAAGGGCATCCATACCTGTCAACACTGCAGGAACCGGTTCACCGAATTTGTAATCAATACCGCGGTTGAGCGCATAAAAATAGGCAAAAAGCAACCTCATCGTTTCAATGAATCCCTGCAATCCATACTCAGAAGGCCAGGCAATATGCCTCAATTCGAAAACCGGAGCCAGCTCCCCGTCTTCCAACCGGTCCGCCTTAACACCGAACTCGCCCAGCGACTCAAGATGACTAGCTGCAGTTCTATCAGGAAAACACCGCTCTGTCAACAGATCAACTCCTAAAGGGATGTTCGCAATCCAGTCTTTTCTGGTAAGCTTATCCAGCAAGTTAACAGGATGTTGAAAATAAAGCTGCCGGTTATGGTACACGCCTTTGGAAAAAAACGGAGCCTGAAGCGGCAACTCATCTACTGGGCTGATGAAATCCCGAAATAGAGGATCGATATGCCGCTGTTTGTAAGGAGGCTTTGTCTGCAAATGCTTCCTGCTCAGCAGGATCTCAAATAGACGCATCCAATGCTTACCGTTTTCCCTTCGAAAAAGTTTTTTCTCGTGTGAAGGCAGCGATTCAAAAAGCCGGGAAAAATCTGTACGCATAAGATAGCGGGTAAAAGCTTTCGGATATATGGAAACACGCATAGATCCAAAGCTTAAATAAACAAGCATAAGGCAAAGCAGACTAACAAGCTCCTTGCTGGGCTCTGGAAATGGAGGGCAAGGGCGGGTAATCCAGAATTTCCTGAGACCTTCTTCCACTAGAAAAACGCTGTTTCCGGTAATAAGATGCTTCAAAAAAGGCATCTTAGCTGATCGCAAACCAGACATTATTCGACCCGGTCTGCGGCGTTCGTACTGACGCCCTGTTTCCTCTTCGGCTCCGATTCCAAAATCCCGGAACAAATCCGCAAAACGGGAAAGTCTGAGACCCACAGTAACCTGTGCATTAATTTCCCTGAATTTAAATACCGGAACACGATGTAAGAACGCTCTGGGACGAACAACCTCACCCAAATCTCTCGCCTCAAATTCCCTCATCCTCACCTGTTCCGAACTGTTCTCCAGTAGCGTAAATATTTTCCGAACCATTAACAAGCTTTGCTGCAGCTCCAAAAAACCCTCAGGTGAATCCTCAAACGGTTTGCTGACAATCTCCAAGTCGGATCCGCAGTCTATAAGCAGATCTGCCTGCATCTCTATCAATCTGTTTTTCAACAATACTTCGCCTTTGTCAAAACAGGCAGACGACTCAACAGGAATAGGCGTTTGCCCCAAAGATTCTTCATCAGGAGCTTCGCAGGTATGCCACCCCGGCATTTCCATCTCATAACCAAAAGCACACTGAATCGGGCAAGAAAGCCGGGGAGGACTTTTTTCTACACCTTGAGAAGTGGCATTTCTTTTTTTTCGATTAACAACAGTGTGCTCTGCAAACATATTCGGCGGGCTGAAGAACAAACGGTTTCTTTCACAAAACTATGCAAACGATGCGCCCTTTCTTCAGGAAAGCTTTTCCTCGGATCGTGAATCCATTT
>JAKSBZ010000101.1 GCA_022360875.1 Cytophagales bacterium | reverse complement strand
TTTGTATTCTACAATCGGATCCGGATAATTGGCTTCGTGCCGTTCGGGGACCCATTCGTCAAGAAACTGTCCTTCTTTGTCCCATTTTTTGATCTGAGTTTCAGGATTGAAGATCCGGAAATAAGGCTGCGCGTCAGTGCCTGTGCCAGCCGCCCATTGCCAGCCGCCGTTGTTGTTGGCCAATTCAAAATCCAGCAGCTTTTCAGCAAAATATGCCTCGCCCCATCGCCAGTCAACGAGCAGAAATTTGCTGAGAAAGCTGGCTGTCAGCATTCGGAGGCGGTTGTGCATGTATCCGGTTCTGTTGAGCTGGCGCATTCCGGCATCCACCATAGGGTAACCCGTTTCCCCTTTGCACCAGCGTTCGAATATTTCCTGATGGTTCAACCACGGTATTCGGTCGTAGGGCTTTTTGAATGCTCTTTCGCTGACATGTGGAAAATGATAAAGGATCATGCTGTAGAATTCCCGCCAGATCAGCTGGTTTCGGAAACATTCGCTGTGCGCAAAAGCTTGGCGAAAAACCTGACGGATGCTGCAAGTGCCGAACCTTAGGTGCGGTCCCAAGCGACTGGTGCCTTTTTCGGACGGATAGTCTCGGCGAAGTTCGTAAGCATTTAGCAAGCGGGAGCTGAAATTGGCTTCGGGAACCCCAAGGGGACTTTTGTGAAAGCCGATTTTTTTTAAGGCTGGCATTGGGAAAACCTCAGGATATATGTGGTCCAGAAGCGTTTCGGAAGGGAAGGCCGTCAGCTTTTTTTGGTTGAAGTGTTTTAGCCAGGCATTTTTATAAGGCGTGTATACAAGATAGGGCGTGTTGTCAGCTTTGAGAATGTCGTTTTTTGGGAAAAGGATATGGTCAGGGAAGGTGTGAAAAGCAATCCCTTGCGAGTCGAGCAGCTGTTTTATTTGTTCGTCCCTTTTGATTCCGTACGGTTCATAGTCTTCGTTGGCAAATACCTTGGAGATCCTGTATTCATGAGTGAGATTTCGGAAAATTTTAGACGGAGTGCCTGTTTCTACCCGAATTCCTTTTCCCTGAAGGTTAAGTTGGGCATTGAGTTTTTCAATTGTATGATGGATAAACTGCACGCGAGCGTCTGTGCGCGGAAGTGTTTTCAGGATGTCAGTGTCAAAAATAAAAATGGGCAATACAGGTTCGGGACAGTTAAGTGCTTCCCACAGTCCGCGGTTGTCTTCGAGCCTGAGATCTCTTCGGAACCAAAAAATATTGCATTTATTCGGTTTCATTTTTTTTGCTTTTTTTGATGCCCAGCAATTCCCATAGATTGTCGAAGTCGGTGCCGTACTGTAAACTGGTGCCTATGTTGTATGGATTGTCTTCTATTACGGCATTGGACAGGTGGTACAGATTTTTTCGGTTGTAAATCTTGGCTTTTAGTCTCTGGTCTTCCAGGATGGTAAATTCGATGGTAATGTCCCCTAATACGCTGTAGAAGCTCGTTTTTTGGTCTGCATCGGTTAGGCTGCCGTCCCGTACAAGCTTGATGCGGCCGTTGAGAAAAGAGTAGGAAAGGCGCAAACGGAAATCGTCAAGCTGCGCCTGCGACAGATTGCCCAAATCCACCTGTATTTCGAGGTTTTCATCGTACTGGCTGAGCAGGTAACCGATCTGATTTGTAATGAATTCGCTGAGGCTGGTGCTTAGCGTTGCGCCAGCGTCAACATTGAAGGCGTTCAGCGGACTGAAGGAATGAAGCACGAAAAGGCTGACGACCTGACGGGTTAGCTCTTGCTTGTCGATTTCGATAATTTTTTCAAATGCTCTGATGTTTGCTCCAAGTGAGATGGATTCACCATTGTAGGTAATGTTCTCGGGATATCCCTCGATGTCTATGCCGAATTCAATCGGATTGAGCTGCTGCAAAGAGCCTGTAAGAAACAGATTGACGGTTGTAGGATAAGTGCGGCGTATTTCCGGTGCCTCACGGAAGCTCTGGTCCATAAGCACGGCAAGCGAGGTGTTGGTTTTATATTGGGCTGTAAGGTCGACAATGGCGTTGCTGGGATCGCCGTTCCACGTCAGTGAGCTTTTGGGCTCAATAATAAATTCTTTGTTAATAATGTTCTGGTAAGTGAAGTTGTACTTTCCTTTGGTCAGTTCGTAAGTTCCGAAAAGCTGCATGTCTCCGGCGCGGTCGATGCTGAGCAGCAGGTCTCCATTTCCTTGCGCGTGGATAATGTCTTTTGCTTCGGGATCACGGAGAATGGTGAATTCTGTGTCAGGGTCAACATTGAGACGCATCTGGGCTTGCACCCCCGTGATTTCGATCGGCTTTTTTACATTTTCCTTTTTCTTCTTGCTGGCAAAGCGGTTGATCTTTTTTTTCAGACTTGTGAACTGTATGTAGGATTGATCTATTGCCACGTCTTCGTCAAACATTTTTATGAAAATTCGGGATCCGGTCTTGGTGCTGAGGTTGGATTGGAACTGCAGTTCGCTGAGCTTGCCGGTAAGGGAAAAGTCTCCGGAAGCGAATAGTTTGCCGTAAAAAATTTCTTCTTCGTTGTCGCGGGTGTTCAGCAAGTTGAGTTCGTCCAGTTGGCCGTTAAGTTGAAACTGGTAGTCGGTAAAGTTGCTGTGTTTTATGCTTCCTTTTAGGCTTCCTGTTTTAAAATTATTGTCTTTAATAGTTAGAGATTCAATATTAACAAGGTTTTCGTTAATATTGACACGGCCGTTTATCTCATAATCTGTATTGGTGTAGTTTACACGGAGTCTGGTTTGGTCAAGCGAAAGATAGCCCTTGAGTATCGGACGGTCCAAATGCCCGGAAAGCATGAGATGGCCTTTAAGCTGTCCTTCTGGCTGGGAGATGTAGTCTTTGGTGAATGGAGTGAGATAGCTAAAAGGTATTTGGTGAATTGCTCCTTCAAATAATATACCTCCATTGTGGGGTGTATATTGTCCTTGAATGTCAATTAGCTCAAGTTTTTTTTGGCTGAGGTTTCCAAAAACGTTGAAGGAAGAGTCAACGTTGTTCCAATGGGTCAAGAGGGAGAGGTTGCCAATCGAGGTGCTGTCAATATTGATGTTGTTTACTTCCAGAGAGGAGGTGATTTGCGGTTTTCCATACAGGTTTTTTAAAGTGCCGCTGGCATATAGCTTTCCTTTGATTTTGTGGTCGGAGACCAGGTTAAGTGCTGAAAGATCCAGCTCGTTGACCAGCAGCGCAAGCTCTTTTTTCCGATCCGGAGATACTGAGCCATTGAGGCTGATAAGCTCGTCACCTGAGTAAAGCGCTACGTTCTGGAATGATATTTCGTTGTTATTCAGCTTTATTTTGTTTTCGCTGGCAATTTTCCAATTTCTGTTGAAAATCTGCAGCTTAGGAGCGTTCAGATGAAGGATGCTTTGGTTGGGTTGGTACTCAGCTGTTCCGTTAAGCTCTAGGTCAATGCCTGATTTTTCGGATTCGGTTTCGAGAAAAAAGTTGAGCTTGTCTTTTTCCCATATCCATTCAGTGATAAAATGCCTAGTTGTTAGGTAATCGCCAAAAGACTGTTTGTCGGAAGTAAGCGTAATTCTGGTTGAGGTGTTGGAGCCGTTGAACGGTCTTTGGCTTTCCATTTCAAAATTGACATCTTCATAGATGTTTCCTGAATGCATTAGAGAGTCGCTGTATGCTTGAAAGCTGATTCGGAGCGTATCGGCACCATTGATTTTTCCTTGAAACCGGCTGCTTTTTCCCACCCGAAGTGATGATTCGCTGAGCTCAAGCAGGGGAGAGGTGTTTTTCAGATAAAGTTGAAAATCAAGACTCAGTGAGTCTGCAGGTCTTTTCTGGCGTGCTAGCAAGCTGTCCAGAGCTTTTCTTCGGTTTGAAAGTTCTAATTGGTAGGATTTGAACAGAACAGGAATTTCCTGCGCCAGGAAACTGGGCTTGAAGTTTCCGTGGGTGTAGAAATCCAGAAAATCGCTGGTCAGTTCAAAAGTCCTGTTCTTGTTTTTTACTTGAGAATACAAATTGATTTTTTGAATATCCAAATACCGGTTTTTGTAGCCAACTTGGCTGTTGTTAAAGCGGATGTATCCTTTGGTATTGTCTATTTCATTTCCTTTCAGCTTGATGCGCAGCTTTGTGCTCAGCTTGGCTGGGTATCTGGCAAACTTCAGGGCTTGAAAGTCGATGTGTTTGAAATCTCCAGTAAGGTTGAGCCCGGCTGTCTGGGGTGAAATGTTTGCGGTCATGCTTACGGAAGCCGACAGGGCCGGATCTTCGATTTCAAAATTTCCATCGAATCTTTGCTGCTGCAGATTGGTTTTTATATGGGCGCTCGTTAGGGTGTATTGGTTGAGCCGCACCGAGTCAATCCGGCTGTCGAAATCAATTTTGACGGTTTCCATACTGGTGCCGCTTCCCTTTAATGTGCCGTTCAGGTACATGTTTTCGGTGTTAACCGGAAGCAGCAGCAGCTGGCTGAGATTGAAGCCTTCAGTTGCCAAACTGCCCGAGTAGCTGATCTCTTCGTCGTTTAAAGGCACCTTGATGTTAAGGTCTGTGTTTATTTTTCCGATGGAAGATTTAAGGCTTAAATTGGCAACAACATCCGAAAGAAAACCTGATATGCTGCCGTTCAGGGTGGTTTTGCCAAGCCGGTTGTATATCGAGCTGCCGATCTCAAAAAAAGTGTTGAGATCGGAAGTTACTATTTCAGAAGGCGCCAACCGCACATCCATGAAAGTTTCGCTGGCGTCAGGAAGTCCGTACATGTTGAAGTTAGCGCGGATTTCGCTGTTCCGGTGCTTGAGAATGAAGTCTTCGACGGTGAAATTTTTGACTGTTCCATCAAATTTGCCGCTCACCTGGTAGTCACTAACCGGCAGAAAATTCATGAATTCGTTGAAAAGGCCAATGTCTTTAGAGTACACATCTGTTTTTTCCAGCCATCCTTTTATGCGGATTTTATGATAAAAGTCTCCGAAGTCCTCGTAATCGTTGTACCGCCAGTCCATGCCTCCTTTAATATGGCTTTTGCCTACTTTCATGTCCAGGTTTTTGTAAAGCATATCGTGGCCCGAAGTACGGTAAAAGGTGCTGAGATTATGGACTTTGATTCCGGTTTTACTGTCCACGCAGCTGAGGCGCTGAATAATTGTTTGGAATGCGCCTCCGATTACTTCCATTTTTTTTAACCTGAGATTGATATCATTGAGCGTGAAGTTCATGTAGTCAAATCCTTCAAGAGGCTCTTCGGAAGGATGCCGGAGGGTAAAGGAGGAATTAGCCAGATCCACGGATTTTATCAAAAAATAAAAAGGCTGGGCAGTGGAGCTGGTTGGAAGGCTGTCGGCAGGGATTGAGTCTGAAAGAGCCAGCTCAAGCGCATCTGTCCATTCGCTGATGGAGTAATCCAGCGTGCTGTCCTGCTCGTGAACCCATACGTCGGCGCCTCGGATTGCGGCATGGTCCAGAATGATCTGATTGTCTTTGTACAAAGCGAATATGTCAAAGTCTATAGCCAGTTCTTCGACTTGGATGAAGCTTCGGTTTTTCAGGTCGCGTATGTCTACTCCTTCAAGCCGAAGCTCGTCGAACCAGTTTAGGCTTGCCGCTCTGATATCAATCGGGTAACCTGTCTTTTCTTCCAGATAATCGACGAGCCTGTTGGCCATGGAAGTTTGCACTGCCGGAATGTTGGCAATCAGGATAAGCAAAAGATTTAAGCCAAGCAGAATGAGAACAGATCGTAAAAAAAATTTTAGAATGTATTTTCTGAAAAAGTAATAGGTGTAATTGTAAATCTTACGAATTCTGCTCATAGATATAAACGTCCCAACCGAGCGAATCTAGGTCGCTGATTATGCTTTGTGCTCGTGCTTTAGTAACTTGCGCTGATTATTTCGGAAAATACAAGCGGAAGACAAGTTGCAAATTCAACATTTATTTCGCAATAAAAAAATAAACGAAGCCGAATTCGGCAATGAATAGCAGGGGTAATGAAAGACATTACGATATTAGCCATTGAATCATCATGCGATGAAACCTCCGCCTCTATAGTGAGAAACGGCAAGGTGCTGAACAATATTGTAGCCACTCAGGAGGTGCATCAAAAATACGGGGGTGTGATTCCCGAGCTCGCTTCGCGCGCACACCAGCAGCATATTGTGCCGGTTGTCGACCAGGCCATGCAGGAAGCCGGCGTGAAAAAAGAAGAGCTTTCGGCGATAGCCTTTACGCGCGGTCCGGGTTTGTTGGGAGCGCTGCTTGTCGGTGTTTCCTTTGCCAAGTCCATGGCTTTGGCGCTGGATATTCCGCTTATTGAAGTCAACCATATGCAGGCGCATATCTTGGCCCACTTCATCGGCGACCGCAGCCCGAAATTTCCGTTTCTTTGCCTGACGGTGAGCGGCGGGCATACGCAGATTGTTCTGGTGAAGAGTCATCTGGAAATGGAAGTGATTGGCAAAACGCTGGACGATGCAGTGGGAGAGGCATTCGACAAGTCGGCTAAGCTCATGGGCTTGCCTTATCCGGGCGGACCGCTTATCGACCAATTTGCCAAGGAAGGAAATCCGCACGCTTTTGCCTTTCCGATGGGAGATATTCCGGCTTTGGATTATTCATTCAGCGGGATAAAAACAGCAATTCTTTATTTTCTGAGAGACAATCTGAAAAAAGATCCTGAGTTTATCGAAAAGAACAAAGCGGATATTTGCGCAAGCATCCAGTACACTTTTATTCAGATACTGATGAGAAAACTCAAGCGCGCGGCGCGGGAGTACAAAATCAATGAGATTGCGGTTGCAGGGGGCGTTTCTGCGAATTCCGGATTGCGTGAAACGCTGGATCAGCTGTCTGGAGAATTGGGCTGGAGCGTTTATTTTCCGGATTTTCAGTATTGTACGGACAATGCCGGGATGATTGCTATTGCCGGGCATTACAAGTACTTGGCGAAGGAATTTGTAGGACAGGACATTAGCCCGATGCCTAGGATGGCGTTGTAGTTTAACCCGATAAATTCTATTTATTTTTTTTAGGATTTTAAATATGGCGAAGAATAAAGAGAAAACCCGTTTTGCGAAAACGGTGAACATAAAAAACCGGCGGGCAAGCTTTGAATTCAGCTTTTTGGAGAAGTTTGTGGCAGGCATGGTGCTTCAGGGAACTGAGATAAAGTCGATTCGAGAGGGAAAAGTGGCTCTGGGCGATGCTCACTGCTATATCAAGAATGACGAGCTGTTTGTCAAGCAAATGCATATCGCGCAGTTTTCCGAAGCGAAGCACTTCAACCACGAAGAAACCCGGGAGCGCAAGTTGCTGATGCATAAGCGCGAGATCAAGAAGCTGGAGAAAAAACTGCAGGAAAAGGGGCTTACTATTGTTCCGATTCGTTTATTTATAAGCAGCAAAGGATTTGCAAAGCTGGAAATAGCACTGGCCAAGGGAAAGAAGCTGCATGATAAACGCAACGATATAAAGGATAAGGATTTGAAGCGGGATATGGCGAGGATGCGCTATTGATCAGCAAAGCGGAAAATATGTCTGTGCTCCTTGGCATATTCGATTTCCTGGCCTATCAAGCTAATTGTTCACACCCGGGAGATTGTTTTCCGGGGACAAACTTTTTTGAAATGCCAACACCCAAAGGAACTTGTTTGCTTACTGTAATTCCCGTTCGGGCCGAAGCCCGGGACGAAGCCGAGATTGTAACCCAGGCAATTTTTGGCGACACAATGGAGCTGATTGAGCGCCACGAAAAACCCAACTGGATCAAGATTCGGATGTGTTTCGACGGCTGCGAGGGATGGATTGATCCCAAGCAGCTCACGCTTATATCGGAGACCCATTTTCAGGCACTGGAAGAAACAGACAGGCAGACGGCTTTGGACTTGTCGGCAAAGATTCAAACGGATCAGTTTTCCCGTTTCGTTTCGGCCGGAGCGAGCCTGCCTTTTCAGGAGTCGGAGCTTTTTGAACAGAAGTTGCGTTATTTTGGAAAATCAAAGGCTTTTAGCGAGCGCTGGTCTGCGAAGCAGCTGGTTGAATACGCGCTTCAGTTTGAAGACGCTCCTTACCTTTGGGGCGGCAAGACGGTTTTTGGAATCGACTGCTCGGGATTCACGCAGATTGTATTTAAGGCCGCCGGATATAAGCTTCTGCGAAACTCTTACCAGCAGGCGAAACAGGGAAGTGCAGTGCGGTATGGAGAACAGCAGATTGGGGATTTGCTCTTTTTCGACAATGACCGGGGGAAAATCATTCACGTGGGCTTGGCGGTTTCCGAACGCGAGATTCTGCATGCTTCCGGTCAGATGCGAATTGATTCGTTCGATGCGAAAGGAATTTTCCGCAGCGACTGGAGCAAATACACGCACCGGCTGTGCACAATTCGGCGGATAATTACATAAACGTGTTTGAGCAAACAGGAGACAGCGCATGAGTCAGCAACTATGCGCTGTGCTGAAGCTTCCAGTTTTATATGTTTTTCTTTCTTTTGATTGCCGTCAGTGAATATATTATCGGCAGTTTTCCTTCTATGCCTTTAATTTGGAAACCTTTTTCGGACCGGACAGTGTGTTTGAAACAGTCGTAAGGCGAGTAGTCATACTCCTCAAAATGATCAATCAGAAAGTCTTGCGAAGTAAGGCTTCTGACAAGCTCGCCTATTGAATGATTCCAGTTGTATGCCTCGTGTTTGATCGGCGCGTCTGTTTTGGCATAAGTGCCTTCTTCCTCTTCAATAATGGCGTCCCTGTTGAAATAAGAGTAGTTGACTTTTTTGAAATCATAGTCAAACATCCACACAGCAGGGTGGAATTCTACAATCATAAATTTTCCGTCCGGTTTCAGCATCTTGCTGATGTTTTTAGCCCAGGTATCCAGTTCTGGCAACCAACATATCGCTCCGTAGGAAGTGTAAATTAGGTCAAACTGCCCGGTGATGTGCTTGTCGATTTCCAAGACATTGCAACAGATAAACTGAGCGTCCAAATCCAGCTTTTCGGCCATACGGTTGGCAACCTGTATGGCTTTGTCGGAAAAGTCAATGCCTGTGACTTGTGCGCCCATGCGCGCAAATGAAAGAGTGTCTTGCCCGAAATGGCACTGGAGATGCAGAATTTTTTTGCCTTTTACATCTTCCAGAAGCGCCAGCTCGATTTCGTTGAGCGAGTTGCGGCCCTCCAGAAAGGAGTCATTGTCATAGAAGTCGGATTCGAGGTGGTACGGGGTCTTTTCGTTCCAAAGCGACTTATTGACAGAGATAAAGTCGGGATCGTTCATGTCGGTGTGGTTGTTTGTTTTTCTGATTTTAAAAAAGGCTAGCTTCTGTTAAGCTTTTCGTAAAAGTTCATTTTAAGCAAAATACTTAGAATTGTTAGTTTTTTTAACTTCTTGGGTGAAAATCGTGTACGACTTGCTGCAGATATTCTTTATCCAAATGCGTGTATATTTCGGTAGTGGTAATGGATTCATGCCCCAGCATTTCCTGAACTGCTCGTAAATCCGCTCCGCCCTCAATCAGATGGGTTGCAAAGGAGTGCCGGAAAGTATGGGGGCTTATTTGTTTTTTCAGACTGGATGCCTCTTTTAGCCTTTTGATGATCGTAAAGATCATTACCCGAGTGAGCTGGGCGCCCCGACGGTTCAAAAACACGAAATTCTCGTGTCCGGGCTTGATTTTCAGAAACTGCCTCGATTCGTCAAGGTAGTAGCGGATGTACTTTATGGCCTCCCGGCCGATGGGCACCAGACGCTCTTTGTTTCCTTTTCCCGTGACTTTCAGGAAATTGATGTCCCAGAAAATGTCGGTTAGTCGGAGGCTGATTAGTTCGGAAACGCGCAGTCCCGAGCTGTAGAGCGTTTCGATGATTGCCCGGTTGCGGACTCCTTCGTCGCTGCTTAGGTCAATTGCATCCAGCAGCAGATTGATTTCGTTTATGTCCAGCACATCAGGTATTTTTCTGCCGCATTTCGGCGCTTCAATCAGCTCGGTCGGGTCGGATTTGATGAAATCATCGTGCAGAAAATACTTGTAAAAAGCTTTGATTCCGGACAGAATCCGAGCCTGCGAGTTTTCGCTCATGCCGATCTTGAAAATGTACGACAAAAAGTTCTGGAGGTCGTTGGTGCCGAATTCGAGCGGCGATTTAGTCGAGCCGATCATTTCGGCGTACTGGCGGAGCTTGGTTACGTCCCGAATGTAAGCCTGAACGGAGTTGTCGGCCATGCCTCGCTCAAGGCGTATAAAATCGTGAAAATGCTGTATTGCGTGGTCCCAGTTCATAAAGGTATACTTGAGAAAAACATTTCGGGAATTTTCTTTCCTAAAAGCAAATGTGTTAATTGAAAACTCTTTTTGAAAAAAAGCAGGGCTTTTTCTAAAGGATTTCAATTTAACATAATTAGCATGAAAATCATAATCATCAACGGACCGAACCTGAATCTATTGGGCGTTCGAGAAAAAAACATTTACGGTGAACGCTCGTTCGAAGATTTTTTCAAGGACCTGAAAGTGCTTTTTCCTGCAGCGGAGCTGGAGTATTATCAGTCCAACCATGAAGGCGCACTGATTGACAAAATTCATGAGACAGGCTTCAGCTATGATGGCATCGTGCTTAACGCCGGCGCCTACACGCACACTTCCGTGGCTATTGCCGACGCGCTGGCCGGCGTGCAGGCGCCTTGTGTCGAAGTGCACATATCAAATATTCACAAGCGGGAAGCTTTCCGCCACCACAGCTATCTGACTCCTAATTGCATAGGCATGATGACCGGTTTTGGCCTGGACGGTTACCGTTTGGCTGTGGATTTTTTGTTGAACAGGAAGAAAGCTTAGAACACGTTTTACTTTTTGGGGTAAAGAAATTTTATCTGATTTTTTTTTTCCAGAAAAAATAAGCCTTCCTTTGCGCAAAAATTTCTGGCTTATGTATTCATTTTATCCCGGACCTTCACAGCTGAATCCGCGCATACCTGAGTATATGCAGGAAGCCTGTGCATCAGGAATCCTGAGCATGAACCACCGAAGCCCCGAATTTGTGGCTCTTTCGGCAGATGTGAAGCGCTTGATGCGCGAAAAGCTTGAGCTTCCCGAAGGCTATTCCGTGTTTTATGTGTCTTCTGCAACAGAATGCTGGGAGATCATAGCCGAGAACCTGATTGCCGGGCAGAGCGCGCACCTTTATAATGGCGCGTTTGGAGAAAAATGGATGATCCGAACGCGGCAGTTAGGTATTGGAGTGCATGCTTTGCCTTTCGGACTGCAGGAGGCTATAGATTGGGAAAAGCTGGATATTCCAGCTGAGGCCGATACGCTTTGTTTGACTTCATGTGAGACATCGAACGGCACGCAGCTTCGGAATGAGGATTACGAGCAGGCGCGCAGATATTTTGCGGATGGTATAATTGCAGTGGATGCGACTTCTTCTTTGGGCGGAATAGCACTGCCTTGGGAGCAGGCTGATGTGTGGTATGCTTCCGTGCAAAAGTGTTTGGGTCTGCCGGCGGGCATGGCGTTGATGATCTGTTCGCCTCGGGCGATTGAGCGGGCGAAGGAGCTGGGTCGGACGAATCACTACAACAGTGTGATGAGTATGCTCGAGCAGGCGCAGAAGCATCAGACGACCCATACGCCGAACGTGCTTAATATTTTTTTGCTGAAAAAGGTTCTGGAAGATTCCCTGCCGATTCATCAGATTGAGAAAATGATTGTCGATCGCTATGAGGCTTGGGTTTGTTTTTTTCAGCAATTTGAACGGCTGAATTTATTGATAGAATCCGAAGACATACGCGCAAAGACCGTGTTGCCTGTTAAAGGAGATGTCTCTTTTGTGGAGGAAATTAAACGCATGGCCAAGAATGCCGGTTACCTGCTGGGTAACGGCTACGGAGACTGGAAGGAAAACTCTTTCCGAATAGCCAACTTTCCTTCTATGGCAGAGGAAGCGATCGGAGGGTTGCGAGAGTTTTTAACAAAAAATTTTGAATAACTGAAGAAAGAAAACTGAGATGCTTAACATTAAAGATATTTTTTCTGTTTCACTGATCTTGTTTTCGGTGATAGATATTTTGGGGTCCATCCCTATTGTGCTGGATTTGCTTCAGAAAGAAGGGAGGATTCAGTCGGGATTGGCAACCATTGTAGCCGGTGTTATTATGGTGGCTTTCCTCTTTGTCGGGGAAGCGATTCTGGGACTCTTCGGTATTGATGTGGAGTCTTTTGCCATAGCCGGGGCTTTGGTGATTTTTCTGATGGGAATGGAAATGGTGCTGGGAATAGAGCTGTTCAAGACTGATCCTTCAGAAGGAGGAAGCGGCTCGATTGTGCCTTTGGCTTTTCCGCTGATTGCCGGTGCCGGAACCATGACTACCATTATATCGCTGCGGGCGCAGTACGACCAGCTCGATATTCTTATGGGTATTGGCTTGAATTTGCTTTTTGTGTTTTTGGTGCTGAAAAGCTCGAAATGGCTGCAAAAGTTCTTAGGCAACGGCGGATTGAATGTTTTGAGGAAGGTTTTTGGTATTATTTTGTTGGCCATAGCTATAAAATTGTTTAAGAGTAATGTCCATTTCTAAAAAAGAGGTTATTGTGTACACCGACGGCGCGGCTAGCGGCAACCCGGGACCGGGAGGCTACGGCGTTGTGCTGCTGTACAAAGGATATAGGAAAGAGCTCGCGGAAGGGTTCCGCAACACGACCAACAACCGAATGGAGCTGCTGGCGGTGATTAAGGCGCTTGAGGCGATGAAAGAAGAGGGATTGGTGATTCACATCTATTCCGACTCGAAATATGTAGTCGATGCTGTAATGAAGGGTTGGCTGTGGAATTGGCAGAAAAAGGGTTTTAAGGGAAAGAAAAACCCGGATCTTTGGATGCGTTTTATTCCGGCATACAGAAAGCATTCGGTTCATTTCCACTGGGTGAAGGGCCACGCGGGCAACCCGGAGAATGAACGGTGCGACGAGCTGGCGGTTGCCAGTTACAAAAAGCCTAACTTGCAGCCTGACACCGGCTATGAGCAGGCGGCAAAAGCGGGCGCATTGTATTAGTATAAAGTTTTTGAAGAAGTATAGTGATTAAACCCTCCTGGGAAATTGGCCAAGCGCTTTTTTTCCAGGAGGGTTTGTGTTGAAGAATGAGTATGGCCAATCCTTATTTTGAGTTTAAGCAGTTCAAGGTTTACCATGACCGGTGCGGTATGAAAGTGTCTACCGACGCATGCATACTGGGCGCGTACACCCGCAAAGAGGGCGCCCGAAGCATTCTGGATATCGGTGCGGGATCGGGACTGTTGAGCCTTATGATGGCGCAAACGCACCCGGAGGCTGCGGTTGCGTCTGTGGAGCTGGATGAAAGCGCCTTTTCGCAGCTGGAAGAAAACGTGAGCAGAAGCCCTTGGAAAGACCGCGTGAGTGCGCATTGCGCTCCGATACAGGATTTTGCTTGTTCTTCCGAAGAGAAATTCGAATTGATTATTTCCAATCCGCCGTTTTATCCCGACCACAACAAGGCCCAGGACAAAAAGCGCAGCCAGGCGTTTCATACCGATGCGCTTTCTTTTCAGGATTTGGCCCGCAGCGCTTCCCTGCTCTTAAGCGATGACGGGCTTTTTTTCGTGTTGCTTCCTCAAAGGCAGAGTGCGGAATTCCGTTTTGCGGCACACTCTTTTGATCTGTTTGTGCAGAAAAAACTGAGCGTGAGGAGCAAAGACGGAGGGAAAGTGATTCGGGAAATAGTAGCTTACGGCAAACAGAGGAGCGAAAAGCGGGAAGAGGAAGAGCTTGCCGTGTATCAGGAAACAGGCGTGTATACACAGCAGTTTGAATCACTTTTGCGGCCTTTTTATTTGTATTTATAAGAAGCCGTTGTGTTTTCCGCAAATCTTTGAAAAAGCTCGCTTTTCCCGTCTAAAGCAGTTTTTTCAGTTCAGTATATACTCTGTCAACCGGCAGTCCCATCACGTTGTAAAATGACCCCTCAATTTTTTCGATGCCGATCATGCCAATCCACTCCTGTATGCCGTAAGCGCCAGCCTTGTCGTAAGGGCGGTAAGTGTCAATGTAATAATTGATTTCCTCATCCGTAAGTTTTTTGAAAAACACGCGCGTGGAAGCGGAAAAGGAAGTAACCGCATCGTTGGTTTTGAGGCAAACCCCGCTGACCACTTCGTGGCTTTTGCCTGACATTGAGGCAAGCATTTCATAGGCTTCGGTTTTGTTTTCCGGTTTTCCCAGTATCCGGCCGTTGGCAAGCACCACTGTGTCGGAAGTGACAATAATTTCGTCCGGCTGGACAGCGCCTCGAGCGTCAGCTTTTTTCCGGGCCAGAAACTCGGCGACCTCTTTGGCTGGCAGGTTGTCCGGGTAGGATTCGTCTGCGTCCAGTGAAACAGCGGTGAATTCGAACCCTGCTTTTTCGAGCAGTTCTTTGCGTCTTGGCGACTGAGAGGCCAGTATAATTTTCTTTTTCATGGCTGCAGTATTCATCGTATTAAAGTGTGCGACTGCGAAAATACGACATTGTTGTGGGGATTTCCAACACTGGAAAAATAGCTTTTTTTGTAATGTACTGAAACTTAGCAGGTTCCCTTTTGGGTGTTTTTTTGTGCGGCTTCAAGACTGATATTGTAGATGAATTAAAATAAGAAACTATGGATAAGAAGATTCCTAAAAAGCCGTTTTATCAAAAGCATTGGAAAGCGCTGTCAGCAGGAAGCGTATTGGCGGTTCTGCTGGGGTACTGGCTGGTTTTTGGAGAAGTAACAAAGAGCTATACGCTTAAGAAAGCGCATTCAAGACTGGTTGTGGTGAAAAAAGGCGAGTTTCAGGATTTCATTCCCGTCCGCGGGACGATTGAACCGCGCAAGACGGTGTTTCTGGATGTGGTGGAGGGCGGCAGGGTATCCGAGATTCTGGTTGAGGAAGGAACGATAGTGAAAAAAGGCCAGTCTCTTGTGCGCCTGACCAATGAGCAGCTGTTGCTGGAAATTTCCAATAATGAAGCGTCAGTCGCGAGAACGCTTAATGACCTCCGTTCTTCTAAATTGAACATGGAGTTCAACCAGCTGAACCAGCGGCAAAACCTTCTGAGCCTGCATTTTAAGCTGAGGGAAGAAGAGCGGAAACTGAAGAGGAGTCTTGTACTGATAAAAGATGGTTTTATTTCCGAGGAGGAGCACTTGAAACAGCAGGAGGTTTATCAGCAAACAAAAAATGAGTTCGAGCTGAAACAAGCGCATTTCAGACGCGATTCGGTATTTAAGCTTACTCAGCTTGCAGACATGCAGAAGTCAGCTCAAAATATGCGGGAAAATTTGGCTTTTGTCCGAAAGCGCTTGGATAACCTGGTGATAAAAGCGCCGGTGGACGGTGAGTTGGCTTCATTGGAACTGGAGGAAGGACAGGTGATTAATTACGGCACGCGGATCGGAAAGGTGAATAACCTTGACAATTACAAATTGCGCCTCGGAATTGACGAGCATTATATTCCCAAGGTGAGCAAAGGCTTGCGTACGGAGGTATATTATGCTGACTCTACCTATGAAGGACGCCTGAGAAAGATTTATTCAGAAGTTAAGGACGGAAAGTTCTACGCGGACATGGATTTTATCGGAAAATCTCCGGCGAAGGTTCAAGTGGGGCAGACGGCCCGGGTGCGGCTGGAGCTGGGCGAGCCGATGCAGTCAGTGCTGTTGCCGAAAGGTTCGTTTTTCAATGCCACGGGAGGCCGCTGGGTATTTGTGCTGGATCCGGCCACCGGCAAAGCACATAAGCGTGAGATTCGCTTAGGCAGGGAAAACAGCATGTATTATGAAGTTATTGAAGGGCTCAGTCCGGATGATCAGGTGCTGGTGTCTTCGTATGAAGGCTTTGAAAAAGTGGAAGAAGTCAGGTTTGAGTGATACGGAAACTGCATGGTGAAGGATGCGCCGTGGCCGAGTGTGCTTTCGGCAGTCAGATCTCCTTTGTGCTTGCGCATGATTTGCCTCGAAAGACTCAAGCCGATTCCGGAACCTTCCTGCTTGGTTGTGAAAAACGGAATAAAAATGTTTTCAATGATGTCTTCGGCTATGCCCTCGCCGTTGTCGGTGATCCGTATGAACACTCTGTTTGTTTGGCGGCCGGCTTCCAGGTCGATACGCGGGTGCTCTTGGTCGGCTGCGGCGTGCACGGCATTTCGCAGCAGATTGATAAGCACTTGTTCAATGAGTTTTTCTTCGGCAAGAAGGAGTATATCCGGATTAATGTAGGGGGTGCGGAAATCCACTTCCAGCATTTTCATGTCCGGCTGAATCAGCACAGTAATGTGGCGCAGGAGTTTTTTCAGTGAGACGACTTCCAGCTGGGGTTCCGGGATCTTTGCCAGCTTGCGGTAATTGTCCACAAATTTTCCGAGTCCCTGAACCCTTTTGTTGATGGCTTTTAGCCCCGTCACTGTTTCATCCAGGTCTTCCTGGGCGACTTGTTCTTTTGTCAGCGTCTGGCCGTTTTTTTCCAGCATGCCCGTCAGGCTGTTGGTCAGAATCTTTATGGGACTGATCGAATTGATAATCTCGTGAGTAAGCACACGAATCAGCTTGCTCCACGCTTCCATTTCCCCCTGATTGATTTCCTGCTGGATATTCTGAAACGTAAGCAGATGCGTGGTTTGCTTACCCTGTTTGAATTTGGCACAGCGCACCAGCAGCTGCAGCTTTTCCAGTTTTCTGTCAACAGAAATCAGCTGGCTCTGATTGGCTGGTATGTTTAGCAGCTGTTTGCTTAGTCCTTCTCTGGTCTGGTTCAGAAAGCGCACATTTGTAATTGCTTTTAGATCCAGGAGATCCAGCAGCGACTGGTTGCAGAAATCGACGGTTCCGTGCTGATTGAAAGCGAGCACGCCTATCGGTATGTTGCTCAGACAGGAGCTGAAAAACACTGTATCCTTTTCTTTGTCGGCTTTCACCTCGCTGTAGCGTTCAATGATCTTATTGAAGCGGGCGTTCAGACCCTTTGAACTGTTTAGATCTTCTGTAAAACGCATCATACTGTCGTCCTTTTCGAATGCGTCCAGAAAAGCGTGCAGCTCTTTGTTTTGTTTTTTTACAATATCGATCATCGAGTATATAGAAAAGATCCACAGTCCGAGAAGCAGCGAGCTGGTTATCCACATTTGGCCGTGCTCAACAGTGTAATAAAACGCCAGCGGAAGAAGGGCAATAACAATAGCCCTGAAAATGATTTGCGAGGGAGTTAAGCGCATATAAAGGAACCTTTATTAAGTTTAGTGGAATAACGCGATTTAGGATAAAAAATGAAAGGCTGAGCAGACATTGTATATGTTTGAGTAAGAAGTTCAGGTTTTGCTATTGCATAGCAAGCGGTTTGCTTGGAAAGAAGATGGTTTGCGGGAAGGCTTGGCCGGATCGGAAAAGCTGCAGGATTGAAGTTTTGTTTGAACAAGCCCGCACCATTTACTTAAATGATGCGGGCTTCTTGATATAACACAGAGGGTTTCAGGCTTTGCTGTTGTGTTTGCTGTTGTTAAAAAAAGCGCAGCTTCCCATGCCGATTCCGCCTAATAGCAACAGTGAAATTCCGCCGTCAATCGGAATGGTTTCAGGCGGTGTTACGCCTAAAGGAGGCGGTCGTCGCCTGCTGCGGGCGTTTATGTCTACAGTGTAACCTCGGGGAGTAAAATCTGACCGCCGGGGTTGTGCAGAAAGAGGCGGAAGGCCGAAAAACAGGAATATTAAAAAAGTGGTAAACAGCTTATTATTCATTTTTTTAAGATTTTTCCGCTGACAGATTTTGCGTTGAAGCTGATGGTATATGTATAATAGCCAGGCGCAAGAGCGCTGACATCCCAGCAATGTTCTGACAGACCATTGCCGCAAGTGCTTGTCTTTGCGTACATTTTTTTGCCTCGCAGATCGTGCAGCTCCAGTCGTACGGTTTTTACTTTATCTTTAATGCTTGCCCGCAGGATGTTTTTGAACGGGCTGGGAAACAGAACCGCGGATTTGTCAGCAGTATTGATCTTAAGCAACTGGTCTGGTACGGTAATTTTTAGCGTTTTTTTCTGAACTTGAATTAATGAGTCTTGACCGCTGACAATTAATCCTTTGAGGCTGTGGTTTTCCAGGATTTCCATGCTGATTTCTTTCGAGTCAAAATCTGTAATCCGAAACCAGGCGAGCGTGTCTCCTTTTGCAATGATTTTTTCTTTGCCTAAGACCAGCAGTTCACTAATATCGCTATCCTTTTTGCTCTCGAAGAGTTCGATGCCGGGATGCCTTTTGATTTCGGAAATGGAAGAAAAAGAATTTTGGATTGCTAGCTGGAAGCCTTTGGCTGAGGATTCCAACGGATAAATCAACGGCACCTCAAGCGTATCGTTGGTGTGGATTGCCTTCCCGAATGTAAGAGGCGTCCATTTTTCGGTTTCTTTGGCAGCATAGGGCTGCAGTGCCGTCAATTTGCCTTTTTCGACCCCAAGAAACGTGACTGTGTGCGATTTGGAATCGACCAGCAACGTGTCTGTCTGCTGAAGATCCCAGGGGGACTGGATGCTGTCGGCTTGGTTTTCAGGAAAAAAGAACCAGCCATCAGTTCGAACGGACCGGTTGAATATTTGATCCTGTATCAACTTTAAGTCGGCACTGTCTACTTTCTGGTTATTGTCTGCATCAGCGGCCAAAAAGCTCCAGGTATTTAGCTGAGTCTGTTTGTTCAGGTGCTGCGACAGCCTCAGGAAGTCGGCGATTGTTAGGTGCGTTGAGCTGCTTTTCGATACCTTGCTGATGACTTTCGGGCAGGCGGGAAGTTTCAGCGACATTCCAGCCCCTTTTTTTGACCATTTTTTGTTCCCGCTTTGGATTTGCCAATTCAGTGAGTCCAGCCGTTTAAGATTCACGGAATAGGCTTTCGTCTCTATTTTCGATACGGGAAGCGTCGTGATTTGGGTTGACTCGGACAACAGCTCACCGCATTTTTCATTTCCGGATTCAGTTTTTTGAGCAAAGCTGCCTTGCAAAAAACGAAACGCTGTTTTATAAATTCCTTGTTTTTTGGGAGCCAGAACCAATTCAAACAGCTTTTTGTCTTTGTCAAGCAAGAGATTATCCCTGCTGCTCCATTCAATCCAAACCGTGTCATTTTTTTCCACAAGCTTGCACCCGGTCAGCTCTCCGGTGTTCAGTTCAGGATTTTTCCATGGACTTTCTTTTAAAGAAAAAGAAAGCTTGAACTTGTTTGCGGATATCTGCGCTCCGGCATATACCGGAATGTGAATGCTTTCCTGCTCCAGTGCTTCGATGGATTCAGGCATTTGAACTGTGAGATCTTCCAGGTGAGGATGCAGCGAAAGCCGGAGTTCGAAGCGGTTTTCGTTGTATGTTTTTGGGGTGACTTCAAAACTGTAGACGTTTTTGGCAAAAATGTCTTGCTCGATTTTTAGAAGTTTGTCATAAAGCGCAATTTTCCGGTAGTCACGCAACTTCTTTTTGTTTCTGAAAATCAGCTTGAAATTTCCTTTATAGGCGGGAATGTCGACACCAAGCTGAATAACCGAGTCAGCCTTTGGAAAAGGCAATGTATTGATGGCAAGCTCGATGTCCTGTTTTTCTGTTTCTTTTGCCCAGCTGAACAGGTTTTGTTCGGCGCCAAAGAGTTTTTCGAAATCCTGGTCGTATAGAAAATACGGGGAGCTTTGGTTGGCAAAGCGGATTACGGAGTAATCGGTTATCCCGGTTTCCGTGTTTTTTAGTTCAATGGCTAGATGTTCGGAAAAGTCATTGCCGCGCCGCTGTTTTTTTTGGGGAGCGCTGGTGCGCATTTGTATTGGCTTGTAGCTGTCTTCCAGGTTGATGTTGCTGTTCCGTTGGTTTAAGTCAATTGGCTTGGCCTTTTCTTTAAAAATGGCCTTCTGATTTCCCTCATGGGTTTTGTATACAAAGAATCCCTGTCCCGGTGCAATATAGCTGTTGTCATTCTGGTATTCGGGGTCGGAGGGATCCGTCGGGAAATTGTCGACAGAACCCAGATTGTCTCCTCCTGCTCCTACGTAAGCATAAAATCCTTTGTTTATTTGTGAGAAAACGTAAAAGGAATGGTTGATTTTGTTTTTGTTGGCGATATTGTCGCTTCCTTTGCTTTCAAGAAAAAGGTCAAAATCAATTGCCGCAGGATAGGGGTTGGCGAGCAGGTTCCATCCGTGGTTTTCTTTTTTCCCGCTTTTCGAAATTTCAACCTCAATGTCTCCGTGGTTAAAGAACTGACCGTTAGTACCGCAGTCTTCGTATTTTAAATCACCGTTAGCGTCGAGCCCTATCGGTTTTTTACTTTTTTCCCAAATGTACAGCTTGAGGCCCTGACCGGCTGGAAAAACTTTATTTACATCGTTCATTTCTTTCCACCAGGGAAGCTTGGGATTCATGTCATCGTCGCCATAAGCTTTTTCGTCATGCGTATTGATGTTGCTGCGGTAAGCGGGCTTCAGGTACAGGCTATTGCCCCACGCGCTGACGGGCATGTTTTGTACGGTGCTTCCCATAAGAAACCAGCCTGGCTTTTTGCTGTGGAGAAAATGCTGAAAGCGCACCTTTCCAGTTCCTTCGATTTTCAGGTGGCTGGGATCTGCTATCGGATACAGGTACGCTGTCCGGTCTTTGGAGCCGGCAAAAATCAGCTCTCCGTTGTTGACAAAGCACAGTCCCAGCTGCGTGCCGCTTTCTTTTTCTTTTTCTGTAATGAATTGCAGTCCGCGGACGATGGTTACCTTTGCGTTTTTGTCAATTTTCAGCTTTGAGTTGGGAACAAACTGAGGAGAAGATTTATAAGTGTACACCCGCTGAAATTTGGGCGTGCCGTATATGACCTGAGTGCGGCTCATTGTAAAGGCGACTCCTTGGTGGTCATATTCGCCTGTAAAAACCTGCTCGCCGCCGCGGTCCAGCCAGTCGCCGTGTACAGCCAGCGGCGCCCAGGTATTGTGAATGTATTTCACGCCGCTGTTGACAGAGACATTGTTTGTAACAAGGACGCGTTGATCCATTCGTATGTTGTTGGCTATGGTAAGGTCATTGAATTGGATCTCGCCATCGTTTCCGGAAGCAGAGAAGTTTTTTATGATTTGTTCGTTCCCGTTTCCCTCGAAAACCACATGCCCGCTGTTGTTGTCGACCCCTGTACGGTAGTCGTTCCAGTTGCCTTTAACTGTAAGCGTGCTCCCTGGCTGTACAGAATAGGAGGTTTTTTCATTTTCGTTGTTGTCTTTTCCCGCGATTGTGAAGTCTCTGTATACGGTGGTGCTCCCCGTAAAATGCCATCGCACGTTTTTGTTGCCCCGAACGACAAGTTCACTGTAGCTTTGTCCCAGAATCCGGTGCTCAGCTCTGTCGATGACGCCGGGCCGGCTGTTGTATTCCATGGTGCCAATGGCTGTCAGCGCGATGGAACGTTGCCCATCGGTGGTAATCGTCGGTGTGACGAGCTTGCCGCCTTTTTCGATGGTGATGCGGACTCTTGATTCGTGCGAGTGCAGCTGCGGATCAAGCCAGATGCCTTCGGAGACTGTTAACGTGGCGCCGCTCTTTATCTTAATGTGCACTCTTCCGCTTATGTGGTCGTTGTTCTTTTGCGGAACGATAATGATGCGTTTGCAGGCTCTTTTTTTACTGACTTCAAGCGTAACGTCGTCATATTCACCGAGAAGCGCAATATCTCCTGATCTAGGACGTCCCAAAAAACCCTCCATATACCAATGAGGGGGGGTCCAGCATAAACGGCTTCCCCATGATTTTGAAAGAAAATGATTTTTAGCTGAATAGATGTAGTATGTTGAATAAAGGGGGTCGGGCCTTGTCTGTGCAAATAAAAACTGGGAAAGCAAAAGAAAGGACAGCAGTGCTATAATTCTTCTCATGGCAAAAAAATTGAATGAATGGAATGCCCACGCAAAAGCAGGACCGTTTTTCAAATCGTGATAGTATCAGTTTGCAGTTGTGAAAAGCTGAAAAATAATCCGGAACAGTGAGTTCAAAAAGCTACATCCAATCTGATAAATTGAATCCGTTTGTGAAATAAAAAAATGTTATTGTGTTTTGCTGGCAATTTAAGAAAAAAAGTAAAAAAATGCTGTTGTCAGAGATTGATGTGTACATTTTTTAATATTTGACAGGCTGATCAATTCAAAAAATAGTGAAACCTGTGCATTTCTGAAACAGCTTCCGGGCACACGAGTATTTGTGTCCGGTCAGCTGACAGTGTGAAAATTACGGGAAGACAAGAGCAAAAGCCGCTTACAATTCGTATTTTTTCACTTTCTCGTAAAGTGTCGAGCGGTTGATGCCCAGTTTTTTGGCAGTCTGGCTCATGTTCCAGCTGCAGACTTCCAATGCCCGCCGGATCAGTTCCTTTTCGTTGTCGGCGAGATTGAAGCCCGCAGGCATTTGCGCAGCGGCGGCTACAGTTTTCCGAAGCATGAAGTCTCCCGCCTGAATTTCCTCGCCGTCCGAAAGGATCAGCGCTTTTTCGATGCAGTGCTCCAGTTCGCGGACATTGCCTTTCCACTCGTATTCCTTGAGTTTCTGCATCGCATCAGGACTTAAAGCGGCCTCGGGTTTTTTGTATTGGCTTCCGTATTTTTTCAGAAAAAACTCCACGAACTGCCCGATGTCCTCGCGGCGGTCGCGCAGCGCCGGCAAATCGATTTGAATGGTGTTGATGCGGTAAAGCAGGTCTTCGCGGAACGAGCCTTCTACCACCATCTGGTACAGCGGCTTGTTGGTGGCGCACAGCAGGCGGATGTCCACGGGAATGGGTTTGTCCGATCCGATGCGGGTGATTTCCTGCTTTTGGATAGCCGTAAGAAGCTTTGATTGCAGGTTCATTGGCAGGTTGCCGATTTCGTCCAGAAAAAGCGTTCCGCCGCTTGCGGTTTCAAACCGGCCTGCCCGGTCGGATTTGGCGTCGGTAAAGCTGCCTTTCATATGCCCGAACAGTTCGCTTTCGAACAGCGTTTCGCTCAGCGCCGATACGTCCACGCTTACGAAAGGCTTGTCGCTGCGGTCTGACAGACGGTGGATTTCTCTGGCAATCACATCCTTTCCCGTGCCGTTTTCACCCAGAATCAGCACTTGTGCCTGTGTGGGCGCGACTTTCTGAACGAGGTTCATCACGCGTTTCATTGCCGGAGAGCTGCCGATGCAGAGGCTGCCGTTCTGAATGTTGTCTTTTTGCTGTGAAATCCGCTGGGATTCCTGTTTGCTTTTCCCAAGATTGTAAGCCGACAGAATGGTTTGCAGGATTTTCTGCTCGTCCCACGATTTTTGGATGAAATCCATAGCGCCTTCGCGAAGCGATCGCACGGCCAGGTCCACGTCGCCGTAAGCCGTAATAAATACTACATTGGCGTTTGGTTTTATGCTGAGAATCTTTCCGAGCCAGAAAAGTCCTTCGTTGCCGGTGTTGATGCTTGCTTTGAAGTTCATGTCCAGCAGGATGAGATCATAATCCTCTTTGAGATGATGGGGGATGCGGTTCGGGTTTTTCTCAGTTTTTATTAGGTCAAAGTGTTTTTTCAGAAAAATCCGAAAAGCCAAAAGGAGCTCTTCGTTGTCGTCAACAATCAGTATTTTTTTCATCTGTTTTGATGGTTTTCAATGGCCAGTTGGAACATCCATTACAATCATGCCTCTCGTGCGTGTTAAGGTCAGTGTTCATGGGTGTTTCATAAAAGCGGGCAATATCAAATTTTTATAAAAATAAAGAAAACTCGCTGCATTCTGTGTTTTTATTTAAAAATAATGAGATAGGATCCTATGGTTTGGTTTTCGAAAGTTTGAAAGACTTATTATATACGTCAAATGTATAAGAATTGTGGATTTGCCTGTATCTTTGTGCTTTGTAACTGGGTTTGACAACTGAGAAAACGGACAGGCTGGTTGGTTTTCTTTGGAAATAAATAAGAAATATGAAGTTTAGCAAATATCCGCTGGCTCCGGAAATCAAGCAGAGTTTGGAGCGTTTGGGCTTTAAAAAGCCAACCGACATACAGTACCGGTCGATTTCGCCGATCCTTCGGGGTGATGATGTGCTGGCGATTGCCCAAACGGGGACAGGAAAAACGGCGGCATTCGCCATTCCGATTCTGAACAACATTCACAACGCGAAAGAGCATCAGCGCCGAGAGGACGGCATCAAGTGTCTGGTAATGGTGCCGACCCGCGAGCTGGCTATACAGATTACGGAGGTCTTTCAGCAGATCGGACGCAACACGCGCGTGAAAACTTTCTGCACTTTTGGCGGAGTGGAGCAGGACGCTCAAATTGCCCGCATTCAGAAAGGTATCGATATACTGGTGACAACGCCGGGGCGTATGTTTGACCTGATACATCAAAAGCAGCTGAATTTCAGAAGGCTGGACACACTGGTGCTGGACGAAGCGGACCACATGCTGGATTTGGGCTTTATAAAGGACATTCGCGATGTGGTTAAGCTTGTTCCCCGCAACCGCCAGACGCTGTTTTTCTCCGCTACGATCAACGAGGAGATAAAGACACTGGCTTATTCGCTGGTAAGCAAACCCGTGCGCATTCATATTTCGCCGAAAGATCCGGTTTCTAAAAATGTGAACCACTCGGTGGCTTTTGTCGAAATGGACGACAAGCGCTTTTTTCTGGAGCGTTTGGTGAAAGAGCGGGAAAACGAGAAGATTCTGGTTTTTGTGCGCACCCAGGTGCGTGCCGAGCGCGTGATGAAGGCTATGGAGCGCGTTGGGATAAAAGCACTGACTATTCATGGCGGCAAAGATCAGAAAGACCGCATGGAAGTGATGCGCGCTTATAAAACGGGTGAAGTGAAAGTGCTCATCGCAACGGACGTGAGTGCGCGCGGCATTGACATTCCGGGTGTGCAGTATGTGGTGAACTACGATTTGCCGGACCAGCCGGAGAATTACGTGCACCGCGTGGGGCGTACCGGACGGGGCCGTGAAAAAGGGCTGGCCGTGTCGTTCTGCAGCGAGCAGGAAAAAGAGACGCTTGAAATAATCCAGTCGTTTCTGCACAAAGAAATCAAGGTCATGGAAATCGAGAAGCAGGACTATACCGCAACGGTTGATTTTTCGGAAGACCACACTAATGACTGGAAAACTCTTATGAAAGAGCAGGCGGTCTATGAGGAGGAAATGAAGGAGCTGCAGGCAAAGCGCCGCAAGCAGAAGCTCAAGAAGAAAAAGAAATAGCGGCAGCTGAAAAGCTAAAAACAGAAACAGCCTCTCGGTTTTCGGGAGGCTGTTTCTGTTTCGGGTAAAAATAGGAGATTAAAGTCGATAGCTTACCGTAAACTGAAAGGTTCTTCCGGTCATGTCGAAGTCTCCGTCATTTTCATTAAGCTTCGTAAGACCTAAGTTGTATCTTACGTCAAAGCCGATGCCGTTGTCTAGCTCATAGCCGAGGCCAAAACCGAATCCCAGGCCGAATCTGTTCAGCTCGTCTGTGGAATCTTCGCTTTCGCCGTCCACTTTTACCTTTGAAGATAACAACAGAGAAAGCTGCGGTCCGGCTTCCAGATAGAATCCTTTGTCTTCCATCAGGTAATATTTTGCCAGCAGCGGCGCATTGATAAAGGTAGTGTTAATTTTTACACCTCCCGTTTTCCCTCCTTCAAAGGAAAGCAGCAGCTCTGGCTGAAAAATCAAGTTCGAGATGCTTGAGGTAAATGGAGTCTGCAAATAGCCTCCCAGAACTACATTTACTTTAGAGTCCGATGAAACATTTCCATCTCCATCCGAAGAAACATGCAATTTGGAAACATTAAGCCCGCCTTTTAACCCATAAATAAGTTCTTGAGCATTTGCGTGAGTGACAGTTAGTAAAAAAGCTGCTGTAAAAAAAATAAGTAATCTTCTCATGTTTATAAAATTTATGTTATGTGATATAAATCTATAAACTCGAGACTACTTTTCGAAATACAATTTATGCTAATTTTAATAAAGCTGATTAGGGGCAAAGTCCGTATCAAATAATCGTGGAATTGTATTCAGTAAAAAAGACGGCGGCGAAAACAAGTTGCCTTTAAGCACATAAAATCATGTGTTCGGAATGGTCTGAAGATTTGGGTTTGTTCAATACGTGAATCAAATATAAAACCCCAAATATTTAATTGAGATATGCGATGTGCTTGGTGGTGCGTGAGAGCAGGGAAGAAACTCCCTCGCCTGCTCGATTTGGAGAAATTTTGATGGATTTATATCCGGTAGCTTACCGTAAGTTGAAAAGTTCTGCTGGTCATGTCAAGGTCTCCGTCATCTTTATTCAGTCTTGTGAGGCCTAGGTTGTATCTTCCGTCAAAACCGATCCCGTTGCTTAACTCATAACCGAGTCCAAAGCTAAGGCCCAGATTGAATCTGTTCATCTCGTCTGTCAAATCATAGCTTTCGCCGTTTGCTTTCATTTCTGTGGATAACAAAAAAGAAAATTGCGGTCCGGCTTCCAGATAAAAGCCTTTGTTTTCCTGTAAGTAATATTTTATCAGCAACGGCAGATTGATGAAAGTCGTGTTCATTTCTTCATTTGCCCCATTGCCTCCTTCAAGGGAGAGCAGCAGTTCCGTTTGAAAAAAAAGGTTCGGTATGTTTGTGGAAATTTGAGCTTGTGAATATAGCCCCAGAGCTATATGTATTCTCGAATCACTGGAGATGCTGCCTTGGCCTTCTCCGTCAGCAGAAGCATGCATTTTGGAAATATTGAATCCTCCTTTTATTCCAAAATTTGTTTTCTGAGCATTTGCCTGAACATTTGCCAGTAAAAATGACAAGGTGAAAAAAATAAGTAATTTCTTCATGTTTAAAAAAGATCTAAATATGTGTAATAAATCAGGGTAAAACTTAAAAAAATCAATATAAATTTTACCCAAAAAACCAGTTGTATTTTGTCAGCGAATTGTTTTTTTGGTGTCTAGCTTTGTTAGCCTTAAGATCTGATCTTAAAAAACTTTCAGCGGCCAGGTGGAGCAACCATGACAATCATACTTCTCTTGAGTGAAAAAGCCGATCATCATGGATGTCTTATCTACTTCATCTTGACAACCGTTATCCCTGCGCCGCCCCGGTCGGCGTGTTCGTCGGCGAAGCTTTTAACCTGCGGATAGCCTTTCAGTTCTGCGCGGATGAAGTCTTTGAGCGCGCCGCTTCCTTTGCCGTGAACAATCTGAACCTCCGGAATGCCCAGCATGGAGGCTTCATCGATAAAGTTGATCAGGATTTGGAAAACTTCTTCCACCCGCTTGCCGCGCACGTCCAGCTTGGGGTTGAAGTTGGCCATTTTAGCGTTTATGTTAAAGCCTTTGAAGCTGTGCGCGGCGCTTCCCCGCTCGGCTTTTCGCCGCTCTTTCCGACTGACTTTCTCCAGCCTGTTGGCCTTCATTTTAGAGCTGAGGGCTCCGAAACGGACTTCCACGTCTTTGCCGCGCAGCGCCGTCACTTCGCCGATGGTTTCCTGCCCTTTGATGCGCACCGAGCTGCCAACAGTGATTTCGCCGCCGACCACTTGCACCTCTTCGCTGCTTTGAGGAACAGAAACTTTTTCGGGTTTGATTTTCTCCTTGAAGCTCTGCAGCTTTTCCCTGGCTTTCTTTGTGGCTTCTTTCTCCGCTTTTCTTTCCTTGATGACGCGGATGGTTTTTTCCACCTGCTGGTTGGCTTCCTCTACAATGCGCTTTGCTTCCAGCTTTGCTTCATTGATAAGCGTCTTCCGCTTTTCCTCCACAAAAGTTTTCAGCTCTTCGTATTCCTGAACCACGCTTTTTAAGCGCAGGTCGCGTTTTTCCGCTTTTTCCGTTTCTTTTTTTAGCTTGCGCTTTTCGTGCTCCAGCTCGCCGACCAGCCGGTCGAAGCGCACATGCGAGTGTCCGACTTTTTGTTTGGCTTCCTGCAGCACTTCCTTTGGCAATCCGATTTTCTGCGCAATTTCCAGCGCAAACGAGCTTCCCGGCTTGCCGATTTCGAGTTCGTAGATCGGCTCCAATTTGTCCATGTCAAAGCGCATGGCGCCGTTTATAAGACCGTGGTGGTTCTCTGCGAATTTTTTGAGGTTGGCGTAGTGCGTGTTGATAACGCCGAATGCCTTTAGCTGGTTGAGCTTGTCGAGGATAGCCTCGGCAATGGCTCCGCCGAACTGCGGTTCGGTTCCCGTTCCGAATTCGTCAATCAGGAAAAGCGTATGCTTGTCGGCGAAGTTGGTGAAGTGCTTCATGTTCGTCAGGTGCGAACTGTAGGTACTCAGGTCGTTTTCAATGGACTGCTCGTCGCCGATGTCGATGAAAATGCTCCTGAAAAGTCCGACTTTCGAATGCGCCATCATTGGCGGCAATAGACCGCACTGCATCATGTACTGAATCAGTCCGACGGTTTTCAGCGTGACGGATTTACCTCCGGCGTTCGGTCCTGAAACAAGAATTATCCGGTTTTTCGGGCTGAACCTGATGTGCAGCGGCACGACCGGCTTGTTTAGCCGCTTGTGCGCCAGTAAGAGCAGCGGGTGCTTCGCAACCCACCATTCGATTTCCTTGTTTTTGACAAGCTCAGGCATTTCCGCTTCGGTGTCCAGAGCGAACTGTGCTTTGGCGCGTATGTAATCGACCATTCCCAGGAAATGGTAGGCGCGCTTCAGCACGTCGGTTTCCGGGCGGATGTGGTCGGTGAGCTCAGTAAGGATGCGGATGATTTCCCGGCGCTCGCGGTATTCCAGCTCGCGGATCTCGTTGTTGACCTCCAGCGCTTCGGCCGGCTCTATGAAGACCGTTTGTCCTGTGGAAGATTCGTCGTGAATAAAGCCTTTGATCTGCCGTTTGTGCGAGGCGTTTACCGGAATGACCATTCGCCCGTCCCGAACGGTGAGCGACATGTCTTCGGGCGTCATGCCGTTGCTTTTCGATTGCCGGATCATCTTGTCCAGCATACGGCGCAGGTGCACCTGGCTGGACTGAATCTGTGTGCGGATTCGCTGCAGTTCCGGTGTGGCGTTGTTGCGCAGTTTGCCTTTTTCGTCGATTTTGGCGTCAATTAGTTTGACGATGTCTTTTTCCAGCACAACGGAACAGCTGACGGCAGCAAGGTTCGGATAATCTTCCTGGTGCTGCTTAAAGAAAAGCAGACAGCTGAATATGGTGGAAAGCGAAAGTTTCAGGTTGAAAAATTCTTCTTCGTTCAGAAACGTTCCCTCAACTTTGATTTTTTCCAGGCTTTCCGATACATCCAGGTAACCGGATGAGGGAAAACTTTCGCCAGAAATGAGTATTTGGCGGAATTCTTCGGTTTGCTCCAGAAGTTTTTTGACAAGCTGATAGTCTGATGAAAACCTTATTTTATTAACAAAAGAAGCTCCCAGAGAGCTTAAGCATTTTTCTTTCAGCAGGGTTCGGATTTGGTCGAAGCCCAGTTTTTTTTCTAGATTTTTTGGATAAAGCATGTTTTTGTTCTTCCCAACACCTCCGGCAGGTTTTCCTGCCTGTTTTCAATAAATATTAAGTACTTCGTACTTTTTATTATTTTCAGTTTTGTTTCGCAGCCAGCGATTTTGCTGAATAGCTGGCAGTGTTAATAAATGCCGAAAACTGTTCTTTGCGGCTCCTTTCCTTGTGCTTCGCCTGCGGTATTCTGCAGAAGAATAACGGCCATGACATACGTTGCATATATAACATATTAATACATAAGCGGGTGGAAGCAAATTTTTGTCAAGAGATACATGAAAGCCTGCGAATTTTTTAGGGCCAAGCGAAACAAGCATTTGCGGCTCAATTCCGTCAACTCAGTTTGTTAACGGCTGACAGGTTTTTGGCTGCTTGTAAATGAGTTCAGGTTATTTTCTCATTTCTTTTTTATTCTTTAGACTTTGTTTTTTTCTCCAGGCTGTCCTGCAGAACCGGCGGGGTTTTCAACAGGGAGTCTGATGCCAGCGAATCGATCCGGATTTTCATCTGACGTATCGAGTCCTCTTTGGCTCTCAGTGCCTTTTCTGCCTTAAGTTTGTCGTTTTTGGCTTTCTCCAGAGCAGTTTCCCTGTAGGTCAGGCTGTCTAGCGTCAGTTCATAAACTTTTTTAAGCTTGTCCAGATTTTCGAAATAGTATTCGAAACTCCTGCGGAAGGCGGCGGAGTCGATTCGGTGCTTTTTATATATAAGCGGACGCAGCTGCTTCATGAGCTTCTGAGCAGAATCCCGCTTCAGGGGCAGCCTGTCGATTTTGGATTCGGTCAGGTACAAGTCCGTTAGTACAGAAGCCATTTGTTCCTTGTCCAAGACTTGCTTGGCCTTTTTTCCGCAGGCGAGAAGCATCCCGGAAAAAAGGAATATGATCCAATAATTTTTCACTCCAAATATTCTTTTAAGTCTTTGAAAAAGCCCTGCAAGTTACGCTTTTTCTTTTTTTTTTCTTTCCCCTTTCTTGAGTTTAAGAAAAAGAAGGGGGAAATAGCAGGAAAATAGGATAAATTGCGTTTTTCAGCTAACGAAGATACTTTCTTGCTTGCCCTCATCAATCTTTTTAAATAATTTCAAAGGTTCAAGAGAATGCATGCGGCCCTTTGTTTAGGAAACGTTTTTTAGCAAGATAACTTACATATGAAAGCCATATATCAAAAGTTAAGAAAATACGAAATTCAGATTCGGAAAGCCATTCAGGCTCACATGCAGGGAGATTACCATTCGATTTTTAAAGGTTCGGGAATTGAGTTCGACGATGTGCGCACTTATCAGTACGGCGACGACGTAAGGGCGATAGACTGGAAGGTTTCGGCCAAGGGAATTGGAACGTACATCAAAACTTTTAGAGAAGACAAAGAGCAGAACGTCTTTTTTTTGGTGGATGTGAGCGCCTCGCAGGAGATTGGAAAGCCCGGCCAGCAGAAAATGGATATTGCTAAGGAGCTGTGCGGCGTGCTCACGCTCGCGGCCATAAGGGAAAACAGCTCTGTGGGACTTATTTCGTTTTCGGATCAGCGGGAGCTGTACGTGAAACCCAACAAAGGAATGAAACACGGCTACGAGATCATCAGCAAGCTTTATGATCACCGGCCGGGTTCTGTGCGCACCGATCTGAACAAAGCCTTCCGCTACACGCTTAACATGCTCAAGCGCAAAAGCATCGTTATTCTTATTTCGGATTTTATAGATGAGGGCTACGAACACAATCTGAAAGGATTGGCCCGCGAGCATGATTTGGTGGTGCTGCAGGTGAGCGATTATCGCGAGACCAAGCTCCCTAAACTGGGAATTATTCCGCTGTTTGACAAAGAGTCGCGGAAAACCGTTTGGATGAATACGTCCAGCGGAATATTCCGAAAGAAAATGCAGCAAAAATACGGAACAAAACAGCACGCGCTGCGCGATCTTTGCCGACGCAATCAGGCAGACTACCTTTTGGTCAACACTGACGAGGACTATGTTCCGGAACTGATTAAGCTTTTTAAAATTAGAAACAAATCAAAAAAACGTGAGAAGTAAAATTGCATGGCGGCTTCTTTTAGGCTGCTTTTTGGTTTTGGGCTTTTCGGCTGCCGGGGCGCAAACTCCGACTCCCGAGCTGCTCAGGAAGATTCAGGCGGTTGCTTGGCTGTCAAAGGATTCGGTGGAATTGGGCGAGCCTGTGCGTCTTACTTTGGTGGCGCGCTATCCGGAATCTCTCAATATGCTGTTTCCGGATTCGACTTATAATTTTTCCCCGTTCGAATACGATTCGCGCAGCTATTCGGCTACCCGCACGGACAACGGAATAAGCACTGACAGTGTTGTATACAAGCTGAGCACTTTTGAGCTGCAGGATACGCTCAGACTGCAGCTGCCGGTTTTTTGTTTGGAGGGCAAGGACAGCATTTATTTTTATGCCAATCCGGTTGAGGCTGTTCTAAAACAGAATATTGACCGTTTGCCTCAGAATCCTCAGGCTAAGCAGGATGTGTTTTTTCTGCGCGTGCATAGGGCATTCAACACGCCGTATTTTCTGGTAGGCGCAGGCATCGTGCTGGTGGTGCTGATAGTGGTGCTGCTGGTGTTCGGGAAAAGAATTTGGAGAAGTTTCCGTATTTGGAGGCTTCGGAAGAAACATGGGAAGTTTGAAGAGCGTTTCGGCAGCTTCCGAAGCCAGTTCCCGTCAGATTCTTTTCCGGCAGAGCAGGCGGTGTATGCCTGGAAGCATTATCTTGAAGGACTGCAGGGCACTCCGTTCACTAAACTGACGAGTAAGGAAATCGGTCAGTATTACCGCGGAGAAGCCATTGTGGATGCGCTTAAAACCTTTGACCGTTACCTTTACGGAGGCTTTGGCGAGGAACATATTCCGAATGCAATGGAGCAGATGGAGGATTTTGCTTCCCGGTGTTTTGATGAAAAAATTCAAGAACTTAAACAACAAGATCTTAAACTTAAAGAAAACGCGTAATGATCAACAGAGAGTGGTACGATGTCGACTGGTTCAGCCCTTCGCAGCTTGAAGCATTTGAGTGGGCGCACCCGGAGTGGTTTTGGGCTTTTTTATTGATCCCTGCTCTTTTTCTTATTCGTTGGCTTATCCAGCTCAAATTTCGGCAGAAACTTGACATAGCGCTTTCCAGAAGCGAGCTGAAAAGCAATCCGGTGACTTTGCTGCGGATTATTCCCCATGTTTTTCTGGGGCTGAGTATTGCGTTGCTTGTTGCCGCGCTGGCTCGTCCTCAGACGACCTCCGAGGAAGTGGAGCGCTGGACGGAAGGGATTGACATTGTGCTGACCGTGGATATTTCAGAATCCATGAAGATTGAGGATTTTAAACCCAACCGGCTCGAGGCAGCCAAACAGGTTGCTTCGGACTTTATTGACGGCCGTTTCCAGGACCGGATTGGAGTGGTGATTTTTTCGGGCGATGCCTATACTTGGGTGCCTTTGACCACCGATTACGACTTGCTGCGCAACAGCATTGAGGATATCAATTTCGAGCTGATTCAAAACGGAGGCACAGCGATCGGCAGTGCGCTGGGTGTGGCCATCAACCGTATGCGCGAGTCGGAGGCAAAGTCCAAAGTGATTATTCTTATTTCCGACGGCGACAATACGGCTGGAAACATCGACCCGCTGACGGCTGCCAAGCTGGCGGATGCCCATAACATCAAGATATATTCGATTGCAATAGGCCGCGAAGGGCTTGTGCCGTGGGGAAAAGACATTTTCGGACGACCGCGGATGTACAACAGCACGCTCAATGAAAAGACGCTGAGACAAGTGGCAAAAATCGGGAACGGACATTTTTACCGCGCTACCGACAAGCGGACGCTGAAAAAAGTTTTTGCCCAGATTGACAAGTATGAAAAGGCGGAAATTAAAGAAAACCGTTATACGGACACCTACGATTTTTACACGGTGTATCTTCGCTGGGCACTGGTTTGTTTGGTGATATGGATGCTGCTTAAGTCAACCTTTATTACCAATATTTTACAAGACTGATTTTTGAGAAAATTATTTGGCAGAGAGTGTTCTCTTTGCTGTGGTTTGTCGCGGAGCGGGATATGTTCCGCGAAGGAAATTGATTGCCGGGGCTAGATTCTCCGGCATTTTTTTTTGCGGGACATCAGTAATGAACAGAGGGAATAGCTGTTCCTTTAAGTTTTGAAGTGAAGGCCAGAGGGCTTCTTCGGATTTTTGAAAAACTGCTAGTAACAAGTGCCTGCACTGAAAAAGGACCTGGTTTCGTGTGAAAACTTTGGGATAAAATGCAGGCTGGAAAGGACTTAGAAATACTGGTAAAAAATTTCGCGATGAACGTATACGACATGCAGCAAGCGAAAAGAATAAACGATAAGCGCAAGGCCAACCACCCGGTTGACAACCTGCATGACTCGTGGCGTGATAATGTTGGAAAGACGGCCGGCCAGGTGGGATTTAAGCGTGTCCATGCAAAAGACAGAGAAAACGATCATGCCCAGGCAAACCAAAACCTGTTCTTTTGTGAAGCTTGCGTCGTTGGCGATGGGTCCGACGACTCCAAGCCAAAAAACCAGAAGAAAGGGATTGACAATGTTCAGCAAAAACCCTTTGAGCATTTGGCTGAGCAGCCCGCGTCTTCCAGTGATTTTGTTGATTTCTTTTCGCTCGGCATTGGTTACTAAATTCTCAACGCGTTTGAAGATGGACAGAAAACCGAAGATAAGCATGATAAAGCCGCCAATCAGCCCGAACCAGGTATTGAAATACTCGTTTTCGGCCCATCGGCTTACTCCCAGATAGCATATTGCTATGTATATCGAGTCGCTTAGTGCGATTCCCACAGCCATTGCCATTCCGTAAGGAAATCCTTTTTTCAAACTTGTTTGAATGAGGGTGAAAAAAGCCGGACCTATCAAAAAAGACAGGGTGATTCCGAAGCCAATTCCTTTTAATATTACCCAAAGCCAGTTCATCATCTATACTCTGTTGTTATTCCCAAAACAAAAAACAGGGCTGAAAATGTATAAAATACGGGTTTTTAGCGCCATTATTTTGGAGAATTTCAAATATAAGCACTCTGGAAAAACATCAAAAGCGATCAATCATATTTATAAGAATATAAAAACGCATGCGTCAGCGTTCCTTTCTGAGGGTTTTCTTAATTTTGCAGGGGCAAATCAGATTTCTCCATTTATTATTTGATTTTATGAGTATTCAAGAGAATTTACATGCATTCAAGCAGGCTGTTTGTAAAACATCTGTTCGTTTAGTTGCCGTTAGTAAAACCAAACCTGTCGAGATGCTGCAGGAAGCTTACGATGCAGGACAGCGGCTGTTTGGTGAAAACAAGGTCCAGGAGCTGGCCGCCAAGCACGAACAGCTTCCCAAGGATATTGAGTGGCATATGATTGGGCATTTGCAGCGCAACAAGGTAAAATACATCGCTCCTTTTGTATCCCTGATACATGCGGTAGACAGCCTGTCGCTTTTAAAGGAAATCAATAAAAGAGCTGCGCAGAACGGTCGGATTATTCCTGTATTGCTTCAGATGCACATAGCTGATGAAGAGAGTAAATTTGGATTGACTGCACAGGAGCTTCGCGAGTTGCTGCAGAGCGATGTTTTTCGAAGCTTCGATAACATTCAGGTGAAGGGACTGATGGGCATGGCAACCAATACATCGGACAAAGAGAAGGTAAGACGGGAGTTTGCCGGTTTGAAATCGCTGTTTGAAGAGCTGAAAAAAGAGTTTTCCGCTACGAATATTGACTTGAAGGAGCTTTCGATGGGTATGAGCGGCGATTACGAAATAGCTGTTGAAGAAGGAGCGACTTTGATACGGGTTGGGAGTGCTATCTTCGGGGCGAGAAATTACAATATATAAATAACTGCTCTCCAGAGCTTGGCTTTTGGAGAGCGGCCGTTTTTTGCTTTGCGAAGGATTAGAATTCTTTGCGTGTCAGGATTTCTTTCATGATGACGGCTTGTTTCAGGCCGCTTTTTTTTCTAAGAGTATCTTTATACGAGTGTTTCGGCTTTTTTCTTTTTGGAATTTTGGGAGCTGAAAGTGATGGCGTGTTTTCTTCTGCCAATATCTCTTCTTCTATCTCGATCGCATCTATTATCTCTTCTTGACTGAATTTTTGGTAATCCGTTTTTGCAGCTTCAGGAGCACTAGTTTTGTTTGGCTCTTCGAATGTTATTTCGGTTTTTTCTTCCGGCATCCATTGCGCCAAAAAGTCTTCAAGCTGCTGATGGCTGGTCGATGCGGCGGGCTCAGATTCAATTTTTTCTTCCCGTTCAAGGAATTCTGTTTCCGGCCGTCTTTCTGAAAATTTTTCCCGCTGCTTTTCCTCCTCTTTATCTTTTTTTGATTTTTTCGATATTGAAGAAATGATCGAAATGACGATCATTACAATTAAAATGATAATGTCCTTGTCCATGGGAAAAAAGTTTAGAAAAACCAAGAAAGTGATTTCCTGCAAGAATAAAAATATTTCAGAAAAAAATATTTTGATATGTGTCTTTATAGTGTTTTCTCTATTCCTTTTCCCTGGAAATCGCAAGGAATCCTAGGCATATTTAATTAAATTCGTTGGTTAACCGAATTTCATTTTTTCAACGACTAGAAGGAACGCTATGCAACTGACACGGCTGGAAGTTAAGGGTTTTAAAAGCTTTGGAGACAAGGCGGTTATCAACTTTGATGAGGGGATTACAGGCATAGTGGGACCCAACGGCTGTGGCAAGTCCAACGTTATAGATGCGATCCGCTGGGTGCTGGGCGAGCAGAAAACCAAAGCGCTCCGCTCGGAAAAGATGGAAAATGTAATCTTCAACGGAACAAAAAACCGTCGTCCGACGCAGCTGGCAGAAGTTTCCCTCACATTCCGAAACACCAAAAATCTGCTTCCGACCGAATATGCGACGGTAATGATCACCCGTCGGTACTACCGAACCGGAGACAGCGAGTACGAGCTGAACGGTGTGAAATGCCGGCTGAAAGACATTCACAATTTGTTTCTGGATACGGGAATTTCCTCCAACAGCTACGCGATTATCGAGCTGAAGATGGTTGATGAGCTGCTCAACGACAAAGACAATTCCCGGCGTGGTCTTTTTGAGGAAGCCGCGGGCGTTTCCAAGTTCCGGGTCAGGAAGAAGGAGACGTTGAAGAAGCTGGGCGACACGGATGCAGATTTGGAGCGTGTGGAGGATCTGCTTTTTGAGATAGAGAAAAATATGAAATCGCTGGAGCGGCAGGCCCGGCAGGCCAAGCGGTACTTCAGTTTGAAGGAGGAATATAAACACGCAAGTGTGGAGTTGGCAAAGGTTTCTGTGAAGACACAGGCCGATGCGCTTATTCGCACGCAGGAGCAAATACAGGCGCAGCATGATGAAACGGCGGCGCTTAGCGGAAGCATTGCCGAGGCGGAGGCATCGTCCGAAAAACTGAAGCTTGAGATTCTCCAGAAAGAACGCCTGCTTTCCGGCAGACAGCGTACGCTGAATGAAAAGACGGCAAAGATTCAGCAAATTGAGAACGACAGAAAAATTAAGAATGAGAAGCTGAAGTTTTTAAAAGACCAGGAATTCAGGCTGGAAGGACAAAGAGAAGAAGATGAAGCGCAGCAGAGTGAACAGTTGAGGGGTGTCGAAGGACTTGATATGCAGATTGCTTCGCTGCGCCGGATGAGTAGCGAGCTGTTGTGGGAGCTTGAAGAGAAAAAAGCTGCGCTGGACACCGATAAGGCCCTGTTACGGGAAAGCCAGTCGGAACAGGCTGAGTTTGAAGAAAAAATGCAGCGTTCGCAGCATGATTTTTTTCAGATGCAAAAAGATTCTGAATTCAAACAGCTCAGGCTTTCTTCTTTAAAACAGGAGCTGGAGCAGTTTGAGCACCGATCGTGTCAGGAGTTGGAACAGCTGGCTGAGTTTCAGGAGCGCACAGCTGGGCTTCAAGCGCAGACTGAAGAGCTGGAGGCCGAGCTCCAGAGTCTGAAGGAATCGCAGAACCGCTGGAGACAGCAGGACGCCGAACTGTCTGAGGCTGTGGAGGAAAAAAGAGAGCGGATTATTGAAAAGCAGCAGGCCTTTAAAACCCTGCAAGCCACCTATGAGCTGAAGAAGAAGCTGAACGACAATTTGGAAGGTTATCCTGAGGCGATTCAGTTTCTTCACCAGGAAAAAAAATATCCGCTGCTTGCCGATCTTATCAGCTGTGCGGAGCCTGACAAGGCTTTGGTGGGCAGTTTTCTGGAGCCGTACATGAACTGTCTGGTGTTGCCGGATCAGTGCGAAGCTCTTGAGGCTATCGATTTGCTGCGGCGTGCCCAAAAAGGGCGTGCTTCGTTTTTAGTGCTCGAAAATGTGCCTGAGACAAGCGAAAGTCCGTTGTCCTCAAAAATTGAAGCTGCGCCGAAATTCCGTCAGCTTGTCAACTGGCTTACCCGCAATTCAATGATCGGGCATTCACTGAATGGAGAAATTGCAGGCGCCCATCCGGAAGGATTTTGGGCAAAGCAGCGCGTGATTGTTCGCGGGGGCGAAAAGCCAAAGCTGGAATCGTTAAGGCTGGGAAGCGCAAAGGATTTGGAAAAGCTGAGGTTGGAGATTGAAAAGCTGGATGCAGAGCTTCAAAAACTTTTGGAAGAGAAACAGATGCTTGCCGAGCGGCACAGGCTGCATATGCAGGAAGACCTTTCGAAACTGATTGAAGAGAAGGCGGAGAGTCTTGGTCTTTCAAGGCAGCAGCTGGGCATCGTCCGGCATCAGTATGAAGAGCGCTTACAGCGGCAAAGAAACGAAAGCGATAAAAAAGACTGTCTGCTTGAGGAACTCGGCGTTTTGGGCAATGAAGTTGCAGCGCTTGCTCCGAAACTTTGCGCCGGAAAGGATGAGCTTGAAGAAATTAAGCAGGAGAAGGAAAAAGGCGGGGAAAAAGCACAGATTCTCAGCCGTTCTGTTCAGGAAAAGTCCGAAGCCTTTAATGCTCAAAATCTTCGCTTTTATCAGCATGAGAACCGTTTGGAGCAGCTGGAGCAGGAAAAGCGCTACAAAGAAGACGCGCTGAGGCAGCTTGCGCTGAAGATGGCTTCGGAAGATAATCAGCTTAAGCAGTGCCGCGAGGATATACAGGCTGTGCTGGACGCTGCTGAAACTGGTGAAGATGTGTTGATTGGATTGCATGAGGAAAAGGAGTGCATTGAGTCCGGTGTGAGAGAGGCTGAAAAAAGCTATTTCCATTCCCGCGGCCGGCAGGAGCAAATAGGGAAAGAAATTCGTGAGCTGCAGCGGAAGAAAGAGCAGTCGCAGGCGCTGGTTATGCATCTGCAGCAGAGCATGAGTGAAACGAGGCTTGCGCTGAATTCCGTAAAAGAGCGCATGCAGATAGAATTCGGGATTGATATTGAGGAGCAGCTTGATCGGCTGAATCCTGAAGAGGAAACAGAAAACGCAAACCGGTTTATGGGGATGCGAGAGGACGCGCTTGTCAAAGAAGCGGAGCAGCTGAAGCAAAAACTCGATAGAATTGGTCCGGTGAACCCGATGGCTCTGGAGGCTTTTGAGGAGATAAAAGAGCGCTTTGAGTTTATTGTTTCTCAGAAAAAGGATTTGGAGAATGCCAAAGGCTCGTTGCTGCAGACGATTTCAGAAATTGATGCTGTGGCCAAAGAGGCTTTTCTGGATGCTTTTGGAAAGATCAAACAGAATTTCATCAAGGTGTTCCGCTCGCTTTTTACTGAGGAGGACGACTGCGATCTTCGTTTGCTGAATCCGGAGGATCCGCTCAATTCCAAAATTGATATTATTGCCAAGCCGAAAGGCAAGCGCCCGCTGACTATCAACCAGCTTTCGGGCGGGGAAAAAACGCTAACGGCAACTTCGCTGCTTTTTTCGATTTACCTGCTGAAACCGGCGCCTTTTTGCATTTTCGACGAAGTGGACGCTCCTTTGGACGATGCCAATATCGATAAGTTCAACAAAATTGTCCGCACGTTTTCGGAAGACTCGCAGTTCATTATCGTAACTCACAATAAGCGGACAATGGCCAGCACAGACGTGATTTACGGAGTTACCATGCTGGAGCAGGGCGTGTCGCGGGTTATTCCGGTGGATCTCCGCGATCTGACAGCTTAGGCCGATGATTCCCGGAACGGAGTTTTCACTCGGTGTCTTTCGGAAAATTGTCTGCAGCAAAGATTGTCCAACACTTTAGAAACGATTTTTTCTTTAGCCGGGCAGGCGGCATGCTTATAGTTATAGGCTGAAGGATTTTTTTTGACGGCAATCCAATAGCCTCCAGTCTGCACTGCAACAGCGATTTACGCAACCTTGTTGCGGTTGTTTAATAAAATACATGCATTCTTACATTTCCTCATTTTTGCAGTTATATTTGCTGGACGGGCTCTTCCAATTATTGAGTTTTTTTGAACTATTTAAGTGGCGGTTCAAAAAAATCAATTGTTTTTTTAAGATAAATAATTAGAAAATAACCACTTCGGAAAATAATAATTTGCACGAAGTGCTTAAAGTTGTCTTTATGAAGCTTCCTTTTCATGAAAAAAAATTTCGCTGGCTGTTTACAGGCGTAATCGTGGCTGTGTTCTTTGAAGTTGTCGCCTTAACAGGTTACCGGATTCCGGAGCCTTATGCGCCTGTCTTCTTTGGCTTGCTTATTCTGGCGCTGGGAAAAGACGTGGTTTGGAAAGGATTCACGGCCCTTCTCAGGCTGAATTTCAGCAACATTAAGCTGCTGATGCTTATTGCAGTTATCGGCGCGTTTTATCTCAAGGAATATGTGGAGGGTGCAGTGGTGATACTCGTGTATATTCTGGGGGAAGAACTGGAGGATATTGGCTTGGCGCAGAGCAAGTCGGCGCTTCAGAAGCTGGTGGACAGCTCTCCGAAGACCGCTCAGGTGAAAGGCTCTGAGGAGCGGGTTCCAGTCGATCAAGTGGCGGTGAAAAGCACGGTGGTGGTAAAGCCCGGAGAAACAATTCCCTTGGACGGAAAGGTTGTTTTCGGCGAAAGCTCTGTAGACGAGGCAACGATTACGGGCGAGCCCTTGCCCAAAGGCAAATCGGCCGGAGATGCCGTGTACGCCAGCACGATGAATAAAGAAGGGTATTTGGAAATTGAAACCACCCGGGAGCACAAAGACACGACTTTTTCCAAAATTATCCGAATAACCTTCGAAGCGACAAAAAACAAGTCAGAGGCTCAGCAATTTATTCAGCGGTTTGCCAAATGGTATACACCATCTGTAATAATAATGTCTGGCTTGCTGGTGATTGTGCCAGTGTTTCTTTTGGGGAAGGATTTTGATCACTGGCTTAATCAGGCAATTACAATTCTGGTTATTTCATGTCCCTGCGCGCTGGTTATTTCCACTCCAGTGGCTATTTACGCTGCGATAGGAAATGCCTCGGGAAAAGGTGTGATTATTAAAGGAGGAAAATACCTTGAAATTCTGGGAAGGCTCAAGGCGGTGGGTTTTGATAAAACCCGAACCATTACCAAGGGCAAGCCGGTTGTTTCGGACCTTATTCCGATTGAATGCGATAAGGAAGAACTGCTTGCCTGCACGGCGGGAGCTGAGTTGTTTTCTGAACACCCGCTTGCGCAGGCTATTGTGGAAGCATCCAACAGGGAAGGCTATGAGATGCATCCTGTGGAGGGGTTCAAAAGCGTATTGGGGAAGGGAGCTAAGGCAATTTGCAAGATTTGCGAACACAGAGATCTGATTATTGGCAAACTGGATTTTATTAAAGAGCATCACGATGTGAAGGCGGAGGTTGTTCAGGAAGCGGAGCGTTTGCACAGAGAAGGCAAGACCTGCGTAATAGTCAGTCACGGAAAACATGTGGCGGGCATTATCGGAATAATGGACGAGATTAAGGAAGACAGCAAACAGGCGATTGAGGAATTGAATGAGCTCGGCGTGAAGACTGTTATGCTGACCGGGGACCAGCAGGAAACGGCCAGCTTTGTGGCCGAAAAAGTGAAAATCGGAGAGTGTTACGCCAATTTGCTTCCGGAGCAGAAAGTGGAGCAGGTCCAGAAGCTGCAGGAGCGGTTCCGGCCTGTGGCCATGGCGGGCGACGGCGTAAACGATGCTCCTGCCTTGGCGTTGGCAGATGTGGGCATAGCCATGAGCGCTGCCGGCAGCGATACGGCCATTGAGGTGGCGCCTGTTTCTCTGCTTAACGACAATTTGCCGCTGATACCTTATCTGGTTCGCCTTGGGAGAAAAACAAACCGGCGAATAAAGGTAAATACGCTCATGGCTGTTATGGTAAAGGCTTTGTTTTTGCTGCTGGCTGCGACTGGTTTCGGAAGTATTGTAATGGCCATTTTCGCCGATGTCGGCGTGATGCTCGTCGTTATTTTGTTGAGTCTGAGATTGATAAATTTTGAGCAATAAAATCAAGCTGTTTCAATCGCTTCAGCCGGTGTGAAATCGGCTGGCGCTGTTTGCAGTCAGGTATGCTTGTAAAACACCTGCCGCGTGCTGAAGGAATTTTTTTGTGAATTCCTGTTGTGCGAGGCAGGTGTTTTTTAATAGCTATTCTGGAATTGAAAAACTGAATTTCTTTTTCTCGAAAAAAAAGTCCATTCCATCATCATTTAGGTATTCTCAAAAATCCTTATACGTTGCAGCTGAGAAAAAACTGTTTGCAACTCGTTTTCATTTTTTTACGCTGAACTTTCTAAGGGGTAGTTAGTCCTAATATTGACAAATTGACATAGTTAACACGGTACTGATGGAAGAATTTTTAGGTATTGACATAGGGGGGACGAATGTCAAGATGGGTGTGGTTTCCGAGCGTGGCGAGCTGCGAGCCAAAAAAAAATATCCGACCCGGTCGCTTTTCGAAGGAGATTTTGTGGATAATCTGATTGCTGTGGTGAGGCAAGAGCTGAAAGACTGTCCGCATGTTCAGAAAATCGGTGTTGGGGTGCCCGGGACACTTACGCGCGACCGGCGATCAACTTTGGAGTTTCCCAACATTCCGCCGCTCAGCAACCAGCCGCTGCTAGAGCGGTTCGAAGCTGCTTTTCCGGGTCTGGTTTTTCACTTAGAGAATGACGCCAATGCGGCAGCTCTTGGCGAGCTGTATTTTGCCTGCACGTCCCGCCCGGACAGTTTTCTGTTTGTGACGCTGGGGACCGGAGTAGGCGGTGCGCTTGTTTTGGACCGGAAAATTTTTTTGGGAGCCGACGGCAATGCGCTGGAGATCGGCCATATCCTCGTTGGCAACGGCAGAACTCTGGAGCAGAATATCGGAAAAACGGGGCTTCTGAAGTGGGCGAGCCATTATCATAATAAATACAAGAATGAAAGCGGTCTGGATTTGGAATCATTGGATGCCAAGATTTTGGCCAGGGCATTGAAAAAAAATGATATTGTAGCGAAAAAAGTTTTCAAGAAAGCCGGAGTTCTTCTGGGTGAAGGACTGGTAGCGGCGGTCCGTTTGTTCGATGTGAAAACAATACTAATGGGAGGAGGCGTTTCAGGTGCTTTTGCTTATATGGAGCCTTTTGTTCACAAAAGTCTCGATGAACATCTGACGCCTTATTATCAAGAAAAAATTCAGATTGTGCCTGCCGAGCTGGGCAACAATGCAGGGATCATTGGAGCCGCTTCGCTTTGTTTTATGGATTAATAAAAATTGAATTGCAGAACGATGAACAGGAAAAATTTTCACACGCTGGAAAAAGTTTTTGAAAAGCCGATGCAAGGAGAGCTTTCTTGGTATGCGCTGGAGGCTATGCTTCACTCGGTGGGCGCTCACCTGGACTACAGGGACGCTAAGGTGGATATGCAGGAGCGGCAGCAGCTTAAAGTAAAATACGACGTGCATGAATTGCTAATGGATATTCCCGAAAACCAAAAACTCGGCGAAGGAGAAATGCTGCAGGATCTCCGCGGTTTCTTGTTGCAGCATGATATTCATCCCGACCACGAATCGTTTGAGAAGTATTTTAAATCCCGAGCCGAAAAAATTGATGTAAAGCTGATTGCGGCTATCAGCTCACATGAGACCAGAATTTACGAGGTGGGATATGAGGGTACTCATTTTTCTGTGAAACAGCCCGACAGAGACGGTTTTAGGCATCACATGCATCATAAAAAGTCAGGCGGAGATTTTCAGCCCCAGCATTTCAAAGGGCAGCGAACGCCGGAATATCCAACCTACATGCGCGATATCGCCAAAAGTCTCGCTTATGCCGATGAGATATTATTGATCGGACACGGTGACGGACACAGCAACGAGGCGAAACAATTTTGGAAATACCTGAAAGAACACGACAAGGAAATGGCTGCGAAAGTTGTGGCTTGCATCCGCATGGGGGATTATTCGGAAAAAACAATGCTTGTTAAGGCAAAAGAAGTGTTTGGTTTCGAAGCGCCAAGGCAGTTTCCTCCAGGCCGATTCTGATTGTTTTGTGACTAATGTAAGTTATTAATTGATTTTTGGGGTAATTCTGGAGATGTTGTGCGGCATATCTGGGAGTAGGTAAATTGCTTTGAAGCGGATGCAATGAGTGTTTCAGCTTGAAAATATATCAAGTAAAAGTTAAAAAAATCACTGTAGAATTTTTTATATTTAATGAATTATATACATTTTTTAATATTTTAAACTTTTACTTTATGACATCTTTAATGTTTTTGGGCTTTTTTAATGCGGTGGTAAGGGCCTTGCTTTTAATAGCATTGGGCTACCTCGTTAAAAATCATATCTTAACCTTGTTTAGTCTGCTCACCAGAAAGCCTGTGCCGGAGGGTTTGATCGAAAGCCGGCAGTTGAGGGATTTTGTCTCAGTGACAAAAGTAATTGGCTATCTAATCATTTTGGCGGGAGTAGCAACTTTCTTGTCGTTTTTTATAATGTTGTATAGAGGGAGAGCAATGGGTTCAGGCAATCTCTTAGGCATGCTTTTCGGTTAGTAAGGTGGAATAATTGGCTGAGAAAGCCATTAGATTATCCATCATCAGAGAACAACAGTTCAAAAGTGCTTTCCTTCAGCCGAGGGGAAGCACTTTTGGTAAATGGGGACGAGTTGTTTTTCGCCGCGGAGGCGTGCCAAGTCTATTTTTTCACCAGCCGTTCCGGGTTGTCAGCTAGGAAAGAGCTCCAGTTTTTGGCTTTGCTGGTTTGTATGCCTCCCTGGTTGTGGTGGGTAAGAGCCACGCCCAGCGCATCGGTGGCGTCCAGCATTTTCGGCAGCTCCGCAAGCTTGAGCATTTTTTGCAGCATTGCCGCTACCTGTTCTTTGGTTGCGTTGCCGTTTCCGGTTACCGACTGTTTCACTTTTCGCGGTGCGTACTCAGTGATCGGCAGATCGCGGTTCAGTGCGGCAACCATAGCGGCGCCCTGTGCCCTGCCCAGTTTGAGCATTGACTGCACATTTTTCCCGAAGAACGGCGCCTCAAGGGCCACTTCGTCGGGGTGGAATTCGTCGATAATGGCTGTGACCCGTTCAAATATTTTGCGCAGTTTGGTTTCGTGGTTGGCGTATTTTTTCAGATGAATGATGCCGTACTGAATCACGCTGATGTTTTTGTTTTTTATAAGCAGCAGTCCGTATCCCATTGCGGAGGTTCCCGGGTCAATGCCGAGGATGATTTTTTCCCTTGCTATACTTTTCTGAGGTATTCCCAAAACGAATAAAAAAAATAGTTTAACTTAATCGCGTGCGCTGTTTATCATTTTTTCTGCGGCAATTTAACTCAGCAATCATCAATGAAAATTGAGCAGATTGAAATTTACTGAATGCATCAGTCTGCGAATTGTAAAAGCGCGAGTGTTTTTTACGGCATTTAGTAATGAAAGCGTGCCGTTTTTTTAGTGTTTTTGAGATAATCTAAAACCGTTATCTTGTATGCAATATAGGCGTTTTGTTTCAGAATCGATACGGGCCAAAAGAATTCCTGTTTTTTTTGGGGAAATGATGCGCTGGGGGTTTCTTCTTCTTGCGGCTTTTGTGCTGGGAAGAGAATTCTGGGCGCACGAGGCAAGCTGGCGGACAATGGCGGTTCCTGTTTGGGTGCACTGGCCGCTGGTGCTTGCGGCTGTTTTGCTGATGGGGTGGAATTGGTTCTGCGAAGTGGCAAAATGGAGGACGCTGGCAAAACCGTTTTGCTTATTGTCGTGGAGGCTGGCTTTTCAGGGGGTGCTCTCGGGAGCGAGTTTGAGCGCGCTTTTGCCGTTGGAAACCGGCAACTTGGCCGGGCGCATTGGAGTTGTGGCTCCGGAAAACCGAAAGGGGCTTGTGCATGCGGTAGCAGTGAGCGCTTTTCTGCAGAGTTTTTTCACGATTTTTCTGGGTGTATTTGCGGCAGTGTTTTATGCCCGCAATTTGCTTCACGATTCGCATGTGCTGTTTTTCTTGCTGGCAGCGATTACTCTTGGAGTTGTTGGGACCGCATTTGTCTGGAAGGCCGGAAGGCTTGCGGGTATTAACAATTTTTTTTCTTCTTTCAGAAAATTCACGCCGGATGTATTGGCAAAGGCTTGGCTATGGGCGGGAGTTCGTTATCTGACTTTTTGTTTGCAGTTTCTGCTGCTGCTCTGGGTTTTTGAGGTGGAGCTGCCGGTTCGGGTATTGCTTGCGGGTGCCGCATGTGTGTTTTTGGCTAAGTCGGCATTGCCGGGTCTGACCTTGCCGGGCGATTTGGGGCTTCGCGGGCTTTCTGCCTTTGTTTTTTTTCAGCAATATTTGTCGGACTGCACGCCGGTGCTTTGGGCAACTTTGCTTCTGTGGCTTGTGAATCTGGCTTTGCCCGGGCTTGCGGGTTTGTTTTTTTTCAAAAAAATATATTGGACGGGCGGCAGGTTCTGGCGCTTGTCTTTGCATAAAAAAAGAGTTGAGTGATGGTGGCTGTTGTCGTGTTTTATCTGATTTATATAGCGTCTGTTTTGGTTGTCGCGCGGGCGTGGCGCAGGAGCGGACCGCCCGAAAAGCGGAAGCGTCCGGAGCTGGCGGTGTCGGTTGTGGTGGCCTTTCGGAATGAAGAGAACCGCCTTGAGGGCCTGTTGGAGAGCCTTGAAAAACAGACCTATGAAGATTGGGAGCTTCTGTTGGTTGACGATCATTCAACGGACGCTTCTGCAGAGCTGGCGCAGTGTTTTTTTAAGAAATCGCCAATGAAAGCCCGTTTACTCACTAGCTGGGGTGAGGGCAAGAAAAAGGCTGTGGAAACAGGAATTCGGGAAGCGAAGGGCGAAATAGTGCTGCTGACCGACGGAGATTGCCGTGTGCCAGAACAGTGGGTGGAGCGGCACGCGGCCTCATACGCGGAGAATCCTGGGCTGCAGCTGCTGGCCGGACCGGTGCGTTTCGAATCATCCGACAGTGTTTTTAAACAGATGCTGCTGGTTGAGTTTGCTTCATTGATTGGCGTTTCGGCGGCGGCCATTGGTCTTCGGCGGCCGGTTATGGCAAATGGCGCCAACCTTAGCTATCGGCGAAGCCTATTTCATGAACTTGACGGTTTTGAGGGCAATGAGCATATCGCCAGCGGAGACGACGAGTTCATGATGAAAAAGGTGATGAAAAACTATCCGAATGGGATTTTTTATCTTAAAGACTCTTCTGCAATTGTAACGACTTATCCTCCCGGGAATTTAAAGGCTTTTGTCGAACAGCGCGTTCGCTGGGCTAGCAAATGGAAGCTGCACAGCTGGTCGATAAATGCGCTGGCTTCTGTGTTTCTATTCATTTTTCACCTGATTAATCTGCTGTGGCCGGTTGGCTTGCTGCTCGGAAGCCGCTGGGTACAAGCGGTATTGTTGTTTCTTATGGTTGGCCGGCTGGGCGCCGAGTATTGTTTTTTAAGAAGGGTATGTTCTTTTTTGGGATATCGGCTGGGCTTTGGTATTTTTGCAAGAACAGCAGCTGCATATTCTTTTTATGTTGTTGGAATCGCTGTTAAGGCTTTTTCAGCAAAGTATCAATGGAAAGGCAGGAGTTACAAGACAAAGCGATGACTGACTTGGAGTTCGATATATTGGATGAATTGTATTTTGTTGAAAGCTATTCTTTTTTGAAAGAAAAACTTTCGATGGAAGACGAACCGCTTTGTCGGGCGTTGATTGAGTTGGTTGATAAAGGGTGGGTGAAAGCGATGGTTTCGCCAGAAAAAGAGACTGTTTGCACAGAAGAGTCGGAGTTTAGTCAGTGCTGGTTTTTGGCGACGAAAGACGGCCTAATGAAACACAAGCTAGGATAAGATTTACATGAGTGTTTTTTCGGCAGAAAATAAGTTTAAGCTCAAAGAGCTGGAGTTGAACTCCCTCTTGGAGATTACTCAGGCGATTAATAATAATCTGCCGGAGGAATTGTTGTACAAGATTTATGACTTCACGCTTCGGGCAAACCTGAACATTGACAAGCTTGCGCTTTTTGTGAAAGACAAAGCGTGGGCCTGCAAAGTGAATTTCGGTACAGACTGTGATTTCTTTGATGTTTCGCTGGAGAGCGTGCCTTATGACGCTGACCATACATCGCATCTGGATATTGATTCTTTTTCTCACGCATTTGCAGAGTTTGACCGTGCAATACCTGTAGCCCACAAGAAACAGCTGCTTGCCGTAGTTTTTCTTACTGGTAAACCATTAGAAGAGCAGGGAGAACACGTCAACACCAATTTTGTGCAGGCGCTCAGCAATATTATCATCGTGGCGATTGAAAACAAAAAGCTGGCGCGCAAGCAAATAAACCAGCAGTTGCTTAATAAGGAGCTGGAAATCGCCGCCAACGTGCAGCAGCTGCTGCTGCCCAAAAGCCTTCCCGATGAGGAGGATCTGAAGGTTGTGGCGCATTACAGTCCGCACCATTCAGTAGGAGGCGACTATTACGATTTTTTCCCCCTGGAAAACGATCAGTTTATTTTGTGCATTGCCGATGTGTCCGGAAAAGGCATTCCCGCGGCTTTGCTAATGTCCAATTTCCAGGCATCATTGCAGACGATTGTTCGGAAAACCAGCTGTTTGAAGGAGATTGTCGAGGAAGTGAACTGGCAGCTGCACAAGGGCGGCAATGAAAGCTTTATTACTTTTTTTATTGCCAAGTATGACAAAGACTCCAAGGTGCTTTCCTATGTGAATTCGGGGCACAATCCGCCGGTTCTGTTCGGTGAAAACCGGAAGGCTGAATTGCTTGAAAAAGGATCAACCGTGTTGGGGTTCTTTCAGCCGCTGCCTTTTTTGAATGTGGGCAAAGTGGAGAATCTTGAAGAGTTCAAGCTGTTTTGCTATACCGACGGGCTCACCGAATGCTTCAACGAAGACGGCGAGGAGTTTGGACAGGAGCGTTTGCTGGGTTTCCTTTTGGATCACTGGTCGGAAAAACTTCCGGATATGCACTCCAAACTGCAGCAGCGTGTTGAAGAACACAAAGGAGACGATCAGTACGATGACGACGTAACTATGCTTTCCTGTGCTGTAGGAACTTCTGTTTAGTTTGAGAATCCCAATATGATTTTTCCTCTTAAAACCCCTGAATTTTTAAAAAAATGCGTCTCCGGCTGTGTGTGGGATATTGTGACCGACAAGAAGGAGATATTCCTTACTTTCGACGACGGACCCATTCCGGAAATGACGCCTTTTGTGCTGGATTTATTGGACAGACACAGCGCGAAGGCTACTTTTTTTTGGGTGGGAGAAAATGTCCGGCGTTACCCGCATATTGCCCGGGAAGTTGTGGCCCGGGGCCACAGCATCGGTAACCATACTTACAACCATTTAAAAGGCTGGGAGACGGCCAACGACCGTTATTTGGAAAACATAGACTTATGCGATAAAGCTATTGAGGAAGTGACGGGCGTGCGCACAAAACTTTTCCGCCCGCCGCACGGCCGCATCAAGCCTTCGCAGCTGAAAGCGGTTTTGCCTGACAGGCGAGTGGTTATGTGGGATGTGCTGACGGCGGACTATGATGCGTCGTTGTCTTCGGCAAAGTGCCTGAAAAAGTCCTGCAGAATTACGGATGCGGGCTCGCTGGTTGTTTTTCATGATAGTCTTAAAGCAAGAAAAAATTTACTTAAAGTATTGCCCGCCTATATGAAATTTTTTAAGAACAAGGGCTTTTGTTTTTCTGCTTTGCCCTGTTGGTGTAATTGAAAATTATTAAATATGCGCTCGATTTTTTGAAATTAGTAATGCTGAAAACTATTGAAGAGATGCTTGATTATTAAATTTGTAATAATCAAGAAATCCAGACATCACTTTGAGATCTGGGTTCAATAGGATATTTTGCAGGACAAACGAAGTTTTTTTCGGGCAGAAGGCAAGTGTTTCTGTCGGTGAAGATGAAAAATTGAGACAGGATTATGCTACAACTTATTGATACACACGCTCATATTTTCGGAGAGCAGTTTTCGGAGGATTTGGATGCAGTGATTGCGCGCAGCAAGCAGGAAGGGGTTGCGAGGGTATATTTGCCCAATATTGACGAAGACTCGGCGGAGCATATGCTGGAGGTGGAAAGAAAATATCCGGGCTTTTGTGTGCCGATGATCGGGATTCATCCGTGCCACGTTGAGGAACGCTATCTTGAGCAGGTGGCCTGGGTGGAGGAATGGCTGAAAAAGAGAGCATTTGCGGCGGTCGGAGAGATCGGGATGGATTTGTACTGGGACAAAAGCACGCAGAAAATCCAGACTGAGGCACTGGGGCTTCAGGTGGAACTGGCAAAAAAGTACGGACTTCCAGTTGTTATTCATTGCCGTGATTCGTTTGAGGAAACTTACCGATTACTGAAGGAGCACAAGGACGAAAAACTGACGGGGGTGTTTCATTGTTTTACCGGAGGCGTGGAAGAGGCCGAGAAGGCTGCCGAGCTGGACTTTTACCTGGGGCTTGGAGGTGTGAGCACCTTTAAAAACGGAGGAATGGACAAAGTGATTCCGCATTTGCCTCTGGACAGAATTGTGCTGGAGACCGATTCGCCTTATCTGGCGCCGGTTCCTTTTCGAGGAAAAAGGAACGAGCCTTCTTACTTGGCGCACATAGCGCAGCGTGTGGCAGACCTTAGAGAGATGTCTGTGGAGAAACTGGGAGAACTTACGACGGAAAATGCAAAACGACTCTTTAAAGATGCCGGCTTTTGAAAGAAAATATCGAATTACTAAAATAGTTTCCAAAACCGGAATCTCTTCGCGCAATGTGCTTATCGTGTATACGGGAGGGACGCTGGGGATGGTGAAGGATGTGACAGGCGCGCTGGTGCCGATGCGTTTCAATGAAATTTTGGACAGAGTGCCTGAGCTGAACACCCTGGATGTAGGGCTGACGGTTATCTCTTTTCCCGTAACGCTGGATTCCTCCAACATCAAGCCTGAGGACTGGGTTAGCATTGCTTATATCATTAAAGAAAACTACCAGCAGTATGACGGCTTTGTGGTGCTGCACGGCACCGATACGATGGCTTACAGCGCTTCGGCGCTCAGTTATATTCTGAAGGGAATCAATAAGCCGGTAATTTTTACGGGAGCGCAGCTGCCTATCGGCGCACGCCGCACCGATGCTCGGGTGAATTTGCTGACGGCTATCGAGATTGCGTCCACATACGAAGGCGACTTCCCGGTGGTGCCCGAGGTCTGTATTTTTTTTGATTACAAGCTGTTTCGGGGTAACCGCGCACAGAAAGAGAAAAGTTCGCTTTTTGCGGCTTTTGAATCCGAAAACTATCCGCCATTGGCCCGCACGGGGATAACGATTGAGTACAACAGGGAAGCTATTGCGCCATACAATCCGTACGCTCTATTGGAATTCAATACGGAATTTGATCAGAATGTGGTTGTGCTTCGGATATTTCCGGCGATTAGCCAGCAAGTGGTGGAATCGATTTTGGCGATTCATGGTCTTAAGGGAGTGATTATCGAGAGCTTTGGTTCAGGAAACGCGCCTACCGAGCCGTGGTTTATCCAGGCGCTGGAGGAGGCTATTAACCGCGGGGTTATTGTCCTGAATGTCTCGCAGTGCGCGGGTGGAAAGGTTGTACAGGGCAGGTACGCAACTAGCTCCGATCTGGACCGGATAGGCGTAATAGGAGGCAGTGATTTAACGACCGAAGCGGCGGTTACAAAGATGATGTACCTTTTGGGCAACATCAAAGACCGCGAACAAGTGAAAAAATGGCTGAGTGTTCCGATAAGCGGGGAAATGTCCTAAACTTTTAGTGGAAAAAACTTCTGAGTACTTGCATAAAGGGATTTTTATTAATTTATTTGTGTTCACGATGTTTTTTTAATGTGTGCATTCTAGAGAGGTGACCGAGTGGCTGAAGGTGCTCGCCTGGAAAGCGGGTGTGCCCCAAAAGGGTACCGAGGGTTCGAATCCCTTCCTCTCTGCAGATTTGTTGAAAATTATTATTGTAACACTTTAATCTAGAATATCAGAATTTACTTTAACGACTGAACTATGAAAAAGTTATTCGCTTTATTGGTTGCCGGAGTGATGTCTTTCGGTATTTCAACAGCTGCATTCGCTCAAGATGGTGAAACTGAAAAAGGTGCGGCTACTGAGCAAGTTGATAGCGCTTCTGAAAGCACTCCTGCTGCCACTATCGAAACTGGCACGCCGGCTGCGGACGAAACTGCTGTTGAGGCTGAAGCTCCTGAGGAGTTGCGTTACGTGATCAAAGACAAATTCATTGAAGGCGGTGCTGAGTTTATGGGTATCGTTGTGATTTGTTTGATCCTGGGACTTGCAGTTTCTATCGAGAGAATTATTACTTTGAACCTTGCTACAACTAACACTAAAAAGCTGTTGGCTGAAGTGGAAGATGCATTGAACGCTGGCGGCGTAGAAGCTGCTAAAGAAGTTACACGTAACAAGAGAGGACCTGTTGCATCTATCTTTACTCAAGGTTTGATGAGATACTCAGAAGGTATCGACATGGTGGAAAAATCAATTATTTCTTACGGATCAGTTGAAATGGGCCGTCTGGAAAAAGGATTGGTTTGGATCTCTTTGTTTATCTCTTTGGCTCCGATGTTGGGTTTCATGGGTACTGTAATCGGTATGATCGGTGCGTTTGATGATATCCAGGCAGCGGGTGACATTTCTCCTACAGTTGTAGCGGGTGGTATTAAAGTAGCCCTTTTGACTACAGTAGGCGGTCTTATCGTAGCGGTAATCCTTCAGTTGTTCTACAACTACTGTGTGTCTAAGGTTGATTCATTGGTGAACTCTATGGAAGATGCTTCTATCTCTTTGGTAGACCTTCTGGTACACCACAACTTGACTAAAAAGTAATAGGCTTTTCCAGCCTGTTTTTTAGTGAAAATTTTGTTTAACCTTAAAACCAGAGGATTATGGATACTGAATCGGCTAATTTATTTGCTGAAGTTGTGTTAAACATCGCATATGTATGTTTCATTGTGGCGTTGGCTGCCGCGATTTTGTTGCCTCTTATTCAGATCGCCAAAAACCCTAAGAGTTTCGTTGGCGGAGCAATAGGACTGGCGGTTGTGGCTGTGATCTTTGCGATCGGTTATGGTTTTGCCACTGACGAGGTAAGCGTGGAATATGCAACTAAATTTGCTTTAACACCATCCCGTTCGAAGTTCATCGGAGGACTTTTGAACACTACTTATATAATGATTATCGTATCATTTTTCGGAATTTTGATTTCGAATATTAGAAACGTCTTCAAGTAATTGATATGGCACGAAAGAAAAATAGACAAAAGACGGAAGTGAACTCAGGCTCAACGGCCGATATTGCTTTCTTGCTCTTGATCTTCTTCTTGGTGACAACGACAATTGCATCTGAAAAGGGATTGTTTCTAAAACTGCCTCCAAAACAGGATAACCAAGAGCAGGATATCAAGAAGAAAGAGAAAAACCTTTTCAACATCAATGCGAACTCTGCGGACCGCGTGCTTGTTGAAAAAGAACCTTGGGAAAAGTCATTGGACGATCTTGTTCCAAAAATTCAGGAGTTTTTGTTGAATAATGGCAGAAACCCGGAGTTGTCGGATAGTCCTAAGGATGCGGTGGTGTCAGTTAAGGTGAACCGCGGTACAAGCTACGAGCTTTACATCGAGATTCTGGATGTGGTAAACCGTGCGTACAATGAAATCTACGCTTCGCGCGTGGGCATTACAGCAGAGCAGTTCAGAAATTTGGATCTGAAGAACCCTGCTGATAAAGACAAGTACGACAGGGCGCGTAAGAATTTCCCGAGACAAATTTCAATTGCTGAACCAGGAAAATAAGTATTATGTCAAAGTTTAAGAAGAAAGGTAAAGAAGATCCGGAAATTCCTACTTCAGCTTTGCCGGATATTATTTTCATGCTGTTGTTCTTCTTTATGGTAACTACTGTAATGAGAAACGACAACATAATGGTAAGGCAGAAGCTTCCTCAGGCAACTGAGCTGAGCAAAGTAGAGAAGAAGTCATTGGTAAGTTACTTGTATATTGGTACGCCGAGAGAAACCGGTTCTCACGGTGCTGAACCAAAAATTCAGGTGAATGACGTACTGATTGAGCCGGAGGGAATCGTTCAGTGGGTTTCGCAGCAGAGAGACAAAATGTCTGAAGCGGACAGAAACCGAATTACGATTTCGATGAAAGTAAGTAAAGAGGCTAAGATGGGTATTATTACCGACGTTCAGGAAGAACTGAAAGAAGCCAATGCCCTGAAGTTGCTTTACACAACAGTGAAGAAATCGAATCTAAGATAATTCTGAATTCTAATAGATTAAGCCTGGTGATCTTTTCACCAGGTTTTTTTTTGCCTTTTTGTTAGAGGTCTTTTCTCTAGAGTAAGAGGCTTTGTTTCAGGAAATGCATCAGGAAGAAGCGGTATGCTCGGAGGTAAAAATTGATGCAGAGAAACAGCTTTGTTTCTCCGGTTTTGAAAACAGAGCCAGTAAACGAGTTAACCAATCGGCAGCTGAAGTGGGTTGCTGCAATGAATGGGGCTAGGGAAATTGTTTGTTATGGTGGCGTTTGCAGTGCGCAACAGTTTTTTTTTCGACAAGGAATATTGTTAGTTCATTTCTTCTACGCTCAGAATCGTAAGCGGTACAGAAGTCACGCTTAATGTGTCGCGGAAATTTTTCACCAATTCAATTTTCAGTTTAAAATCCCGGATATCTGCGCTCGGAGTAGTGTCCATGATAAAGTAAAATGACTGGCCGAGCTGGTTAGAGGCGTTCGCATTCAGCCGGTTGATCAGGCTTCCCACAGTAATCGTATCGGTACCGTAGACTGAGTGCACCCAGTCATTGAGCTCGTTGGATTCGAAATCCAGATTGTAGTTTTTGTTGCCGGTGACCTTTAGCTCCGTGATTTTGTCTTCCGTGTAGTAGAACGGCTCGCAGCCCGAATCTTCGGAGTCCGAAAGCTTTTCCTTCAGCTGCACGAAATATTCAAGCGAGTCGTACCGTATGATTTCTCCGGCTTTCAGCACTGGTTTTTTCTGCGTTTTTGCATTCAGAGTAAAGCCCTCCCATACATAGAGAATTTCATCAAGACAGTATTTGCTGCAGGAGTTGATAAAAAATACAGCAAGCAGGATAGTAAAAGTGAATTTGGTTATCTTCGACGTAGTCATTCGGTATTATTCTTTGTCCCTGGAGCCTCAGGCTTAGATGTTTCTGAGTTTGCTTCTGTGGGTCAGTTCTTGGTAAATCCACAGCAGAGTTCCCGCACCGACAAGCAGATCGGCAAAATTCAGAATAGGGTAGCCCTGAGTGTTCAAAACGTGAAAATAGAGAAAATCAGTCACTTTTCCATTGGCCAGCCGGTTTAATAAATTGCCGAGCGCTCCGCTTAAAAACATAAGCAGCCCCGCTGGCCGGAGACCGAGCTGGTTGAACCTCCGCAGCCGGAAAAATACGAAAAGAATGATAACAAAGGATGGAAGGTAAATGAGCCAGGGAGCTAAAGAGCTGGGCAGGCGGGCCAGCAGACTGTACGAGATGCCGGTGTTTTCCGCCAGCCAAAGATCAAAGAAGCCGGGAATGACCGGCTTTTTGTCGTAAATGCTCAGGAAACGGTCGGCCCAGGCCTTTGACAGCAGATCCGCCGTGGTCAGTCCGGCGATAAGGCTGAGCTGCTTAATAACTTTTTTCTTGTTCAACTTCTTGTTTCCATGGCTTTGCATCTTTCCTCCATCATTTTTTCCATTTCTTCAATGCTGTTGAAAAGTTGTTCAAGGCTTTCGATAACGAAATAGTGTTCCTGAAGCCGGTCAATGTAGAAATCAGTGTCGAAGATTGTGGCGAGATCGAAAGGATAATGCTTAGGTTTATCTGAAAGGGAGTAGGCGGTTTCTTCCGGCGAAGAAAGAATGCCGGCTCCGTAAATCCTGGTGTTTCCGTTTTCTTTGATCAGCCCGAACTCGATAGTGTACCAGTAGAGGTTTTGCAGCATTTTAACGGCTTGCGGATATTGGTAGTATTTTACGCCCATAGCTCCGAAAGCCTGCATGAAATCGGCGTAAAAAGGGTTGGTGATCAGCGGGACATGGCCGAAAATATCATGAAACATGTCAGGCTCCTGCAGGTAATCCAGCTGGTCGATGCCCCGGAGCCAAGTTGATGCGCTGAATTTCCTTTGAGAAAGCAGTTTGAAAAACTTGTCAACTTCAATAAGTCCCGGTACGACATGGATGCTCCAGCCGGTGTGCTGGGTAAGCTGTTGGTTCAGTTCGGTGTAGCGCGGAATGGTGTCGGAAAAGCCAATGGTTCGGAGAGCTTTCAGGTATTCCCGGGCTGCGCTATGTTGCAGCAGTTTGATTTGGCGGTCAAAAAGAATTTTCCAGATTTTTTGATCTTGCGGTGTGTACCGGCTGTAGACTTGTTCCATAGCAATTAAGTTTGATTGCACGCTATAATTTACGAAAGCTTTTTTAGGATTAGTTTTTTCGATTGTAGTTTTTGAAAATATTGAATATTTTTTTGTTATATAAGTTTATTTTTTTAAAATTCATAAACAAACAATACCACGACTGAGATGTCCAGGCTGAAACGGATGTTTCTCCGGACATCTCTTTTCTTTAAAAAACCACTCAATTCTATGTCAAAAGTTTTTCAAAACGCACAGGAGGCGCTGCAAGGCGTCCGGGACCGAATGACATTGATGCTGGGGGGATTCGGTTTGTGCGGCATGCCTGAAAACAGCATTTCCGAGCTGGTTCGGCTTGGTGTTTCCGGACTGACCTGTATTTCCAACAATGCAGGAGTAGACGATTTCGGAATTGGTCTGATGTTGCAAAAAAGACAGGTTAGGAAAATGATTTCGTCTTATGTGGGAGAAAATGCCGAGTTTGAGCGGCAGCTGCTGTCCGGCGAACTGGAAGTGGATTTGATTCCGCAGGGGACTTTGGCTGAGCGATGCCGGGCAGGAGGAGCCGGAATTCCGGCATTTTATACGCCGGCAGGCTACGGCACTGAGGTGCAGGATGGCAAGGAAGTCAGGGAGTTTGGAGGCAAGCCGTATTTGCTTGAAACAGCGCTGACGGCCGACTTTTCTTTTGTGAAAGCATGGAAAGGGGATGTGGAAGGAAATCTGGTTTACAGGGGCACGGCAAGAAACTTCAATCCTGCTATGGCAATGGCCGGAAAGGTGACGGTGGCGGAAGTGGAGCAACTGGTTCCTGCGGGAGAACTGGATCCGAATCAGATTCATACGCCGGGTATATTTGTGCAGCGGATTTTCCAGGGAGTGAATTACGAAAAAAGAATTGAAAAACTAACCGTTAAAAAAGCCGCAGAAGATGTCACTCGATAAATATTTCATAGCCAAACGTATTGCGCAGGAGTTGCACGACGGGTTTTATGTGAATTTGGGAATCGGCATTCCCACATTGGTGGCAAACTACATTCCCGACGGTGTTTCCGTGACTTTGCAGTCCGAGAACGGCCTGCTGGGCATGGGGCCTTATCCTGAGCCTGAGCTGGCTGATGCAGATATGATCAATGCCGGCAAGGAAACCATTACGACGTTGAGAGGCTCCAGTATTTTCGACTCTTCGCTCAGCTTTGCGATGATCCGCGGCGGGCATGTCGATCTTACGGTGCTTGGGGCAATGGAAGTGTCTGAAAACGGCGACATAGCCAATTGGAAGATACCGGGCAAAATGGTGAAGGGAATGGGCGGTGCAATGGATTTGGTGTCTTCGGCCCGGAATATCATTGTAGCTATGATGCACACCAACCGTGCGGGCGAGTCCAAGCTGCTTAAGTCGTGCCGATTGCCTATTACAGGGGTGAACTGTGTAAAGAAAATTGTGACCAATCTGGCCGTGCTTTCTGTTGAAGAAGGCGCTTTCCGTTTGCTGGAAAGGGCTCCGGGAGTAAGCGTAGAAGAAATAAGAAAGGCAACAGAAGGGGCACTGGTGGTTGAAGGGGAAATCCCGGAGATGTCATTTTAGGCTCTAAGCACTTTATTTTCATTAAGAAAAGAAAATGCGCGTTCATTATTGGTGCGTATTCATATTCCGTACAGCTCGGATTGCTTTTGTAGTCGGTTATGATTTGATGCGCGGACAAAAAAATATCAAACTACCACCTGTTTATTTTTGACACATGCCTGTTTATCACAAATTGGGAAATATTCCGCCTACACGGCATATTGCTTTCGAGAAGCCGGACGGAGGCTATTATTACGAGCAGCTTTTCGGAACGGAAGGTTTTTCCAGTCTTTCCTCCATTTTGTATCATGTTCATCGGCCGACAATGGTTAAGGAAATCCTGAAACCAAAAGACATACGGCCGAAAGTTGCCAAGAATAACAATATTCACAGTCGGAGGCTGTACGGCTTCAAAGCAAAACCCGATGATGATTTTCTGAAAAGCCGGAAAGTGCTGATGCTCAACGATGACTGCGAACTGGGCGTTGCGGCGCCCCGCAAGTCCATGACCGATTATTTTTATAAAAATGCCGATGCAGACGAGCTGCTGTTTATCCATGAGGGAAAAGGCGTTTTAAAGACCTTTTTAGGCAATGTTCCCTTTGAGGAAGGGGATTATTTAGTGATTCCCAAAGGAATGATTTATCAAATGGGTTTTGAGGGTTCGGATAACCGGATATTTTTTGTGGAATCATTCAGCCCGGTTTACACACCCAAACGGTACCGGAATACATTCGGGCAACTGCAGGAACATGCGCCATTTTGCGAGAGAGACTATAAATTGCCTCAGGAGCTGGAAACGCATGATGAGAAAGGTGAATTTTTGATACGGATTAAAAAACAGGGAATGCTCCAGCAGGTGGTTTATGCCTCGCATCCGTTTGATGTTGTGGGCTGGGACGGCTACAATTTTCCATACGGCATTTCCATACATGACTTTCAGCCGATAACGGGGCGCGTGCACATGCCGCCGCCTATTCATCAGCATTTTGAGGCGCACAATTTCGTGGTCTGTTCTTTCTGCCCGAGGCTTTATGACTATCATCCGCAGGCTGTTCCTGCGCCCTATAATCACAGTAATATCGATTCGGATGAGGTGCTGTATTATGTGGACGGCGACTTTATGAGCCGCAATGACGTTTCCAAAGGACAGCTGACGCTGCATCCGGCCGGCATACCGCACGGACCGCATCCGGGAGCCATGGAAAGGAGTCTGGGCCAAAAAGAAACCATGGAGATGGCTGTAATGGTGGACACATTCAGACCGCTGCACTTAACGGAATTTGCGCTGTCTATTGAAGATCCAAAATATTACAAGTCCTGGCTGGAATAAACAGGACGTCATCACAAGAATAGTTTTTTATTGAGAGTAATTGCAGTCTGGTTTTGAAACGCACGTGGCTGGATGACTAGATAGGAGTCTTATGAAGAGCAAAGCGTTTTTTGAAATTACAATGGCGTCGAAACAAGCAAAACAAACCATAATAATCCTATGAATCAAAAAGAATTTTTGCCTATCAACGGAACGGATTACGTAGAGCTGTACGTAGGCAACGCCTTGCAGGCCGCGCATTATTACATGACGGCTTTTGGCTTTCAGCCTTTGGCTTATGCAGGACTGGAGACCGGCAGAAAAGAATCTCAGTCTTTTGTTTTGAGACAGGGAAAAATCACACTGGTGCTCACCAGTGCTTTGACTGAGGGGACGGAGATAGGAGCCTACGTGGAGAAACACGGAGACGGTGTCAAGCATGTGGCGCTTTGGGTGGACGATGCAGCTTTGGCGCTCCGGGAAACGGTTGGGCGGGGAGCAAAAATGTATCAGGATGTTAAAGCGTCGGAGGATGAAAACGGCTGGGTGATAACTTCCGGAATTCATGTTTACGGAGACGTTACGCACATATTTGTGGAGCGAAGCAATTTTAACGGCGTCTTTTTGCCGGGTTTTAAGCCATGGAATCCGGAATTCAGAGCGGAGCCTATTGGGCTGGAATATATTGACCATATGGTTGGCAACGTGGGATGGAATGAAATGAATCAGTGGGCCCGATTTTACGAAGAAGTGATGGGCTTCAAACAGATTATTTCCTTTGACGACAAGGATATTTCCACAGAATATACGGCACTTATGAGCAAGGTGATGAGCAACGGGAACGGAAGAATCAAGTTTCCGATTAATGAGCCGGCTGAAGGACGCAGAAAATCTCAGATTGAGGAATATCTTGACTTTCATGGAGGGCCGGGCGTCCAGCACATCGCCGTGGCAACCGATAATGTCATCGAAACGGTTACGCAGCTGCGTGCTCGCGGCGTGGAGTTCCTTACTGTTCCGCCCGCTTATTATGATGAGCTGCTGGATCGGGTGGGCCATATTGACGAAGAGGTGGCGGCGCTTCGCGACTTGGGTGTTTTGGTGGACCGGGACGACGAAGGTTATTTGCTCCAGATTTTCACCAAGCCTGTTGAACCCCGTCCTACTTTGTTTTTTGAGATTATTCAGCGGAAAGGGGCCAAGTCTTTCGGCAAGGGGAACTTCAAGGCTTTGTTCGAATCGATTGAGCGGGAACAGGCCTTGCGCGGTACGCTGTGAGGGGTGCTGAAGATTTTGGCTGAGTAAAAATTGTTTCGTTTGTTGACAGATTTCGTTGCTGTACATCCGGCTTTTTCTTTCTCACGAGATTATTTTTTGTAAAACAATATGAATAGAACTGAAACATGGTTTCCTGTGCATGAGGATTCTGGTTATGGCTTGGAGAACTTGCCCTACGGGATTTTTTCTTTTGGGAAAGAAGAAAAGACGGCGTGCGTGCGTCTGGGCGAGCATGTAGTTGATTTGGCGGCTTTGCACAGCCTGGATTTTTTCGAGGGTTTGGAGCTGCCTTCCGGCGTTTTTCGGAAGGAAAACCTGAATGCTTTCATGGGGGAGGCAAGAGCGCTCCATCAGGCTGTGAGAAAGCGATTAATTGATTTGTTCAGAAAGAATACGGATTACCGGATTAAAGAGACGGCGGGACAGATAATGCTTCCGCTTTCAAAAGTGAATTTGCACCCTCCGGTCCGTGTGGGTGATTATACCGATTTTTACTCTTCCGAGCAGCATGCGTACAATGTGGGATGTATGTTCAGAGATCCCGAAAAAGCGCTTATGCCTAATTGGAGGTTTATGCCTGTGGGCTATCACGGGCGAGCTTCAACTATTGTATTGTCTGGCGAGCCCGTCCGTCGCCCTTTAGGGCAGTTGCAGGGCTTGGGGATCGATCCAGTGCTGTCGCCTACAAAGAAGCTGGATTTTGAGCTGGAGTTTGCATATTATATTGGCGGGGAAACCGAGCTCGGAAAGCCTGTTGAAATCAGCAATGCGCACGAGCATATTTTTGGTTTTACGCTGCTCAATGACTGGTCGGCGCGGGATATTCAGAAGTGGGAATATGTGCCTTTAGGGCCATTTCTTGGAAAAAGCTTCGCGACAACGGTTTCGCCTTGGGTTTCGCCTCTGGAGGCGCTGGAGGCCTTCCGTGTTGGCGGAGAGAAGCAAAATCCGGAGCCTTTGGCATACTTGGCATCCAGCCGCGACTGGAATTTTGACATTGAGCTGGAGGTGTGTCTGCAGCCTTCCGGCGGAAGCGAAGAACGAGTTTGCCAGACCAACAGTAAGTATCTGTACTGGGACGTGTGCCAGCAATTGGCTCACCATACAGTCAACGGTTGCAAATTGAACACCGGCGACTTATTGGCTTCGGGTACAATCAGCGGTAAAGAACGCGGTTCTTTTGGATCCATGTTGGAAATCGGATGGAACGGTGAAAGGCCTTATTTGCTGCAAAACGGCGAAACACGCGTATTTTTGGAAGACGGGGATACCGTTATTATGAAGGGCTTTGCGCAGAAAGGGAAACTGAAAGTTGAATTGGGTGAGCTAAGGACTGAGATATTGCCTGCTCATGAATGAATATTTTATTGTTTGATGTACAAGACGATTAATCTAGAAAATCTGAGCGCGCGGGAAACCTATCAATGGCTTTCTTCATCGGTGACCCCGAGGCCGATTGCGCTGGTGAGCAGCATGAGCAGAGAAGGTGCTGTGAATTTGAGCCCCTTCAGCTTCTTCAACTTGTTCAGTGTCAATCCGCCAATGCTGGTTTTTTCGCCCCTGCGTACAATACGTTCCAACGAGGTAAAAGACACGCTGAACAACGTCAGGGAAGTGGCTGAAGCGGTGATACATCTGGTAAGCTATGATATGGCGGAACAGGTGTCACTGGCGAGCATGCCTTTTGAGAGTTCGGTGAATGAATTCGAAAAAGCAGGATTCGCTGCTGTCCAGTCGGATGCAGTGCGTCCGCCCCGGGTGAAAGAAGCGCCGGCGGCGTTTGAATGCAGGGTAAATGAAGTGAAGGAATTGGGGAGAAAGGGAGGATCAGGACATTTGGTTATTTGCGAAGTGCTGCGCATGCATGTTGACGAGCGCATTTTAACCGGCGGATTGCCCGATCCTCAAAAACTGGATGTGGTCTCCCGGATGGGCGGCGACTGGTATTGCAGAAGCGATTCGCTTTTTCGTGTGGCCAAACCCGAAACGGCTGTGGGGGTAGGCGTGGACAGCATGCCGGAGGCAGTGCGACTGAGCAGCGTGCTGACCGGAAATCATTTGGGAAAACTGGGCGTGGTAAGCGCTTTGCCCAATGCCCGTCAGGTGGGTGAGTTTGCCAAAGAGAACCGGCATATTATTGAGCAGATTGAACTGGCAGCTCCTGAACGCCAAAGGATGAAAACTCATCTGTGGGCTGTGAAATTGCTGGAAGATGGATGCGTCGATGAGGCTTGGAAGGCATTGCTATGGGCCGAGGATGTGTTGGCTGAAGTGTAGAATGCTCTCTGAAACAGCGAAAGGCATGTAAAAGTGTGTGGCTAGAGCAGCCTTCTTAGGGAGTCATGTGCTCTTTAACAGATAATTCAGTTCTTTGCGGAGTTTTTTCAGCGACCGTGAAATTTGCGTTTCCACAGTTTTAATGGAAATGCCTTGAATTGTTGCTATTTCCTGGTAAGTGAGTCCGTCAAAGCGGCTTAGACGGAAGGTTTCCCGGGTTTGAGCGGGAAGTTCGTCGATTTTTTGCTGTATTAGTTTTTCTGTTCTGAAAGCATCTTCAGTGTCAGTTGTTTCGGCTTGAACGGGTGAATTGATTTCGTCTAGAGGAATGTGCGGAAGAGTTTGTTGTCGGCGAAGGCTGTTGAGGTTTTTGTATTTCACCATACTGTAAAGGTACGCTTGCAGAGTTGTCTTTATTTTAATCTTTTTTCTGTTTTTCCAGAGATCCAAAAAAACTTCCTGAACAACATCTTCTGCCTGGGCCTTATCCAAGGTGTACTGGAAACTGTATTGGAACAATGCATTGGCGTACTTAAAGTAGACCGCTTTAAAGAATTCGGTATCTTCTAGTCTGAGCAGTTGTTTTTCATTTAATTCAGTTTTAGTAAATATTTCAGTCATATTTGAACAGGGGCATGTGTGCTGATGTTAAAATCTGAAACAAACGGAAGGATGTTTCTGAATTTGATTTTTAGGTAAATCTGGAACAGATTGCGATATGGCTGTTTATTTCCGTGAATATATGATATTTTTTTATTCTATAATAAACCAATTACGTGTTTATTAGAACTTATTATGGCTTACGGGTTTCTGGACTGGGTTTATAATCAAGTTGTAGCGTGTGTTAGATTTTTTAATCCTGTAAATGGCTAGATGATGCAGGCTGCAATTGGATAGAGCTTTTCTTTCGGGCGAAAGTTTTTTTGAAAGCCATTCAAATGATTCTACAATTTTTTGTCTTCTATTTTTTTAAAATCAGTTTGATGGCAATTTCTTAAATAATATTAATTTTTATTAATGAGATTGTGTCTGTAGGGGTCTTGAAATAATAAAATTATAAATTTTAAAAAATTATTTATAATAATGTAAGGGGAGGGGCTTCATTGTTTTACTTATAAATGAATGTGACATATATGTATGAATATAGAATGGATTAAAAAATATTTGAAAGGTTACCTAAATGAGGAAGAGCAGATAATAATAGAGCAGAGGATGCTTTTGTCCGATGAGTTTCGGGAAGAAGTTGAGGAGATGCGGCAGCTGCTGCAGACAGAACATATGCCGGTATATGACATATGTGCGGGCTGGGACCAGTTGCAGCAGAAAATAGATATGCAGTGGCTGGAGAAGAAGAAGTCTTCGTTGCGTTTTTGGAGCAGGCTGAAAATTGTGGCCTCTTTGGTTGCAATCCTTGGTCTTGGTTTGTGGGCAGGGCAAGGGCAGTGGTTTTCGGAGGAAAGCGAGCTGGAGGAGTTGGCGCGCAGGCACAGGGGAATTACAGATTGGGATCGAGTGCAGCTGGTGGCCGGACAGCATGAGGCGATTGATCCCACTGTGTCAGGGCAAGATACGAAACGAGTGGCAGGTGCCTTGCTGGTGAACCAGCGGCTGGTTTATTCGGAAAAGGAACAAAAAAACGGCGGAAAAATAAATTGGAATACGCTGTGGGTGCCATATGGTAAGCTTCTGGAATTGGAATTGGCTGACGGAACGGAGGTTGTGCTGAACTCTGGAACAGTGTTTACATATCCCAGCCGTTTTTCAAAAAGCAAACGCAAGGTGAAAATAAACGGAGAGGCTTTGTTCCGCGTGGCCAAGGACAAAAGACGTCCTTTTGTAGTAGAAGCGGGAAAAGTAAACGTACGCGTGTTGGGAACGGTGTTTAACGTGGAGACTGACCGGCGCAGCAAAGAAACAACGACTACTTTGGTTGAAGGAAGTGTTGCTTTATTTAAGGGGAAAGAATACTCTAGCCGGTGTGCTCTTGAATTGGCTCCCAGTCAGCAAGCAACTTACAGCGCGGTTTCGGAAAAGCTGACCTTTTGCCGCGTGAATACGGAAGATTTTACTTCGTGGACAAAAGGCGTACTTGTGTTTAGGGACATGCCGTTTGGCCGGTTGTCAGGCAGGATAGAAAAAAAATACGATGTGGAAATACTGAACGAAAAGGAAGGGCTGAATTTCGAGCGCTTTACCGGAAAATTCACCGATGAGGATGATATAGAGAAAGTGATGCGGACGCTTAAGATTGCGTACCCGGATATGAATTATTCAATTAACAATAAATATATAAGCATAAAATGAGAAATTAAAAAAGCCCCCGGCACGGCCATGCCATCAGGGCTTTAATTTTATACTGTAAAAACTTAATAAATGTATGAAACATTTTTTATCTAAAACAGCTTTGCGTGTCAAAAGCTGCAGGGGAATTTATGTTTTTTTGTTTTTCCTGAGTTTTGCCGCCATTCAATTGTTCAGCTTTAGAGTTCTTGCTGAAGGCAGAAGACAATACAGCTTCAGCTTTCAGAAAAAAACGCTTCGTGAGTCGTTTAATTTGATCGAAAAGAATTCGGACTATCGTTTTTTTTATCGCACAGCGGAAGTCGATGATAATCAGGTGATTTCGGCGACAGTAAAAAATGCGGAGATTGAAGAGCTGCTGGATAAGGTGCTTCAAAAAACCGGATTGACTTTCAGTATTTCCGAGAAGCTTATCATAGTTAAAAAGCTCCCCAAGGCTCCTGCTGTAAAGCCTTCGCAGGATAAAAAAGTGAAGGTAACCGGGCGGGTTACCGATGAACAGGGCGAACCGCTGATTTCTCTGAATTTGTTTATTAAAGGGACCACGAGCGGGACAGCAACAGATTTTAACGGCAGGTTTTCCATTGAGGTGTTGCCTGAAGATATATTGGTTTTCAGCTATATTGGTTATGTGAAGCAGGAAATTGCTGTAGGCAATCAAACAATGATTGATGTGGTAATGAAAGCAGATGTTACCCAGCTTGAAGAGGTGGTGACAATCGGCTACGGCGTGCAGAAGAAAAAGGATTTAACGGGCTCTGTAGCGCAGGTTAAGGGAGAAGATCTGGTGAAAGACGTGGGAACATCTTTGACTCACTCTTTGGCCGGCAAGCTGGCGGGAGTGTATACCGTGCAGTCCAACGGACAGCCAGGCGTTGATGCAGGATCTTTTTTCATTCGCAGTTTCGGTACGCTGAGAACAAATGGCGACAAGACAAATAAGGCAAATGCGCCGCTGGTGTTGGTTGACGGAGTGCAGCGGCCATGGTCAAGGATCAACCCGAATGATATTCAGGATTTTGTTGTGCTGAAAGATGCGTCAAGTACGGCGATTTACGGATCGCGCGGTGCGAATGGAGTGGTGCTGATTACCACAAAGCGGGGAAAGTCGGGAAAGGCTGAGATTTCATATACAGGGACCTACTCGATACAGAAAGTAACGCAGGAGCCGGAAATGATGAATGCCTACGAGTATGCGGTGAATTATAACCAGGCGCGGAAAAATGACGGAGACGATCCCTTTTATACGGCTGAGGAGATCGAGAAATATCGCATTAAGGAAAAAGGATATGAAGGGACAGACTGGTGGGGTGAGGTTATGGAAGATTCGGCTCCGATGCATAAACATGAGCTTTCCATTTCGGGAGGGACCGAGAAAATTCAGTACTATGTTTCGGGAGATTTCATGGATCAGGAGGGCTTGCTGCGGACAACAGGTTTTAAGAAATACAGTATGCGCTCCAATGTGGATGCACAGGTGACCGACAATTTCAAGCTGTCGGTGGATATGGCTTTTCGGCAGGAGAACCGGAACGAACCTAATTCAATACACCATTGGTATAATATGATGGAGTCAGTGCCGACCTTTCCGGCTTATGTGTCGTTTGTTCAGGGAGATACGGTGGTGGAAAACGGCCTGGGCTACAACGGATTCAATAGTAATCCGATTGGCTTTGCCTATCATTCCGGAAACAGAGAGTTTAAAAAGTCCATTTACAACACCGGTGTCAATGCAACGCTGAAAATTCCGTCTGTGAAAGGCTTGACGCTGAAGGGTCGTTTGTCGTTTGACAAAGAGTATTTTGACAGAACTTATTTTAATACACCGTTTCGGTACTGGATTCTCGACAGGAAGTCCGGCAAGTACACTAGTCCACCGGCAGAGGGAACAATGAATCTTTCCCGCTACAAATCGGAAAAACAGTATTTGACATTTTTGGGGAGTGTGAATTATGCTCGCTCATTCGGCAAGCACAATCTTAATGTGCTGGCGCTGGCAGAGGGCTCCGAAGAAAAATGGCATGAATTGGAAGGTTACAGGGAAGCATTTATTTCGAAGGAAGTTCAGCAGCTTTATGCCGGGGGGGATGAAGTCCAGAAAGCAAACGGTAAGGCAAGTGTGAAGGCTATGGTTGGTTTTGCGGGAAGGGTGAGTTATGATTACGCCGGAAAATATCTGCTCCAGGCGAATGTCAGGTATGACGGTTCATACAACTTTAAGGATCGCTGGGGTTTGTTTCCTGCGGCATCAGTAGGCTGGAGAGTTAGTGAGGAGTCCTTTTTCAAAGATCAAGTTTCATTAATCTCGAATTTGAAACTGCGATTGTCTTATGGGCAGTCCGGAAATGACAAAGTGCCTCCGTATCAGTTTTTATCAGGCTTCGAGTTTTATAAGGGGCATGTTTTCGGAGATGGGTTCAACAAGGGGATTAGGCCAAAGGCTGTTCCGAATCCGGACATTACCTGGGAGACTTCCACAGACGCAAACATTGGGGTAGATTTTGGCATTCTTGAAGACAGAATTTCCGGAACCTTTGATTACTACACCAGACGCACAAAGGATATACTGTACCCTCGTTCGGCTTCAGTGCCCGGAACATTCGGGGCGGCTTTGCCACATGAAAACTTCGGGATTATGGATAGCAAAGGTGTGGAAGTGGTTTTGAACTATAAAGATGACTGGAATGGCTTGCATTGGAATTTGGGAACAACCTTCAGCTATGCGACCAATGAAATAATTGAGATTGATGAGCCTGCGGATGTTTCTGATTTGATGAAAAAAGAGGGACGAGCTTACGGAACTCGCTTTGGCTACTTAAGTAACGGGTTGTTTCAGAGCCAGGAGGAAATCGACAGCTGGGCAATACAGGACAATAACGACAACTCCAGCCTTCAGCCCGGGGATATCCGGTACGTTGACATAAGCGGGCCGGAGGGCGTGCCGGATGGAAAGATTGACGGAGACGACCGAACAGTAATAGGTAAAGTGGCTCAGCCCGAAATTATTTACGGTATTAATTTCTCGCTTTCTTATAAGGGATTTGGACTGACAACCAACTGGCAAGGTGCTGCAAATTACGAAAAGCAACACAGGTTGGCCTCGTTTATTAATAATGGAAACAATATTAAGGAACTGAATGATAGCTGGAGTCCCGAAAACCGTGATGCGAAATATCCTAGGCTGGGAGTGGGCATGCCGGTAAACAACGACAAAAACACGGATTTTTGGATGGTGGATGCGTCCTACCTGAGGCTTAAGAATCTTACTTTCGAATATAATTTGAACAGTTCGAAGCTGCAGAACTATCTGAATATTAGTTCTGTGCGTTTTTTCTTTACCGGTACGAACTTGCTGACTTTTTCCGCTGTGGATTATCTGGATCCTGACGGCCCTGCGAATCCGACACCGTTTTATCCTGTTATGAAGAGCTATTCTATGGGTGTGAACATTATATTCTAGCATAGATGTACAGGGTATGAGACACTTGTTTTTAAATTTTAAAACAGAAACAAATGAATAAATATATAAAAATAGTATTTGCAATTGCCGCCTCTTTTGTTTTGCAGTCCTGCGAAGATTATCTGGACCGTGAACCTTTGCGCATTATTGGTTCTCCGTTAGTGTATGAGGACGAAAGTTTAGCAGAGGCTTATTTAAGTGATATTTACAACAATATTTATAATCCTTTTAGTTTGAGGTATAATGATGCCCCAACTTACTATATGACTGATAATTGTACGGATAACGGCCGGACAAAATCAGGCTGGATTAGTTCGCAGTCAGTCGTAGTTCCCGGGTTGATGAGTGCTACAAGAAATCCCGGGGAGATGAGCGCGTGGAAATACAGAGCGATCCGGAAAACCAATGAGTATATCGAAAATGTTGGAGCGAGTACGGCGCTGAGCGAGGGCTTTAAAACCCAGACAATTGCCGAAGCGCGCTGGCTTAGGGCTAAATTTTATTTTGAAATGGTGAAGCGGTACGGGGATATGCCTTTAATTACTAAGGCGCAGACGCTTGAAGATGAATTGTTGTTGCCGCGCACGCCGGCTTCTGATATTTGGGATTTCATCGACAAGGAGCTTGATGAAATAGATGATATTCTGCCGTATAAGGCAAAAATCGAGAACGGAAGGGCGACAAAGGAAGCCTGCTGGGCACTGGGATCGCGTGCTATGTTGTATGCACAGCGTTGGGCCAAGTGTATTGACTATTCCAAGCGGATCATCGATTCGGAAAATTTTGTTCTTAACCCGAGCTATTCGGAGCTGTTTGCTTCGAAGGGCGGCGACGCTGAGGTGATTTTCGAAATTCTTTTCAGCGGCAAAACCACCAAAGGACATCGTTTTGATGTATACAATCTTCCGTTTAGCTATGCGGCTTTATGGGGATCCCAGACCAATCCGACGCAGGAACTGGTTGACGCCTACTATATGAGCAACGGGCTGCCGATTACCGATCCAAACAGCGGCTACGATCCGAAGCATCCTTACGAGAACCGGGATCCTAGGTTCTACGCAACTATTCTTTACCACGGGGCTGAATTTAAGGGAAAAGTGATGGACACCTCATCTCCTGACGGGCCGGATGCTATTAACAAGTCGGCTTTGCACACCATTACAGGATATTATGTACGCAAGCATTTGGACGAAACGCTGCCGAAGGGAGTGTCATGGGAAGAGTGCACAATCAGCTGGAAGGTTTTCCGACTGGCAGAGATCTTGCTGAACTGCGCTGAAGCGGAAAATGAGCTAAACGGACCTACGGATTTGGTTTACAATTGCATCAAACCGATTCGCGGGCGCTTGAACATGGACAACTTTGAGGCCGGGCTGAGCAAGGAGGTAATGAGAGAAAAGCTTAGACACGAAAGACGCTTGGAGACCGCTTATGAAGATCTTCGCTGGTGGGATTTGATTCGCTGGAGAAAAAGTGTGGAGGTGCTGCACGGCAAGTATTTTCACGGTGTTGTAGTGACTAAGGAGGAAGACGGAACAGTCAAATACGACATGAGCTATGTTGTGGACAATAGGCCAAAACAGGTTTTTTTGGAAAAGCACTACTTGCAGCCGATTCCGCAGGGTGAGCGGGATAAAAACCCGAAACTGACTCAGAACAAAGGGTACTGATTTGAGTGATATATTGATTTGGTAAATAAAAAAGCGCGGTGTATTGAGCCGCGCTTTTTGCTTTTGGGAATGGATGAGGTTTCATCGTGCTGCGCGCATATTTTTAACAGGCAGGCTGGGAATCTCTACAAACCCCGTACGTGGAATTTTTCTTCTTCAAGCTTGTCTTCCAGGACGCCTTCTCCGTAGCTGGAGACTAAATCGTCCACCATCTGGCAGGTTTCGAACAGATAGTCCGCATCGTGGGAGAACTCTGAGTACTGCACTTTGGAGAAAGCCCGGAGCATGTCTCTTTTGTTGCGCAGCTGCAGCATGGCCTCAACCATTCCGATTTCCAGGGCGCGGAAATTGTCTTCCTCGCCTAGTATTGTCTGCATGAAGTGGATAGGCATGGATTTGCCCAGATCTTTTTTCATTAAGCTGTCCAGCACCTGTTTGAAAAGCTTGCGGATAAAACTCAGTTGCGTTTGGGTCTGACTTTGGAAGTGAAAAGGCAGGTCTTCCGCTTCGACGGCTGTTTTTCCTGCCATGGAGAATTTTATATTGTTCGCTTTCTTTTCTGTGGCATTTTTACCCTGATTGACAAACTGCTGATCTCTGAGGTAGCGAACCATCATATGCTGCCCGTACGAGCTCAGGGTCTGGTCAATGGCATTTATTGGCTTTCCTTCCTGCGGCACCACTTTAGGTGCTCCGTTGTTTCTGTACCGGTCCATTTTGACATTGAACATGGCGTTTCCACCGTGGATAGTCATCCAGAAGCGATCGTAGTTTCCAAGCACAAGGTCATAGACGTACAGTTCGCCCATGGCGGCCTGATAGTCGGCCCATTGCGCAACACGCTGAAGCTGCGCATGGCCCGAAGCAGTTCCGTATTCTTTCATTAGCTGATTTCTGGTAACTCCCGCCACTTTTTCCATCACAAGGCAGGAGTAGCGGTACGAACGTTTTTTTGCCAAAGCAATGTCTTTTTTCAGGCTCGCTCTGGTTTCGGGATTCGGGCAGCGCGCAGCCTGTTCGCGCAGCTCGTCGAGGTAGGGCTCTTCTTTGCCAATAGCGAGAGTGGCCGGAGCGTCAACCCGCTGTCCGAGGCTTTTGATGAAATTGGAAGCGAAGGCCTCTTTCTCTGGATTGCGGGAAAATGCCAGCTTGTATTCATCCGATACGCTGACGAATTTCATGATGCGCTCTTCTCCGCTCAAGGTGCGGAAGCCGTAAACCGAGCCGTAGGCGCCCTGTTCGCCCAGGATGTGGAATGTGCTGAAGTCAATGTCCTGCGTCGAAAAACCGAGGGATGGCGTGAGTTTGTCTATTTCTTCCTGGTCTTTCTGCAGTTTTGGTCCTATGGGGCGCCGAAGTCCGTATATCGTTTGGCGGTTTTTGGGACTCATGTTTCGCCTGGTGCTTAAGCCGGATTCCTGACTGTTTTCTTTTTGTGGCGCATCAAACTGCATTTCGGGCGCTTCGATAGAGTTTGCTCTGCCGGTCGTGTTGCCCGATCCGTCTGGCGCTTGGATACTTTCGAAGCCGCTGCTTGCCTTAAGCATTTCCAGGTTGTCGGGAGTTTCCAGTCCTGCTTCGTTGTACAGTTTTATCATATCTTCCTTAATCAGCTGGTCCGCCCGGCTTTTTGGGACGCCTTTTTTTGCATAAGCATAGGAATCCAGCAGTCTTGCGAGCTGCAGGTAAGGAGTAGTGAAGGTCAGCGGCTGGTTCTTTTTACGTTTTAAAAGTCTTTTAAGCGGGGAGATTTTGGTTTCTTGCCTCACCTGCACAAAGTAGCTTGATGCTTTCCATGAGGTGTCGATGCTGAGGGAATCTTCCTCGGCATTGAAATCCATTTCCGGCTGTATTTTTCCCGGCGGACTTTGGGCGGTCAGGTTCAGGCTTGGCGTAAAGCCTTCCCGGCTCATGTTTTGGGCCAGGAACGACAGGATTTTTACGCCGGTAGGGAAAGCCATGAGTTGCCCGATGTTTGCCATCAGACGGTTTTTTATGGTTTCGTTGTGGGTTTTTCCATCGCCTTCGGCGTGCATCAAAAACAGGTTGGCTTCTCTTTTGGTGCTGTGCATGACGGCCTGAAGCGCTTCCGGGTAAAGCACATTAGGCGCTTCCATCAGGCCGTATTTGTAGCTGGGCATGAGGCCAAGGCCGTAAAACCGCAAATAGTATGTGACAAAAGCGCGTTCCTCCTGTATTTCATCCAGCAGCCTAAGGTTGATGCCCAGTTCGCTTTCGTCGGTTCTCATCTCCAGGTCGCTTTGGCTGAATGAAACGGTTTTTTTCCATTTGAAAATCAGCTGTTCCAGTTTGTGGAGCGCGCGCAGCGCTTTGTAGATGTTGTCCTGCATTCCCTTGGGAGTCCCTCGGCCTTCTCGCGATTCTCCCAGCTGTTCAATTTCTTCTTTCAGAAACGCGTAATGTTCTAAATGATCTTCAATTTGTTTTTGGTGTTCGGATTTTTTTTGGTTTCCAGGATTGCCGTGCAGCTGTGCATAGGTTTCTTTGCTCAGCAAGGGCTGTATTGGAGGGGCAATTTCAACCCCTTTTGTTCTTTGTCCCGCAGAACGCCTCTTATTTTGCTTTCCAGGCCGGTCAAATTGGATCATTCCAATTAATGCTTTGTCTTCATTATTATTAAATTAATATATGTTGATAATGTTGTTTAAAATAAAATTTTTTATATTGAAACTAAATGTGTAGTTTAACAACTGATAGTTTAGTTCTAATAGTTTTTCCAATCAAAGGTTGCTGTTTGCGCATGCGCGCCAAGTTGCAGCCTGCTTGTATATTTAAATTGGCTGCTATGAAAAATTTTACTTTTTATTTACTGTTTTCGTTTGTGTGTGTTGCTTCATTCGGGCAAAACCGAATGGTTTATCATTACAAAAAAATTGCACAGAGCACGCGGAAGGATACCGTAACGCGCGTGATTTTTTGTCCTTTGATGCATTTGGGAGGTGCCCCTCTTGGCGAGTTGCCAAAGTGGATTTTCGAATGCAAAAACTTAGAGGAACTGTATCTGTCGGGTTCCGGAATTTTCCGGCTGCCCAGAAAGCTTAAACGCCTGAAGAAGCTGCGGTTAATCGAGCATGAGCACAACGGGAAAAAGCGCTGGCGAAAAGTTCGAATACCGCGCAAACGGGATTCTCTTTATCGAAAGAAGCTGGCTCAGGAGCGAGAGCTGGAATGGCTTGCTTCGGATAGTCCGATTCGCTTTTGGTTTCCTAGGCTGAAGAATCTGCGTACGCTGCGTCTTAGCGGCAATGGACTTTCCGAATTTCCGAGGACGATCCGAAAACTGAAAAAGCTTGAGAGTTTGGATATGGAAAGCAATCAGCTAGCGGTTTTTCCAAAAAAACTGAAGAAGAACAGACGCTTGAGGTCGCTGAATTTAGGTGACAACAGCCTGGAGCTGAGAGGCAAGGACATTCCGAAGCTTTGTTGCTTGAAGACGCTTTGTCTGAACGGCAATAAAATCTATTCTGTACCTAAAGAAATTTCCCGGCTCCAAACTTTGAAAGTACTGAATTTGGGTAAAAACCACTTGTCGGAACTGCCTGAGGTGTTTGCCGGGTTTGACAGCCTGGAATACATTGTTTTGTACGACAACCTTTTCAAAGAAATTCCGCCGGCGGTTTTTCAGGCCCGCAGTCTGAAACAGCTCGATATTTATTACAATCAGCTGGCTGAGTTTCCTGCGCGTCTTCAGGAATTGAAACAGCTGAAAACGCTGTATGTTGCGCATAATTGTTTGATAGCACTGCCTAAGTTTTTGGAGGAAATGAAGATGCTGGAGAAGCTTTACATCCAGGACAATAAGCTGGTCGCGCTGGGTATTGACCTGAAAAAGCTTCCGCGGCTTAAAGTGCTTCATGCTCACATGAATTACCTTACCGAATTTCCCGAAGATGTTTTTGAACTTGAAGTGCTTGAGGATTTGAATCTTTCGAATAATCAGATCGAGGAGTTGCCCGAGGCTCGCCGGTTCAAAAGCCAGCGGCTGCAGCTGCTTTATCTGGGAGAAAATGGGTTCACCAAAAGAGGTGAAATGAAGGAAAAGCCGCTGATCCGGGAACTTGAAGCCAAAGGAGTGGTGTTGAATTATTGATTTCGGTTTCCGGGGCGCTTACAGCAGCTGATCCATGGCCAGTTTGAAAGCGGTTTTCGAAAGGCCGGTGGATTCCGGATTGACTGACCGGACGTTTAGCAGCGCTTGTTTGACAGTGGAGGAAACGGCCCGAAAAATCGCCTGGTCGGTAACTTCTGCGTTGGTTTCCATAAGGAAAGAGAAGGTTCTTGCCATGCCGCTGTTTGCGATGAAGTCCGGGATTACAGCCGTGCGTTCGTCGGCGAAATGTGCTGTTTCGCCGAAAAAGATTTCCGGGTTGGCGAACGGCACGTTGGCGCCGCAGGCAATTACTTCAAGTCTGTTGTGGACCATCCGCTCGACTTGTTCTTTGGTGACCAGGCGCGAAGCGGCGGCCGGAATGAAAATTTCCGCTCCGGCATCCCAGATTTTTTCGTTGGTTTCCTCGAACGTAAGCAGGGAAGGAGCGCTGAGCCGGCTGCCTTTTTTGTTAAGGTACAAATCTCTGATTTCTTCGTATCCGATGCCTTCGGGGCGGATAAGGCCTCCGGTGCGGTCAATGATACCGACAATGCGCACGCCTTCTTTGGCGAGGTAATAGGCCGCGGAAGAGGCTACATTGCCCCAGCCCTGTATGATTGCCTTTTTGCCGGCTTGCTGTCCTTCCCAGATCGAATAAAAGTGCTTCACCGACTCGGCGACGCCCCAGCCCGTTATCATGTCCGAAACGCTGAACTTCCGCGAGACAGAAGGGGAGTAGCGGGCGTCCTCGATTACCTTTTTGGCGCCCAGCCGCAGCTGTTCCAGTTTTTTGATCATCTCTGGTGAGTCGGCTCGGAAATGTCCGTTAACGACGCCTTCCTGCGGGTGCCAAAGTCCGTAGCTTTCGGTTATCGGAATGACTTCGCTTTTTTCGTTAACGTTAAGATCGCCTCCCGTGCCGTAGTAGTTTTTCAGCAGAGGCGTGACGGCCTTGTACCACCTTTTAAGCACGCCTTCCTTTCGCGGGTCGCGGGGGTCGAAATTTATGCCCGACTTGGCGCCTCCGATAGCCGGCCCGGAAACCGTGAATTTTATCTCCATGGTTTTGGCCAGCGAGATCACCTCGTGTTTGTCGAGCCCCAGGCGCATGCGGGTGCCGCCTCCGGCAGCTCCGCCGCGGAGCGAGTTGATGACGGCCCAGCCCCGGGCTTCGGTTTCTGGGTCGTTCCATTCGAATATGATTTCGGGTGCTTTGTTTTCGAAAGATTTTAACAGGCTGAGAAATTCGCGGGAGCGGTCTTTTTCCGCGGTTGCCGTATGGTCCATTAAATTCAGGTTTTATTAGTGTTGGCTTGTTGTTGATGTTTTTT